>BNTS01000055.1 GCA_025996775.1 Bacteroidia bacterium | reverse complement strand
AAAAAGACCCCAGCAACTCGGAGAAAGAAGCTGTATTGTATATTTACAGACAGTTGAGAAATGCAGAACCGGCAGACGAGGCAAGTGCCCGTGAGATTATCACCAATCTGTTTTTCTCTGAGAAACGATACGACCTTGGAGAGGTTGGACGTTACCGTATCAATAAGAAATTAGGACTCACCACCAACATTGAAGTGAAAGTCCTGACGAAAGAAGATATAATCGAGATTATTAAGTATCTGATTGAGTTGATCAATTCAAAAGCGATAGTTGATGATATCGACCACTTAAGTAATCGACGTGTACGTACCGTAGGCGAGCAACTCTACAACCAGTTTGGCGTAGGTCTGTCCCGTATGTCGCGTACTGTTCGCGAACGCATGAATGTAAGAGACAATGAAGTGTTTGCACCTATAGACTTGATTAATGCGAAGACTATCTCTTCCGTTGTCAATTCGTTCTTCGGTACAAACGCATTGTCTCAGTTTATGGATCAAACCAACCCGTTAGCTGAGATCACCCATAAACGCCGTCTCTCTGCCTTAGGCCCCGGCGGTCTTTCGAGAGAACGTGCCGGATTCGAGGTACGTGACGTGCATTATACGCACTATGGCCGTTTGTGTCCGATTGAGACGCCCGAGGGTCCGAACATCGGTTTGATTTCTTCTCTCTGCGTATATGCCAAGATTAACGATCTTGGGTTTATATCCACCCCCTACCGTCGCGTAAAAGACGGACAGGTGGACTTCGCGGAAGAAGGTCTGTCATATTACACAGCTGAAGAAGAAGAGAAAATGACGATTGCTCAGGGAAATGCTCCCTTAGATGATAATGGTCGGTTTGTCCGCGAAAGGGTGAAATCAAGACTTGAAGCTGATTTTCCGCAGGTAACGCCTGCTGAAGTGGATTTGATGGACGTTTCACCTACTCAAATTGCATCTATTGCTGCTTCCTTAATACCTTTCCTCGAACATGATGACGCGAACCGCGCCTTGATGGGATCAAACATGATGCGCCAGGCTGTTCCGTTATTACGCCCCGAGGCACCTATCGTAGGTACAGGTATTGAAGCTCAGGTGGCAAGTGATTCGCGCACGCAAATCAGAGCTGAGCATGATGGAGAAGTGGTGTTTGTAGACTCCACTTGTATTAAGATTAAATACGACCGCACTGAGAACGAAGAGTTTGTTAGTTTTGAAGATGCGATTGTTTCATATAGTATTCCGAAATGGAGGAAGACCAACCAAAGTACTACCGTAGACTTACGTCCGATTTGCGAACGTGGCCAACGCGTAAAGGAAGGACAGATACTTACGGAAGGCTATTCTACCCAAAAAGGAGAATTAGCATTAGGCCGCAATGTAAAAGTAGCTTACATGCCTTGGAAAGGGTACAACTATGAGGATGCTATCGTATTGAATGAACGAATGGTAAGAGAAGATTTCTTTACATCTGTTCACGTCGACGAATATATTCTGGAAGTGCGCGAAACCAAACGTGGTATGGAAGAGCTTACCTCTGATATACCGAACGTAAGCGAAGAAGCTACCCGCGATTTGGATGAAAGAGGTATTGTACGCGTAGGTGCACGTGTTGAACCGGGCGATATACTAATAGGTAAGATTACGCCGAAGGGCGAATCAGATCCCTCTCCCGAAGAAAAATTATTACGCGCTATCTTTGGTGATAAAGCCGGAGATGTAAAAGATGCGTCTCTGAAAGCAACTCCGTCATTACGCGGTGTGGTAATCGAAACAAGTCTGTTCTCCAAAGCTATCAAGAAACGTAAATCCAGACTGACCGACAAGGCGATTCTTCCTAAATTAGATGAAGAATACGAGCAGAAAATGAGCACCCTGAAAAGTGTGCTGGTAGATAAACTGATGGTGCTGGTTAATGGCAAAATATCACAGGGCGTGAAAGATTATATGAATACCGAGGTTATTGCCAAGGGTGTAAAATTCACACGCAAGGAACTGGAGTCTCTGGATTACAATGCTGTTCAGGTAAGTAAATGGACAGCCGACCCCTCGAAGAACGATTTGATAAAAGAAGTTATCCTGAATTATATTAAAAAGTACAAGGAACTGGATGCCGAATTAAGGCGTAAGAAGTTCGACCTTACCATAGGTGACGAGTTGCCGACCGGTATTGTCCAGATGGCGAAAGTATATATAGCCAAAAAGCGTAAGATTCAGGTTGGAGATAAAATGGCCGGACGACATGGAAACAAAGGTATTGTTTCCAAAATAGTACGTCAGGAAGATATGCCTTTTCTGGAAGACGGAACTCCCGTTGATATCTGCTTGAATCCGCTCGGTGTACCTTCGCGTATGAACTTAGGTCAGATATTCGAAGCTGTAATGGGATGGGCAGGCCAGACCTTGAATGTCAAATTTGCTACGCCAATCTTTGATGGCGCTTCCATAGATGACATGAATGACTGGACTGACAAAGCAGGTGTTCCCCGCTATGGTAAAACCTATCTTTATGATGGTGGCACCGGCGAACGTTTCGACCAACCGGCCACAGTAGGTGTTACCTACTTCTTGAAACTGGGTCACATGGTTGACGACAAGATGCATGCCCGTTCCATTGGCCCGTACTCACTTATTACCCAACAGCCATTGGGAGGTAAGGCACAGTTTGGTGGTCAGCGTTTTGGAGAAATGGAAGTTTGGGCGCTTGAGGCCTTTGGTGCAGCGCACATCCTGCAGGAAATACTTACTATTAAGTCCGATGATGTAGTAGGCCGCTCGAAAGCGTATGAAGCCATCGTGAAAGGTGAACCGATGCCTAACCCGGGCATTCCCGAATCCTTGAACGTGCTGCTTCACGAATTGAGAGGACTTGGATTAAGTTTTACACTTGACTAATTGATTAACTCTTTATAGAAAAAAACATATGGCTTTTAGAAAAGAAAATAAGATAAAGAGTAACTTTTCAAAAATAACGATTGGTTTGGCTTCGCCCGAAGAGATTCTTGAGAATTCCAGCGGCGAAGTTCTTAAACCGGAAACAATCAACTATCGTACGTACAAACCGGAACGTGACGGTTTATTCTGCGAACGCATTTTTGGTCCTATCAAGGACTATGAATGCCATTGTGGAAAATACAAACGCATCCGTTACAAGGGGATAGTATGCGACCGTTGTGGTGTAGAAGTTACAGAGAAGAAAGTTCGTCGCGAGCGTATGGGACATATCCATTTGGTTGTACCCGTAGCTCATATCTGGTACTTCCGTTCTTTACCTAACAAGATTGGTTATCTGTTGGGGATTCCGACGAAAAAACTCGACTCTATTATTTACTACGAACGGTATGTCGTAATTCAGCCGGGTATCATTAGTTCAGTTGAAGAATTAGACTTATTGTCTGAAGAAGAATATCTGCAGATCATTGATAGCTTACCGAAAGAGAACCAATTGTTAGAAGATTCCGACCCGAATAAGTTTATTGCTAAAATCGGTGCGGAAGCTATTTACGACTTATTGGCTCGATTAGACTTGGATACGCTGTCATACGACCTGCGTCACCGGGCAAGTACCGACACTTCGCAGCAACGCAAGAACGAAGCATTGAAACGCTTGCAGGTTGTGGAATCGTTCCGTGCCTCTCGGGGTCGCAACCGTCCTGAATGGATGATTGTAAAAGTAGTTCCGGTGATTCCTCCCGAACTTCGCCCCTTGGTACCTTTGGATGGAGGCCGTTTTGCCACCTCCGACCTTAACGACCTGTATCGTCGGGTGATTATTCGTAACAACCGTCTGAAAAGACTGATAGATATTAAGGCGCCTGAAGTGATTCTGCGAAACGAGAAACGTATGCTTCAGGAAGCTGTTGACTCTTTGTTTGACAACTCTCGTAAGTCGAGCGCCGTAAAGACGGATGCTAATCGTCCGCTGAAATCTTTGTCTGACAGCTTGAAAGGGAAACAAGGACGTTTCCGTCAGAACTTATTGGGTAAACGTGTGGACTATTCTGCCCGTTCGGTTATTGTGGTAGGTCCTGAACTGAAGATGCACGAATGTGGTATCCCCAAAAACATGGCTGCCGAACTTTACAAACCATTCATTATCCGTAAGCTTATTGAGCGCGGTATCGTAAAGACGGTGAAATCGGCCAAGAAGATTGTAGATCGCAAAGAGCCGGTTGTATGGGATATTCTGGAATATGTGATGAAAGGTCATCCCGTATTGCTGAACCGTGCTCCAACCTTGCACCGTTTGGGTATCCAAGCCTTCCAGCCAAAGTTGATTGAAGGGAAAGCTATTCAGTTGCATCCACTTGCATGTACTGCATTTAATGCAGACTTCGATGGTGACCAGATGGCTGTCCATTTGCCACTTGGTAACGAGGCTGTGTTGGAAGCCCAGATGCTTATGCTTGCTTCGCATAATATTCTGAACCCAGCTAATGGCGCTCCTATCACTGTACCTTCACAGGATATGGTATTGGGATTATATTATATCACCAAATTACGTCCCGGTTCGAAAGGCGAAGGCTTGACATTCTACGGAGTGGAAGAAGCAACAATTGCCTACAATGAGGGGAAAGTAGATATACATGCTCCCGTCAAGGTATATGTTGAGACTTTAGACGCCGAAGGAAAATCTGCAAAAGTGATGATGGAAACATCAGTGGGTCGCGTTATGGTAAACGAATTTGTTCCTAAGGAAGTTGGTTATGTGAATGAAGTTTTGGGAAAAAAATCCCTACGCGACATCATTGGCGACGTAATCAAGACTTGTGGAGTAGCCCGTACCGCTCAGTTCCTTGATGACATTAAGAACTTAGGATACCAGATGGCCTTCAAGGGAGGTTTGTCGTTCAATTTGTCCGACGTTCTTATCCCGGAAGAGAAAGACACATTGGTGAAAGAAGGTTATGCTGAGGTAGAACAAATTTTGGCTAATTACAGCATGGGATTTATTACATACAACGAGCGTTATAACCAGATCATCGATACTTGGACACACATCAACAGCCGCTTGTCGGAAATCCTGATTAAGAAACTAACAGCCGATAATGATGGATTCAACTCGGTATTCATGATGATGGACTCCGGTGCTCGTGGTTCGAAAGAACAGATTCGCCAGTTATCAGGTATGCGTGGTTTGATGGCTAAGCCCCAGAAGAGTGGAGCAGAAGGTGGTCAGATTATTGAAAACCCCATCCTGTCGAACTTCAAAGAAGGTTTGTCAGTGCTGGAATACTTCATCTCTACCCACGGTGCCCGTAAAGGTTTGGCGGATACTGCCTTGAAGACTGCCGATGCAGGATACCTGACTCGTCGTCTGGTGGACGTATCCCACGATGTAATCATTAATGAAGAAGACTGCGGCACGCTACGTGGTTTGGTATGTACCGAACTGAAAAACAACGAAGAGGTGATTGCATCCTTATACGAACGTATCTTAGGCCGCGTATCGGTTCACGATATCCAACATCCGCTTACAGGCGAACTGCTTGTAGAAGCTGGCGAGGAAATACGCGAAGACGTAGCACGCAAGATACAAGATTCTCCGATAGAAAGCGTAGAAATCCGCTCGGTACTTACCTGCGAATCCAAGAAAGGGGTATGCGCCAAGTGCTACGGACGTAATCTGGCTACCGGACAAATGGTTCAAAAAGGTGAAGTGGTAGGCGTTATTGCTGCACAGTCAATCGGTGAACCGGGTACTCAGCTTACCTTGCGTACCTTCCACGTCGGTGGTATTGCATCCAATATTGCTACGGAAAACAGCATTACGTCTAAATACGATGGAATTCTGGAGATAGATGAACTTCGCTCTGTAGCTTCTGTAGATGCAACGGGTAAGAAGCATCAGGTTGTGGTAAGCCGTTTGGCAGAAATGCGTATCGTCGACCCGAACACAAAGATTGTACTTTTGGCACATAACATACCTTACGGCTCAAAATTATTCTTCAATGCCGGCGATACTGTAAAGAAAGGGGATATCATTATTGAATGGGATCCGTTCAATGCCGTTATCGTATCTGAAGTTGCAGGTAAGATAGAGTTTGGAAGTGTGATCGAGGGTATTACTTATACTGTAGAAAGTGATGAAACGACCGGTTTGAAGGAAAAAATCATTATTGAGCCTAAGGATAAGACAAAAGCCCCGGTTGTACACATTCTGGACGAAAACGGTAATTATCTGAAGAATTACTCTCTGCCTTTAGGCGCTCACGTGATAAAGGAAAATGGTGACTTGGTAAAGGCCGGCGAGGTACTTGTTAAAATGCCGCGTGCCGTTGGTAAAACGGGTGACATCACTGGTGGTTTGCCCCGTGTAACTGAATTATTCGAAGCACGTAACCCATCTAACCCAGCTGTTGTAGCTGAAATTGATGGTGAGATTGGCTTTGGAAAAATCAAACGTGGTAACCGTGAAATTACCGTCACCTCTAAACTGGGTGAAGTAAAGAAGTACATGGTTCCCCTCTCCAAGCAACTCTTGGTTCAGGAAAACGACTATATCCGTGCTGGTATGCCTTTGTCTGACGGCGCGATCACGCCATCAGATATCCTTGCCATCAAGGGACCGACAGCCGTTCAAGAATATATCGTAAACGAAGTACAAGATGTTTACCGTCTGCAAGGTGTGAAAATCAACGACAAGCACTTTGAGGTAATCGTTCGCCAGATGATGCGTAAAGTTGAAGTAGTTGACCCGGGCGATACCCGCTTCCTGGAACAACAGATTGTGGATAAGCTGGAGATTATGGATGAAAACGATCGTATCTGGGGAAAGAAAGTGGTGATTGACGCTGGTGATTCACAGACGCTGCAAGCCGGACAAATCGTTACCGCCCGTAAACTAAGAGACGAAAACAGTATGCTCAAACGCCGTGACCTGAAATTGGTTGAAGTGCGCGACGCTGTTCCTGCCACCGCCAATCAGATTCTTCAAGGCATTACGCGTGCGGCCTTGCAAACCAATAGCTTCATGTCGGCAGCTTCCTTCCAGGAAACAACGAAGGTGCTGAACGAAGCAGCTATCAACGGCAAAGTAGACCGTTTGGAAGGCTTGAAAGAAAACGTGATATGCGGACATTTGATTCCTGCCGGAACCGGACAACGGGACTTTGACAAGTTAGTAGTCGGTGCCAAAGAAGAATTCGAACGCATCTATGCAAACCGTAAAAACATTGGCGAGCTGAATATGATGGATAAAGTAACAGACAAGAGCGAATAAACAGACTATATAGTCAAGAAACTCGCTCCCTAAAATAAATGGCTCCTGCCCGAAACCCGGACGGGAGCCATAAATTTTTATAACGATGACTGATAATGCTGATATGCTAATCGAAGAACTTCCTTTATCCCCGGAAGACTGTTTTATGGTGATACAGCGGATTAGAAACAGCTTTTATATTCCGCTACATACCCATTCTGAGTTCGAATTGAATTACCTCGAAAATGCCAGAGGAGCCATTCGTAACGTTGAAGAATCGGCCGAAGAGATTGGGGATTTAGACCTCGTATTAATAGCCGGTGGATGTCGCCACGCATACTCGAATCATAAATGCCAATTCCAGAAAACGATGGAGGTGACCATCCAGTTCTCACGCTCCCAATTTGACAGCCTGATTAATAAACGGCATTTCAAATCCATAAAATCAATGTTCGAGTATGCTGCCCACGGCTTGGTTTTCAGCCGTCAGACAGTGATGGAGATACAGCCAAAACTTAAAGTTATCTCTACCGAAGAAATCGGCTCATTTCAAAACTTCGTTTTACTATTGGAGATTCTCAAAACCCTTTCACTTGATAGAGGAGCACGCCGTCTAAATACAAGTGATAAAATAAAAGACTTCAGTAATAGTGACAGCGACCGTTTAGAGAAAGTCATGTTGTTTTTGCATGAAAACTATCAACGTCCCATAAACCTGACAGATGTATCCAATCTTATCAACGCCAGCGAGTCGTCACTCACACGGTTCTTGAAAAAATGGACAGGGAAAACATTTATCGATAACCTGAACGACATTCGCATAGCAGAAGCCGTCTGCAAACTGATTGATACAAGCGATTCCATTTCCGAGATATGCTACAAAAGCGGCTTCAATAATCTGTCGAACTTCAACCGTGTATTCAGGAAAAGAAAAGGACTTACGCCCACTGAATTTAGGGACAAACACGCCCGTAATCACATGCGAATTCAATAGAATCGCATTCCACACTACATGTTGACGAAATAATATCACACATTGATAGAAAAGTATTTGGTGGGATATCTCAAAGTGCCTACATTTGTAAATCCTATTATAGTTTGCGCTTTATTTTCAGGCTCTACTGTTTAGGTTAAAGAAAGAGATGAATTAATCAAAGATATTTTACATTGGTCTAAAGAATTGAGAATTAAAAACACAACTGAAAAACGGTAGCCTGTGAAGGTGGCCGTTTTTTTTATGGCTTTATGTGAACAATTAATTATCTTTGCAAATAACTAAATAAAACTTACATAATGGAAAATAGTAATAACAATAATGAGATTCAAGTAGAGCTTTCGGATGATGTGGCGCAAGGAACTTACGCCAACCTGGCAGTCATAGCCCACTCATCATCTGAGTTCATCCTCGACTTTATCAGGGTAGTGCCCGGTGTACCTAAGGCAAAAGTAAAAAGTCGCATTATCTTAACGCCTGATAATGCCAAACGTTTGTTGTATGCCTTGCAAGACAACATTCAGAAGTTTGAAAATCAATCAAGCACATTAATACCATCTATTAGCGGTATTGGAGGCATAGGCGAGGCATGACGATAGGTAAGACATTCAATCAGTTTATTCAAAAACCTTTTCTCCACCGGTACATTACGCTTCTGGGGCTTTGGTGTTTATTGCCTATTGTAGCCTGGCTTACTAAATACTTTCCAGGGAAATATAATAACTTTTTAATATTCAAACAAGTATATTGGCATACAGTCGATAAAATATCTTTATATGCAGCTTATCCTGCTGAATATCATGACACCAACCACTATGGGCCGGTATTCAGTTTGATTATTGCTCCCTTTGCCGTTACCCCCCTTTGGTTGGGCTTATTAACCTGGTTGGTGTGTTTGTCGCTCTGCCTGTATGCAGCCATTCGTATCATGCCCCTCAGCAAAAGACAACATATCTTTATCTATTGGTTTTGTGCGCATGAGTTGCTAACGGCGCTTTTTATGTCGCAGTTTAATATCGCCATTGCAGCTTTAATACTTATATCCTTTGTCTGCATTGAAAAAGAAAAAGATGTATGGGCGGCGTTCTGCATTATACTGGGTACTTTTGTGAAGCTTTACGGGATTGTAGGGCTTGCTTTTTTCTTCTTCTCAAAGCACAAGCTTAAATTTAGCATATCTTGCGTCGGGTGGGCTACTGTATTATTTGTGGCACCTATGCTGCTTTTGAGTCCGGATTATGTGGTTGGGCAATATGTGGAATGGTATCACAGTCTGGCGGATAAAAACACGGAGAATCTGGCTTCGATAGCCCAAAATATATCCTTTCTTGGAATGGTACGAAGAATATCCGGCTGGGTGTCTTATAGCGATATCTACCTCATTATTGGAGGGTTGATTATCTTTGCTTTGCCATATCTACGATTTAGCCAGTATCAATATCCGGCTTTTCGGCAGGCCTTACTTGCTTCGGTCTTGATGTTTGTTGTTCTCTTCAGTACCGCAAGCGAATCGAGTACCTACATCATCCCCTTTGTAGGCGTTGCTATCTGGTATATTACCTCACCTTGGAAAAGGTCTAATTGGGATATCGCACTGATGGTATTTGCCTTTATCCTGACCAGTTTGTCACCGTCGGACTTATTCCCCAAATACATACGTGCGCATATTGTACAACCGTATGCTTTAAAGGCTTTACCTTGTATGGTTATCTGGCTTAAGCTTATGTACGAAATGTGTACACATAACTATCAACCACTGAACAATGAAAATAGGGTTTGATGCTAAACGGATAACACACAACAAAACGGGGCTCGGAAACTACGGGCGTTTCGTAGTAGATAGTATGGCTTATTATTATCCACACAATGAGTATTACCTCTATACCCCTAGAAAAGGGAATGAGGCGCTATATAAACAAATAGCAAGTCATGCCAACACCTTTTTTCGCTATCCCGAAGGGCGCTTCAACCAAATTCTCCCGTCCCTCTGGCGTACCAAGTTTCTCCTATCCCAACTCAAGAGAGACGAAATACAAATCTACCATGGATTGAGCAATGAGTTGCCATTGGGGATTGGGAAAAGCGGCATCCCCTCGGTCGTTACCATTCACGATTTAATTTTCTTGCGCTATCCCCATTTATATCATCCGATTGACCGATGCATCTATCACTTTAAATTCAAACAAGCTTGTCTTGAGGCAAACCGAATTATAGCGGTAAGCCAACAAACAAAAGAGGATATCATTTCCTTTTTCAGGATACCTGCCGACAAGATAAAAGTAATCTATCAAGGATGCGACTCCGCCTTTTACCAACCTGCCTCTGAAGAACAAAAGCAGCAAGTGCAAAAGAAATACGCCCTGACCACACCCTACCTGATATATATAGGTAGCATTGAGGAGCGAAAGAATTTGCTCACCCTTGTAAAAGCATACGAACTACTGAACAACAAAGATATTCATTTGGTTGCAGTTGGCAGGAGAACACCCTACCTCAATTTGATTGAAACATATATCCGGGAACATCAACTCGAAGGGCAGGTGCAAATCCTTACAGACGTACAATATGCAGACTTACCATCGCTTTATCAAATGGCTTCTGTTTTTGTATATCCTTCCTTTTTTGAAGGGTTCGGCATCCCTATCCTGGAAGCTTTGGCGTCGAACACTCCTGTTATTGCAGCCACCGGTTCCTGCCTGGAAGAAGCAGGGGGCGAAGGCAGCCTTTATACCGACCCTCATAACCCCAATCAATTAAAAGACCTGATCTACGAGGTACTCTCCTACTCTACCCTTGCCGACTCAATGCGTAAGCAGGGGCAAATCTATGCACAAAGATTCTCTCCTGATACTCTTTCTGCGCAAATGATGCATCTGTACGAAAATCTGTAACCTATTAGCGTTTGATTTTCCAACCACTTGAGTTGGTCTTATTCTGGAAAATGGGGATAGCAATATCTTGACTCCTCTTTTTGATATGGATGGTATCTTCCCGACTGCTGTAATCTTTATTGGCAAGGCATTCGACAATTATCTTTCTATTGTCATCCTTGGATATTGAAACTTTACACCAGTCGCTATGGCTATTTGAAATATCTAATGGTATGACTTGATCATGCGCAAACTTTACGACAAATACTCTTGAACCTTTTTTTTGCTCGAAGGCTTGATAAAGAGGAGGTTCAACAGATATGTAATCATTTTCCTGGGATATGCGAAGTTCTTCCTTCTTGCTCCCGGCAGAAATCGATATCGTGGCTTTCCTATCGGCTGGTTCTTCATTGGTTGAAGGAGAAAGAATCAGAAAATTGTCTGCTTTGACCACATTACACCATTCGGGAACCCCCGTAAAGGTCCAATCCACATTGGTAGTAACTGTGATAACTTTATCCCATATAAAATTGGCCGGGAAATAGATATCATTGCCAGACAAAGACAATTTTTCAGCATCGGCTTCTTGCGAAACCTTGACAACGACCTCTTTAGAGCCATATTTTATAGTAAATGCTTGCGACCGGGCAACCGGCTTCTCATTAGCCTCTGCCTTTATGGTTATTTGGTCTCCATCTTTTGCTGCCGTGTACCAGCCATTAAAAGAAGAAATACTCCAATTTACATTACCGGTTACAGCAACCGAGATTGTTTCACTCCCACCCGTAGGCGAAAAATTCACATCTTCCTTGGAAACACTTAATCCCGATTTGGAAGCATTAAGTACCATATAACATTCTGCAATGCCTGTATCGCATTTTTTCACACCGTCAGCGTCGTTGATTATGTTATAACACCGTTTGGCTGTTTCAAACTTCTTGATAGCCTCATTCAAGGACGATGTGGTACGCTTTTTCAGCAAATCCATCCCGTTTTGATAAAATTCACTACAGTCCTGCGAGAATGCCGCAGGAGTAAATATAAGAAATAATAAGAATAAATATCCTGTTCTTTTCATATCGTTTATTATTTAGTTAAATAATTGTTACGAAGGTAGAAATTATCAACAAAAGCAGAATCAGGCTTTAATTTGTCTGCCCGTTGGTAAAAACGCAATGCTTTAGAAAAATCTTGCTGCTTACGAGGCTTCGTTTTTTCTTCATCTTCATATAATCTGCCAAATGCTCCTAAGTTATTAAATATGCTGTCTCTTTTGAAGATTGCCGTATTTTTCTTATAAACTACATTGATAGATGGATACGTTGAGAATTCCTCCTTATGTGCTTCCTTCATATCAAGAGCCATTTGATAACATCTGATAGCATCAACATAGAACAACTCACCTTCTTCTTTAGTTGTATCACCACGTACTATCAAATTATCAGCTACATCTATTTGCTGTGTATAGTCGGAATACAACTTTTCTATCCGTAACTGCCTCTCTGCTTCTATCCGCTTTTGCTTTTTTATTTGTGCATTATTGAACAATAGCACCACTATTATAACAATAAGGAAGACAGCCACCAGACCAATACACCATATTCCTACTTTCTTGAAGTTGATATTATCAAAGAAGAAGAATGATTTTGAGTCATTAGAGGGTGTTTTTCTTTCAGGTTCAGGTCTTTTTTCGTGCGGATCCTGCTTATTATTACGTAAGGGGGAAACAGGAGGAGTTGGAGGATTTGTGTCTGCTACCGCAAGAGCAGAACGATCGGGTTGCTTTTCCTTATTTAAGTATTGCTCACAAAGCGACTTGATTTCAGTAGCACTGGGTCTTTCCCAAGTATCTTTCTTTAAGCAACTTTCAATAATCGACACTAATTGGGGTGACCAGTTTCCTTCTATTACCGGCACTTCTGCACCTTTCTGCAACAAAAGTCCTCCATGTTCGCCAAAAGGAGCCAAGCCAGTAAGCAGTTCATACATGGTAACACCCAAAGAGAAAATGTCGCTAGCTTTGATAGGTAAAGGAAATTTGCTGAAACGTTCGGGTCCCATATAGGCAAGTGTCCCGATTGACGTACCTGCATCCTGCAGGTTTTGCCGGAAGGTATTCCGAACCTTCATGCTGATTCCGAAATCAGTAAGAAGATACCTGCCTGTCGGGCCTATTAAAACGTTATCAGGTTTTATATCCTGATGAATCACCGGAGGTTCCTGCTCGTGCAGGTATTCTAATCCGGAAGCTATATCGTACAAAACATTCCACGCATCAGATTCGCTGATCTCACCAATAAGTTTGGCAATAGAACCTGCTTCGCAATAGGGCAGAACCAAAAAGGGCATGTGATCAAATGTATCGAAATACGATGGCTTCAATAGATTGTTATGATTCAAATCGAACACTAAGGAGAATTCGGAAGAAAACACTTTCACACCCAAATCATTCATTCCCGATCCAGGTGCATAAACCTTCAGAGCAACCTTCAACTCTGTCAATGTATCAGTAACCAGCCATACTTCGGAAAATCCACCCCGTCCCAAAAGATATTCGAGCAGGTATCGATTTGCAAACATTTCATTTTCTTTCAACTGCATAGTACACTTTCAATTTATATCTTATTTGAAAAATAGCCAGTAAATGAGCGCCAACAACATAATAATAAACAAAACAGATAAAACAATTTTACTAATCTTGCCCCTTTTATGCTTTTCGTAGATCGTAGTCATAGACTCTCCGTCTTCTTCCTCCGGTTCATCTTCCCCAATAAGCTTGCTAAGGACAATAGTCACATTATCATGCCCACCCTTTTCCAGCGCTTCCATGATTAAGGCATCGACACATTCACCTATTTGCTCCGTATTCTGCTGCATGATAGCATCTATCTCGAAATCCTGCAACATGGAGTTCAGGCCGTCGGTGCATAAGAGCAAAAAGGAGTTGTTTTGTAATTCGATTCGCATGAAGTCAGGGTCTGCCGCTTTAGCTGGGTTACCCAGGCTGCGAGTAATAATATTGCTATCAGGATGGTCGAAAGCAAGTTCAGGACTCAGTTTGCCGGCATCTACCAATTCCTGTACATACGAATGGTCGGTGGTAAGTTGAACCAAACCCGATAACGAATTGAAATGATATAGCCTGCTGTCGCCACACCAAGATATATAAGCATAACCATTCAAAAGCCATGACACTACAATCGTAGTGCCCATGGTTTTTATATTTTGCTCTTCTTTACATCTTTTCTTGATATTAACATCCGAAGCAATGATAACCTCCCTTAAATATTTCCTGATACTTGATTCGTCCTTCACTATCTCATCCGTTATCTTATCGGATGAAAAGTACTCTTTCAATGTATCAATGGCAATTTGGGAGGCTATTTCACCTGCATCCAATCCACCCATTCCGTCTGCCACTACCAATAAGGCTCCTTTTCGTCCCAATGTATATATGGTATCCTGACTTTGCGGAAGTATCCAAAGATCATCACTCAGGTCGGGATTCACAATAAAATTGTCTTCATTATTAGTACGGACACAACCTATATTTGTTTTTGCACTTAACTTGAATTGTACAGGATTCATTGCTTATGTATTTTTGATGATTAACGGATAGCAGATATAGGAACAATGTTGCCTCGCTGTCCGGTTGAAACTGTAGATATTAAGCCTATCACTTCTAACTCGCCCGAACCATTGATAATAAATGCCGGCGCTCCGGAACCTCCCAATTCAAAGCTTGTATTGGTAGTTAATATAATGCCTCTGTCAAGCCCTCCGTTAGCGGTAACTCCACTTCCGAATACAGGGCCTGAAGCCGAATTAATGCCAATTTCACCGGGAAATCCCAGGATGACTAATTCATTACCCCTTTCCAAGGATGTTGATTTAGCCGTATTAAATTTAAGCCCTCCTCCTTTTGCGATATTGAAGTACGCCCAATCCTTATCGCTCATGGAGGGAGCATAATTTACGCCTTTTTTATTATCATAAGTATCGCCGCTTTTATCAACAGTAAATTGTTTGCTGGTAAACGTAAGCGCTTCGCCAGTAGCAGAATAAGCAGTGAAATAAGCCACAATGCTTTCCTTATCGTTCATTTCAGTTTTGAGTAAACGCTGCATCAAAGGGTCAATTAGATTATCATTCGTTTTGTAATACCATCGTTCAATGATTCTGCGCGAGGTAACAAATCGTCCGTTATTCAGCAAAAAGCCAGTTCCTGCCCATCTGCTTTTAGGCGTATTATACGTACTTATTCTCCCTTTACTATCAACCGTTTCTATTTTGTCTAATTGAATATAATATATGTATGGGAAATAAGCGCTATACGAAGTAGGGCGGGGCGTCGAACTCGTAACCGGAATGATCACATTTTCCTTTTCTTTTGCAGCTTGCTCAGCCTTTTGTGCTGAGTCGGCTCTGGCTCTGGCTAATGCTGCTGCGGCAGCTTCTGCCTTTTGTTCCTCTACAATCTTTGTGACTCGATCCTGTATTTGTTGGTTGCTGGCTACTACTTCAGACCTTAATGTATTAAAACCTTGCGAAGTATTAGCATTGGTTTGATGTAATGCAGCAGACATAGACGCTGCAGTTGAGGATTGAGTTGATAGAAGTCTTTCATTCTCATTTTTCAACTCATCTTGTTTTGCTGCAATTTCCTGCTGCTGTGCATTGGCACTCTCAAGACCAGCCTTCAAAGCAAAATTTCTTTCTTCAGCTTTTTGGTCGCTGTAAAGGCCCCACGCTACTATTCCACCAATAAGGAGAACAAACAAAACACAGAAAAGGGTCATCATCTGCTTATAAGGCTTCATCACCTGTTGGCGAAATAAGCTGAAGCGTTCTGTAAAATTGATGTTCTTAATCATGCTTCTTTCCCCCTGCGGAACGATAAATCCCAAGCGAGGTCCATTGGACGACAGTTGTATCTCGTCACCATTTTCCAAATACCATTGGTCTGCCACCTCTTGTCCGTTGAGGAAAGTTTGGTTTACTTTCGATAAATTGACTAATTTCCATCCGTTTCCATCCCTGATAATAGCTGCATGACGGCGACTAACCGTAGTAAACGAATCATCGAAACGGATTTGACACCGTGGATCACGTCCTATTTCCACCTGATTAAGAATAATTTTTTGACTCTCTCCGGCATGGTGATACTTGGAAGATGTGCGGTGTTCCAGTATATAATACCTCTTACCTGAACCTGCTAAAGCACCTATTCCTGCACCCATTGAATCTCCGAATGAACGTTTATAGGCTTCCGTCTGTCTTTGTTCCATAATTGTATACTTATTAATTGTTTAATTAATCTGAAGCTTCTTCTACTCGTAAAGTTGTATATCCTATAGTAATAATATTACCCATTTGCAGTTCCATACCGGCCATTGTGACAGGTGTAGAGTCCACATACGTTCCGTTCACCGACTCTCGCCAATAGCCTTTCGTCTTTCCCGCTTCAACACACCATTGACCATCACGTATAAACCAGCGCTTCCTGCTTATATCTGTTTCAATCGTGCAATGCTTGCGTGATATATAGGGTTGTTGCCCTTGTTCCAATATGCTGATACGGTTTTGTTCATCGCGCCCTACCGTAATGATTGACGTCTTGTCTTTTACCAATTGGCTCAAATCATAAACCTTTCCAAATTCGTCACCCTGCATAATCCGGAGTCGAAGGCCATTCAACGCTTGCCCTTTCTTAACTAAAGGAGGAGTGGACAAAGGCGGAGGTGATGGCTGATTTTCGCGCACGGCAACTTTCTTTCGGCTTTGCGGCATGAGTCTCAATACTTCGGAAGCAGACTGGAGACGTTGTTTAAAATCCGGAACTAAGCAACCGTCGATAACGGTTCCCCATAAACGTTCATCGGCTACTCCTCTCAAGCATTTCCGGTCCCATTTTCCATTCTTTGCTCTTCGCTGATAGTCTATTAATTCGTTGTGGTCGCCTAATTCCCCGTATGGGAGTTTGCCGGTGAGCAGTTGGTAGATAACAACTCCAAAAGAGAATATATCCGTAGTGGGCAAAACGGTGGCATCCCCCCGTTTTCTGTTTACCTGCTCAGGCGGCATATACGCATACGTCCCAAATATTTGCTGAGGTCTACCTAAAAAGCTTCGTTCGGTCATGCGCTTGTTGCGGTCGCCGGCTATCCCGAAATCAGTCAGAGCAGCCGTACCATCTTCTTTGATGAGTACGTTTTCGGGTTTCAAGTCCCTGTGTACTTTTCCGTTTTTATGCAAGTCATTCAATCCGTACAAAATATCCTCCGCCGTTTGAACCATATCAATAGAGTGGCGATTCATATATTGAATCAGATTCCCTCTGGAACAATATTCCATCACAATATAAGGATTTCCGCTTTCCAGGCCATTAGCCACCGTACGAACCAAATAGTTGCTTTTAATTTGCCCTGTTTCATATTCCATGATAAACCGTTCCATGAGGGATTTACGCAATTCGGGCATGATCTCCCATAGTTTCAAAAGTTTCAGGGCATAAATATCCCGCCCGGATCCCTTTACCTTGAACACCTTACCAAAAGCGCCTTCACCAAGAACCTGATCAACACGATATTGCCCTTCTCCTATATATTGGCCAATATCGAAGTCACATCTATTGACTACAATGTTTGACATATATCATCCTTCAAACTCAAATCTGCGATTACCGAGCATAATAATATCCCCCCGCTTAAGTTCAACTTTTTCTTTGGTATGAATAAACGTTGTTTTATGTTCGCTTTTATCTTGTATATACCACTTATTATTTTCGTAAATCAATGCCGCCTGTTCTTTCGAGGTAATCGTCAGATTATTTATATCCGTATTCGAACGGTTCAGCACGATATTATCTCCTGAAAAAGTCAATTCGGAAAGAGGTAAATTTTCATTATCATTGGGGATTAGTTTTATGCGACACGAATGGGCAGCAGGCAAATCCCAGGGAGTAATTGTTTTTCTATCGGATGCTAAATTTGCAGTCTTTTGTATTTCATATCCGCAATGCGAGCAAAAAAAGGCGCCTTGCTGATAAGGATGATTACATTTGGGACATACAGTTTCACCGGCTCCGGCAGCATCAACTTTTGCTGCTTCTTTGCCGGGATTATATCCGCAATTGGGACAAACACTCATTTCGGACAATAAAGGATAGTTACATTCCGGACATGTAGTATAATCAATGTCGGAGATTGTTTGCGCACCTACGTATCTACTATTTTTAACATTAGATTGATTTTCTGTCTTGCGTAGATTTATATCAGCTATCGGTTGCTTTTTGGCTTTGGAAAAATAAGGTAAAGCCGAATTACATTTCTCGCAATTCAATCTGTTATCAGCATTATCCCAACCACAATTACTACATCTCATTTTGTCTATTTATAGGGTTAGTTAACAAATCCACCGATGGTCACTTACATACTTTAGTCTTTAGAACTTCTCCTTCACAAAATCAAATTCACAAGTTGTAATGCATCTTCACACAAAATTATAAATAAAACCAAATTAACACCTCAATTGTAAAGAAAAATCATACAATTGAGGTGTTAATTTTCCTTTATAAGCTCCTTTATGCAAGCAATCTTTTAACTCCACGAATTATCTCACCTACCCACAACACGATGGAGGTAGCTCCGATGATAATTCCCCAATCGCGCCAACTGAGAGGGACTACACTGAACATTTGCCCGCCGAAGGTGACTATCAGGTACTGGCCTATCAGGATGATAAGGCAGACGAAGAGGAATATTTTGCTGTCTTTCAAGTCGGCAAATACGGATTTGGTATCTCCGGAGGCTTTGGCGTTGAACATATTCCAGAACTGTAGCATAACGAAGGTAGTGAAGAATATTGATAGCTCATAAGGAGTCAACGCCCCGTTTTCATGCATAAAATAGAGTAAGATACCCAAAAGAACTACTACGAATATAAACCCTACTACAAATATATTCCAAGTCATGGGACGGGTAATGATGAAGTCGCCGTGAGTACTACTTTTCCTTGGTTTGCTGTCCATTACCTTGGGATTGGGAGGAAGCGAGGCTAAGGCGGCAGCGGCAAAGGTATCCATGATGAGGTTCACCCATAGCATCTGGGTGACAGTGAGGGGAGAGTCGGTTCCCAACAGCGAGCCAAAGAGTACAATCAAACAGGCAGCTACATTAATGGTGAGCTGGAAGAGGAGGAATTTTTGTATGTTTCGGTAGAGCGAACGTCCCCACATCACAGCACGGGTGATGCTGGCAAAGGAATTGTCGAGGATGGTGATGTCGCTGGCTTCCTTGGCTACGGAGGTTCCGTCGCCCATCGAGAGACCTACCTGGGCGGCATTCAGCGCCGGGGCATCGTTGGTTCCGTCGCCGGTAACGGCTACTACTTCGCCTTTCTCCTGAAGCAAGTGCACTAAGCGCTGCTTGTCCGTCGGGCGGGCACGACACATGATTCTCAAGTCCAGCACACGGTTCAGCGCTTCTTCGTCGCTCAGGGCTTCAAAACCGGGTCCGGTCAGGATATTGCAGTCGGTATCGTCGACATTCCATATACCAATTTGACGACCTATTTCCTTGGCGGTCCCTGCAGTGTCACCGGTTACAATCTTCACGTCGATGCCGGCATGGAGACAAATGGCAACTGCATCGGGCACATCGGGGCGCACAGGGTCTGATATGGCTACAAAGCCGATAAACGTAAGGTTGAGGTTTTCGGGCAGGAGGCCTTTGCTCAGCAATCCTCCCATCGAAGGGTCTACTACTTGATAGGCAAAACCTAACGTACGCATGGCCTGACTTTGATAGGTAAACAGATGCTGCTCTATCTCGGATTTGTTGGTTACAGAGGGGCAAAAGGACAGGATGATTTCCGGCGCACCCTTTACATATAATATAGTCTTTCCAAGCAAGGGAGATTTAGCCACCGTAGCCATATACTTGCGCTCGGTGGAAAAGGTGAGTTGTTCCTTAACGTCGGCGTTTTCACGCAAAGAGAGGTAGTCTACTCCCTGTGAGTTGAGCCATAACAAGAGAGCGGCTTCGGTGGGATTTCCCAATGTCTTCACCTTGCCTTCCGAGAAGTCTAAGAAAGCGGTGGAGTTTACTGATATGCCTTCTTCGATGAGGCGACTTTGTTCGTCGTCACTCAATGTCTGGTTGGGCAGGTTTAAGAAGTTGGTCTGGTATACCTGCATTTGGTTCTGGGTAAGTGTGCCGGTTTTATCTGTGCAGATTACGGTGGCTGCTCCCATCGTTTCGCAGGCATGCATCTTGCGCACCAAGTTGTTTGTCTTCAGCATTCGACTCATACTGAGAGCCAAACTAAGGGTTACGCTCATAGGAAGTCCTTCGGGTACGGAAACTACAATAAGAGTAACAGCTACCATAAATATATTGAGCAGATGCCCTATCATATCCATCAGAGGTAAGCCCTCGGAGGTGAGAAACAACTTTACCGTCAAAGCGACAAAAGTAAGTCCGGCAATGGTATATCCGGCCTTGCTAATTACCTTGGCCAAACCTTTTAGTTGTATTTGCAGAGGGGTATCTACGTTATTTTCAATCTGCGAGCCTTCGTACACCTCGCCGTATCCGGTAGCATCTCCCACCTTCTCCACTTTGAAAACACCATGGCCGTCTACCACCGTTGTTCCTTTCATCACCACGTTGGAGGGATAGGTAGCTTCGTCGTCGAAGTCTTCTTCCTTTGTTGTTTTAGCTATTATAGGCTCACCTGTCAGCGTCGATTCGTTTATTTGGAGAGAGATGGCTTCAAGCAGGGTGCCATCGGCAGGTACTTCCTCCCCGGTCTCAAGCGCCACAATGTCGCCCACTACGACTTCCCTTTTGGGAACCTCTGTAATACGGCCTTCGCGTATTACTTTCACCATCGTATCATCATTCGTTGTATTCAGTACATCGAAGGCTTTATTAGCTTTTACCTCGAAGATAAAAGCCACGCCACTGGCCAGCATAATGGCGAAGAAGATACCGATAGGCTCCAGAAAAGCGCTGAAGCCTGCCGCCTCAGGCCCCCAACAATGCACTGCCGCAACGATAAGCGACAACACCCATGCTACCAGCAGGATACGGATAATGGGGTCGTCAAACTTTTCAAAAAACAGTTGCCATAATGACGTCTTCCTGGGTGGTGTAAGCACATTCTCGCCATATTTCTCTCTACTTTCTTCTACCTGTTGCGGGGTCAAGCCCTGCCATGGTTGCTTTGCATTCATTTTATTTGCGTTTTAATTTCCCTTGCCATGCATCACGAACGACCATGCGCTGATCCACCAAAGCCGTAATGATGTAATTTTTCAATCCCCAATCCGGGGCTATCAACAGTTCTTTGGGCGATTGAGAGACGAAGCGCTCTACCACAATATCAGGGCTTAAGCGTTCCATGAAATCAATGACCAAATCTATATATTCATCTATATTATAAAGATAAAATCGTCCGGGATGTTCCGCATATTCCTTTGCCATCTTTGTATGCCGTATCAGCTGAAGCTGATGTAGCTTGAGGGTGGCAAGGGGTAAGGCTGATACGACTTCGGCATGGTGAAGTATTTCCTCTCTCGTTTCACCCGGCAGACCCAATATCAGATGTGCGCCGATATAGACTCCCCTCCCGGCAGTTCGACGGACAGCCTCTTCCGACTCCTCTTGCGTATGTCCACGGTTGATACGTTTGAGGGTACGGTCGAGGGTCGTTTCCATCCCGTATTCAATCAGTACGAACTTCGACTTGGATAGTTGGGCAAAGTAATCAAGCAATTCGTCGGACATGCAATCAGGCCGCGTACCAACTATCAGTCCCACTACTCCGGAAAAGCTCAACGCCTCTTCGTAGAGGCTTATCAGTTTCTCTTGTTCGCCATACGTATTCGTGTATGCCTGAAAGTAAGCCAGGTACTTCATATCCGGATATTTGTGTGAGAAAAAGCGAATCCCCTCCTCCAATTGTTCTGAAACCGATTTTCCCGTATGGCAATACTCCGGGCTGAAAGTCTGGTTGTTGCAATATGTGCAACCACCCCATCCCTTACGCCCGTCTCGATTCGGACAAGTAAATCCTGCATTTACCGATATCTTCTGCACCTTAAACGGAAATACCTCCTGCATAAAATCCCCAAAGTCTCTATACCTTTTCACGCCACAAAGATAGCCATTTAAAATATTTCGTACCTTCGACAAACATAATTAATTAAAAGTAGCAACCAACTTCATCCTGAAGACATTGCTTTTTGATAATTGTCGAAAAACAATCTGCGTGTTTGCAAACGATTGCAGGCAAAATATTATTGTTGTAGGAGAGATATGCGGAAAGAGTTTGTGGGAATAATGTATATTTGTACCATAACATTTTAAATGAGATATATCATGAAGAGACAGTTTTTGTTTTGCCTTTTGGGAGTATTGTTACTACCTTCGCTGCTGGGGGCAGAGGGTTTGAAAGTGGAGCCGGGATTCTGGTGGAGCGGCATGAAAAATACGGAGTTGCAACTGATGGTGTATGGTGCCGATATTGCTACGTATCGCCCTTCAGTGGATTATCCGGGGATACATCTGATGAGTTCTGTGGCTTTGGAAAGTCCTAATTATCTGCTGGTTTATTTAGATATTTCCGATGCCAAACCAGGCAATTTCAACCTTACCTTTACCAATGGAAAGAAGAAACTTACGTATCCGTACGAACTAAAAGCACGCCAGGCCGGGACTGCCGACATCAAAGGCTTCGACGCTTCGGACGTGCTCTATCTTATTATGCCTGATCGCTTTGCCAACGGCGATACGAAGAACGACCAAATCGCAACACGTATGCCCTACAAGGTAGACCGCAACAAACAGGGCGCCCGTCATGGCGGCGACTTGGTAGGCATAGAGCAACATCTCGATTATATAGACAACCTGGGAGTAACCGCCATCTGGCTCAATCCTGTGCTGGAAAATGATATGGTAGATGGCTCATACCACGGTTACGCCACCACCGATTACTATAGAGTAGATCCTCGTTTCGGAACGAATGAAGATTATGTTCGTTTGATAAAGAAAACGCACGAAAAAGACATGAAGGTAGTGATGGATATGATTTTCAACCATTGTGGAAGTGACCATCCCTGGGTGAAGGATGTACCCAGTCACGACTGGTTTAACAACATCGATGAGTATGTACAGACCAACCATGCCAAGGAAGCCTACTTTGATCCTTATGCCTCGGACTATGATTTCGACCGCTTGGTAAACGGCTGGTTTGTTACCACCATGCCCGACCTGAATCAGAAGAATCCGCATGTCGCAAAATACCTCATCCAAAACTCTATCTGGTGGATTGAATACACCCGCGTGGATGGTATCCGCCAAGACACCTACCCATACGCCGACTTCGCCATGATGAACGATTGGTGCAAGGCCGTCAAAGCCGAGTACCCCGATTATAACATCGTTGGTGAATCATGGATGAGCTACACCATTGGCTCAGCTTACTGGCAAAAAGGGAGCAGGCTAAATTTTGGAGAATCAACGGAGTTGCCTTCCATAATGGACTTCCGCCTGATGGAACTGTCACATTCAACCTTCACGAATGAAGGGGCTTTGAGCGCTCTTTACGAGCATCTATGTTATGATTATGTATATGCCGATATCTCGCATGTATTACGATTTCTCGACAATCACGATACCGATCGTTTCCTCAAATCCATGCCTGCTGACCTGAATGCTTTCAAGCAAGGAATAGCATTTTTGTTAACAATTCCGGGTATCCCACAACTTTATTATGGAACGGAACTGCTGATGAACGGCTCGAAAGAGAAAGGTGACGGCTATATCCGCATGGACGTACCGGGTGGCTGGCCCGGCGATGCCACCAATCAATTTGAGACTTCCGGCAGAACCGCCCTCCAAAACGAAGCATGGAATTACATGCAAACCCTCCTGAAGTGGCGCCGTGGCAATGACGTAATATCCAAAGGCAAGATGAAACACTTTGCCGTCAACAATGACGTCTATGTATACGAACGCCGTTCAGGCAACAAACAGGTCTTGGTATTCATGAACGGAGCCGGCAAAGAAGTAACCCTCCCACTCGACCGCTACGCTGAAATCCTCCAAGGCAAAACCTCCGGCAAAGACGTCATCACCCACCAAACCATTTCGCTAAATAAGGAGGTAAAACTCCCCCCAAAAGCAGTATGGGTATTAGAAACAGAATAAAAATGCGAAAAGTCTGTAGGGGCCACGCAACGTGCTATCCGGGCGCACACATGAGTGCGCCCCTACAATGTGGGCATCATTGGTAACACATTCTTTATTTGCCTTTTATCCATCGGTCGCCTAAGCGGTAGACGGGGTACCATGCGGAAAGGAAACCTATTAACAGGACTGTAGCTAAAATGATGATTATGTCGGTGGAGGCTACAAGAACGGGGTAATTGTCTATGACGAAGGAACCGGCTGTTCCCATCTTGATTAAGCCCAGA
>BNTS01000054.1 GCA_025996775.1 Bacteroidia bacterium | reverse complement strand
GGCCTGCGTTCAATGCCAAAGAATTCTGGCTGTAATTTCCATTGTCTAATTTAATAGTACCGCCTGTTTGTGTTATCACGGTTCCATCCTGTGAAGCGAGAACTCGCACCCGTTCCTTTCCCCGCTTTGTAATTGGAACTAAGAATGTATTTCCCCAAGCATTTACCGGGACCATTTGTTGGTATAGGCAATCGCATGCTGCTGTTCCAACTGGAATGTAGACACACTCATTTGCTACAAAATAGGCAATAGGATGGTTTGCAGTAATATGTACTCCTGTTGCATCTCCGTTACGGTAATTGGCATAAACTTCCCCTGTTTGTAAGGTAGCTTTCAATACGCTTCCTTCATATATCTCCGTGTTGTCTTCTGTTGCAATTACTATATATCCATCTTTATATACAGTTTGGCCGCGAATCACTCCGCGGTAGGACATATGATAATAGTCTGTTCCCAAATTACTTATCGGCAATATGTTGGTCGCATCTGTACTTTCATTAAGTTGATTTAGTGCATAAGCAGATACTGCTTCCGTAGATTGTATTCGTAAAGATTTGGAAGAGATTGCTGTTCCTGTTGCATGAACACTGGCTTTTTCGGCTGCTGTCAATACCCGGGTGTAAACAGTTCCTGCCGGGACATTAAAAGTATAGCTTGTATTTGTCTCTGTAAATGTAAATGTGACATCAGTTGTTTTTGAAGCCACAATTCGTACCTGCATATTAATATCGGATGGTACATAATTGTTTCCAAAAGATACCCAAAAATCAGTTCCTGAAGTCGTAACTTGCGAGAACAGGCATGCCGGAAGGGAGCACAATGCCAACAGGGTTAGTAAAATTATTCTTTTCATTTTTGTTTTCATTAAAATTAATTTATTCCCGATGTCCATAAAATTGATACGTCTCTTCCACTTTCTTTATTCCGTCTCTAACATAATGAGTGGAATAATCCAAGCGGAGTTTACCGGATATGCTCAAACTGTATTGATATACGTAAGGCGCTTCCGGCATATCAATATGCAGGGTATTCCCTTCTTTGGTATAGGTACCTTTGCGTGTATATGTTTCCATATAAAGAAAAGCGCTGTCTGCAGTAAAACTTACTTTTTGGGGAACCGAAACAAAATGATGCAGATTTTCAGGTGTAATGTATGCTTTTGTTATGGGATTCCCGTTATCAATTGTAGTAGTTACGACCACATTATCGATAATCCATGTTCCTTCAAAAGAAGATGATTGCCCATAAACCGGTATGTCGACAAGCAATATACCGCACGCTAATAGATTAAATAATATTTTCCGTTTCATAAATAGACTTTACATTATTGTTATTAAAGTGATTATATGTATCGGGTGCAAAAATATAAGATAAAAAATGCACATACAACCCCCTTTTGGGGGTTTTTTTCCGTTTTCGTCATTCATTGCCGATCAGGGTTTTTACGACACATATTCGGGCGGATCCAACGTATAAACTTTAAATTGCCCTGCTGCCGCTTGCGCGCTGCTAAATATGTGCTTACCGGGCAGCGTGTATATTTGTATATTGTTAATTACCTGCGGCAATCATCTAAATGATTTCCCAAAAAGAAGCCGTCTTTTCAAAATATTTTTCCCAAATATTGACAAAAGCTTTACATATCCATGAACTTTGGCCGATTTCGTCGAAACTCCGAATTTCTCGTAACACAAAAAAGCCCCTTTTCCTGACAAAAGAGGTCCATTTTAACTGTTTTTAATTGACAAATGAAAATAGCATTCTCTTAAATTCAATCAATTACGAATGACGAATTAGCCCTTTTGTTCCGTGGGTTAAAACACCACGGCTACCAATAGGTTATGCCTAATGGCATACAGATCTGAAAGATAATCTTAAAAGCTCCATAGAATGGGTTGAAAAGGGCTAAAAAGTAGGGGCGCCCAATTTTTCGGGTGTCCCAATGACGAAAACAGCAAAATGGTTTTCAAAGGTTGTATCGCTATATACCATGAACTTTTTTTCAAACAGGTTAAACCTTTTGGCAAGTGGAGTGTCAAAATTGTCAATTGTTTTGTTATCTTTAATTTTAAGCTCAGGATCATGGCGAAAAAGATGAAATGGGGCGTTATAGTTGCTATAGCGCTACTTATTGTGGGAATGATTGCTTACCCTTCTATCAGTAGCAGCATTAAAGCGTCTAAGGATGCTGCCGAAGTCGGGCCTCCGGTTGGAGCATCACCCTTACGAAGACAGGCGCTCAATATCAATGCTGAAGTTGTCAAGCAACAAGTTTTAACCGATAAGACAATATCTATCGGAAGTGCGATGGCCGATGAAGAGGTCAACCTTTCTTTTGAATCCTCAGGTAAAGTCATTGCCATCTATTTTAAGGAAGGCACACATGTATCGGCAGGTGATTTGCTTGCTAAAATAAACGACAAACCGCTTCAGGCACAATTGAAAAAGCTGGAAGCCGAGTTGCCCTTAGCCCGCGACAGGGTGTATCGCCAGCGTACCCTGCTGGAGAAAGATGCAGTGAGCCAGGAAGCTTTCGAACAGGTAACCACCGATTACGAGAAGTTGATGGCTGATATAGAGTTAGTGAAAGCCAATATCCACCAGACGGAGCTTCGTGCACCCTTCGACGGGATTATAGGTCTGCGTTCTATCAGCGAAGGGGCTTATACTACTCCATCAACCCAGATAGCCAAGCTGACAAAAGTTTCTCCCATCAAGATAGAATTTTCCGTCAACGAACGGTATGCTTCCGATATAGCAGATGGAACGAATATTCTCTTCCGGATGGAAACACCCGACGGGGTGGTTCGCGAATATCATGCAAAAGTATATGCGGTAGAGAGTACCGTGGATTTGGTTACCCGCACCCTGAAAGTTCGCGCCACCTATCCGAATACGAAAGAAGAGATACTGCCCGGCCGCTTAGTCTCGGTTGAAGTATCCAAACATGAAATAACCAATGCACTGGCTATCCCCAGCGAGGCCATCATTCCCGAGATGGGAAAGAGCTTGGTATACCTCTTTAAAGGAGGAGAAGCCCAGCCGATAGAAATCACTGCCGGACTGCGTACAGAGAGCCAGGTACAAGTATTAAGCGGCTTGAATGTGGGCGACACTGTAATAACCACCGGCGTGATGCAACTGAGAACCGGTATGACTGTAACTATTGATAACCTTAATTAATGCTTCATGGCAAACATTTCTGAATTTGGCATAAAAAGACCCGTACTTTCAACCGTGCTTGTAATCATCATCCTCTTGTTTGGAATGATTGGCTACCGGTCATTGGGCGTACGCGAGTTTCCAAGCGTAGACCAACCCATCATCTCCGTTATGACCACCTATCCGGGCGCTAATGCCGAAGTGATTATGAATCAGATAACGGAACCTCTCGAACAAAATATCAACGGCATCCCCGGTATCCGCTCTCTGAGCAGTGTGAGTAGTCAGGGTATGAGCCGCATCACGGTTGAATTTGAGCTGTCGGTAGATTTGGAGACGGCAGCTAACGACGTACGCGACAAAGTATCACGCGCCCAACGTTACCTGCCTCGCGACTGCGACCCGCCTACGGTGTCAAAAGCTGACGCCGATGCCAATCCTATCATGCAGATAGGTATCCGAAGCAAAGAACGTTCGTTAATGGAACTGAGCGAAATTGCCGAACTGATTGTGAAAGAGCGCCTGCAGACTATCCAGAACGTAAGCGGCGTAGAGATATGGGGACAGAAGCGCTACTCCATGCGACTCTGGCTCGACCCCGTCAAGATGGCCGGCTATGGCGTAACTCCGCTCGACGTGATGAACGCTGTTCAAGCCGAGAATATTGAGCTTCCCTCCGGTAGCATAGAGGGGAATACGGTGGAGCTATCTATCCGCACACTCGGCCTGATGACAACCGTCAAGGAATTTAACGACCTGATAATAAAAGAAAATGAAAGTAATATCATACGCTTTCAGGATGTAGGCCGTGCTGAACTCTCGCCTGAGGATCTGAAGAGTATGCTGAAGTGGAATGGCGAACCGATGGTGATAGACGTTATCATCCCCCAACCCGGCGCCAACCATATTGAGATAGCTGACGAAGCCTACAAACGCATCGAGCAACTGAAGATAGATCTTCCCGCCGATGTGTCTATCGAGATGGTTTACGACAACACACGCTTTATCAGGGCTTCCATAGCAGAGGTTCAGGAAACGATTTACATCGCATTCCTCATCGTGGTGCTGGTTATCTTCTTCTTCCTACGCGACTTGCGGGTAACGTTGGTACCGGTCGTAGTGATTCCTGTTTCTATCGTCGGCTCCTTCTTTGTGATGTTTGTTGCCGGATTTTCCATCAATGTATTGACCATGCTTGCTGTGGTTCTCTCGGTAGGTTTGGTGGTAGACGACGCCATTGTGATGGCCGAAAATATATATGTGCGCATTGAGAAAGGGATAAATCCGCGACAAGCCGGTATAGAAGGCTCGCAGGAAATCTTTTTCGCCATTATATCTACCACGCTTACCCTTATCTCCGTATTCCTTCCCATTATCTTTATGCAGGGAATGACCGGTAGGTTGTTTAAGGAATTTAGTATCGTGATTGCAGGCTCGGTTATTATATCGGCCTTTGTGGCGCTCACCTTTACGCCTATGCTTGCCACCAAAATGCTTCGTCACCGCGAGAAGAAAAACTGGGTTTATCGCAAGTCGGAGCCTATGTTTGAAGGCATGAATTATTGGTATGCACGCGGTCTTAACGCCTTTCTGAAAAGGAAATGGATGGCTATTCCCCTCACCCTTATCCTGACTGTTGCCATTGGCTACTATTGGGCAAAAATACCCTCTGAACTATCACCTTTGGAAGACCGTTCACAGGTATCCGTGAACTTGCGCGGCCCTGAAGGTTCCACCTTTGAATTTATGCGTGACTTTGCCGACAGGATATCGATTCTGGCCGATTCATTAGTTCCCGAAAGACAATCGGCCATGGTTCGCAGCTTCGGTACAAACGGAAACCTGAACATTGTACTGCCGGATATACGCGAACGGGAGCGCAGTCAGATGGAGATTGCCGATATACTTTCGGCTGCCGTAAGGAAAGAAAATATGGCGCGAGCCTTTGTACAACAACAATCCACCTTTGGCGGACAACGTGCCGGGATGCCTGTACAATATGTACTTCAGGCCAATAACATAGCACAACTGCAGGAGTTCTTACCTGAATTTCTCTTTCGTGTAAACGAAAGCCCTGTCTTTCAGATGGCAGACGTGAACCTGAAGTTCTCAAAACCCGAGACCAGGATTGAGATCAACCGCGACAAAGCTTCCCTCCTCGGTGTCAGCACACGTAACATTGCCCAGACCCTGCAATATGCCTTGAGCGGTCAGCGCATGGGCTACTTTTATATGAACGGCAAGCAATACCAGATTCTCGGCGAGATAAACCGCCAGCAGCGCAATACACCCCTCAACCTGAAGTCTATCTATGTGCGCAGCAACAATGGCTCCATGATGCAGCTCGATAACTTAGTGGATTTGCAGGAGAACGTGGCTCCGCCTCAGCTTTTCCGATACAATCGCTTCGTAGCTGCAACTGTTTCCAGTGGCTTAAACAAGGGCTACACCTTGGGAGACGGACTGGATGAAATGGACCGCATCGCATCCGAAGTGCTCAACGATACATTCCGCACCGCCCTCAGCGGTGAATCGAAAGAGTTCCGCGAAAGCTCAGACAGCTTGATGTTCGCCATGATACTGGCCCTGTTTATGATTTACCTGGTACTGGCAGCCCAGTTCGAGAGCTTCAAAGACCCGCTGGTTGTGATGTTTACCGTGCCTCTGGCTATCTCGGGCGCCTTGATATTTATGAACGCAATGGATATTACCATGAATATATTCAGCCAGATAGGCATCATAATGCTGATTGGATTGGTGGCTAAGAACGGTATTTTGATTGTGGAATTTGCCAATCAAAGACAAGATGCCGGGCTAAGCCTGGGAGAAGCCATACGCACGGCTTCGGCTGCACGTTTGCGCCCCATCCTGATGACAAGCGCCGCCACTATCATGGGTTTACTTCCCCTTGTATTCGCCTCGGCCGAAGGAGCCAACGGGCGTATCGCCATGGGGACGGCTGTAGTGGGCGGCCTGTTCCTTTCTACCTTCTTGACGCTCTTCGTGGTCCCGGCCATGTACAGCTTTATATCTACCGACAGACAAAAAAAGATTGTAAAAGAATGAAACGATTATGCTACATATTCCTGCCGTTTGTCTTTGCTACGACAATCGCAGCCCAAGAGGTTTACGACCTGAAACGATGTATAGAAACCGGACTGCAGCACAATTACGCGATCCGCATCATACGCAATAATCAGATAATAAGCGAGAATAATGCCACGCTTGGCAATGCAGGATACTTGCCGGCAGCCGACTTGAGCGGAGGGCTGAACGGAGCTATGAATACCACCCGCAACTCCTTGTCGGAAGGCGGAGTGGAAACACAAAGCAATATCAATACCGAAACGGCCAATGTGGGACTTAACGTAAGCTGGACGATCTTCGACGGCTTCGGCATCCAAGCCGACTATAGCCGATTGAAAGAACTTCGCAGTATAGGCGAACTCAATACCCGGATGACGATAGAAGATTTTATAGCCAGTATCTCGACCGAGTATTACAACCTGATCCGGCAGAAAACACGTCTGCGCAACCTCACCTCTACCCTTGGCCTCTCGCGAGAACGTTTACGCATCGTGGAAGAGCGATATTATATCGGTTCCATGTCGCGGCTCGACTTGCAACAGGCGCAGGTTGACTTTAACGCCGACAGTTCTGCCGTTTTAAATCAGTTGGAAGTGGTACACCGTTCACGCACGCACCTGAACCAACTGATGGCTGTAGACAATGTAGAGGAACCATTCTTTCAGAAGGACTCCACAATCACCCCTAATGTATTCCTCGACGAGGCCGAACTTTGGAAAAGGACGATGGAGTCTAACGTCTCCCTTCTGATTTCCGGTAAGAATACGCTTATTTCCGAACTTGACCTCAAAAAGGCCAAAAGCCGCAACTATCCCTACCTTCGCCTCAATGCCGGCTATGGATATACCGGCAACTGGTATGAAACAGGCAATATAGACATGCAACAACGATTGGGGCTGACGTACGGGCTGACAGTAGGATTCAACCTGTTCGACGGCTTCAACAAGAAGCGCGAACAACGCAATGCCACCATTCAGATACGGAATCGCGAACTCCTACGCCAGGATCTGGAGCTTTCCCTCAAAACAGACATGAGCAACCAGTGGATGGCCTACGGGAATAACAAAGATCTATGGAACCTTGAAAAAGAAAACCTGGTAGCAGCAGAGGAAAATTTCAGAATCGCTATCGAGCGCTACCGGCTGGGCGACTTGTCGGGTATCCAACTCCGTGAGGCTCAAAACAGTCTGCTGAATGCTGAAGAGCGTCAGTCCATCGCCGAATTTGCCACCAAACTCTGCGAAATATCCCTCCTCCAGCTGAGTGGTCAAATCACTAATTACCTCTATGCCGAAGCAGAAGATGAGACATTTTGACACGAAAAAGCCTCAATATCTTGCAACTTTAACGGGGATGTCGTATTTTTGCAGTCTGTTTCAGTCAATTATTAATCAAATTATATAGATATACATTTATGGCAACGACTGCTGATTTTAGAAATGGAATGTGCCTCGATATCGATGGTACATATTTCTTTATTATTGAATTTCTTCATGTAAAGCCAGGTAAAGGCCCGGCTTTTGTACGCACCAAACTAAGGAATGTTACTACCGGTCGCGTCATCGACAAGACCTGGAACTCAGGCGTCAAGGTAGAAGAAGTACGTATCGAACGCCGCCCCTACCAGTTCCTCTACAAAGACGATATGGGCTATAATTTCATGCACCCCGAAACATTTGAGCAGATTAGCATCCCGGGCGAAGGTATCACCGGCGTTCAATTCCTCAAAGAAGGCGATACGGTAGAAGCTATGGTACATGCAGCCACCGAGACAATCCTCACCTGCGAACTTCCGGCACATGTTGTATTGGAAGTAACCTATACCGAACCCGGTATTAAAGGCGATACCGCTACCAACACACTGAAGCCCGCAACCGTTGAGACCGGAACCGAAGTGCGTGTGCCTTTATTTATTAACGTAGGCGAGAAAATCGAGATAGATACACGCGATGGTTCATATATTGGCCGCGTAAAGAACTAACTTTCCCTTAGCTTAACTATGAATAAACTCTCTATTAAAGAGTGGGCGGAAGAAGACCGCCCACGCGAAAAGATGCTCCTTAAAGGAGCCGTAGCGCTGAGTGACGCCGAACTGCTGGCTATCCTGATTGGTTCAGGAAGCCGGAAGGAATCGGCTGTTCAGCTTTCACAACGTATCCTCCATTCGGTAAACAACAATCTCAATGCACTGGGTAAATGCTCCATCAAAGAGTTGACGTCCGGCTTCAAAGGTATTGGCGAAGCGAAAGCCATCACCATTGCTGCCGCCATGGAGTTGGGTCGCCGCCGCGGTGCAAGCGAACGGGAGCGCACAGAAAGCATCACCTGCAGCCGGGATGTACACACGCTCTTCTACCCCCTTATGTGCGATCTTGAGCACGAAGAGATGTGGATAGCCCTCACCAACCGTGCCGCGAAAGTGATTGACAAGGTGAAAATCAGCCAGGGAGGAGCCAGCGAGACAACGGTAGACATCCGCCTCGTCATGCGCCCTGCCATCCAATCCTTAGCCTCCGGCATCATCCTCTGCCACAACCACCCTTCCGGCAACCTCCACCCCAGCCCCCAAGACGACGCCATCACCCGCCGCATACAATCCGTCGCCCACTTAATGGGCATGACCCTCCTCGACCACCTAATCCTCTCCGACCACAGCTACTACAGTTATGCCGACGAAGGCCGCATAGAAGGGTAGCGGCCGGTATGAATATTTTTGATTATATTTGCGAAAAAATATTTGATTATGGGTAATGAATTTCTTCAAATGGAAGAGGCTATTGTGGATATGCTCCGGATGGTTTATGACCCGGAGATTCCGGTCAACGTGTATGACCTGGGCCTTATATATGGTGTTGATATCGACGACGAAAAGAATGTGCGTATCGACATGACGCTTACTGCGCCGGGCTGTCCGGTGGCAGACTATATTCTGGAAGACGTGCGTCAGAAGGTAGAGTCGGTGAAAGGCATCAACAATGTAGAAGTCAACCTTGTATTCGATCCTGTGTGGGACAAGGATATGATGTCTGAAGAAGCCAAATTAGAATTAGGCTTTCTCTAAATCCACTGCATGAAAGAACGGAAAAAGATATATTTTACTGCAGACGCTCACCTGGGCGCCCGCTTCCATTACGACCCGCCGGCCGTGGAAAAGAGGCTGGTGCACTGGTTAGACAGCATCAAGGATGATGCCATAGCCATCTATTTCCTGGGCGATATGTTTGACTACTGGTATGACTACAAGTACGTAGCGCCAAGAGGCTTTGTGCGTTTTCTGGGAAAGCTGGCCGAGTTGTCTGATGCGGGCGTGGAAATCCATCTCTTTACCGGCAATCACGATATATGGATGTTTGACTATCTGCCGAAAGAGATCGGCGCCATCATCCATCGCGACATACTTACCGTAGACCTTTTGGGCAAGCGTTTCTTCCTCGGTCATGGCGACGAGGTAGACAATCGCAGCCGCATGTTCAGATTCCTTCGCGCCTTCTTCCGCAACTCGGTTTGCCAGTGGCTGTACGCCGGCGTCCATCCCCGGTGGACCTTTGGTTTTGCCCTCGGCTGGTCGCTCAACAGCCGTAAGGACGGCCTGAAAAAAGAACGAGACGAATCCTATGATTACCTTATAACCTTTGCCGACGACTATCTAAAAACCCACCCCGACATCAACTACTTCATTTTCGGACATCTCCACATCATGCTCGACGAGCAGCTATCCCCCACTTCCCGCCTTCTCATTGTGGGCGATTGGATGAAGTACTTCTCTTACGTCGAATGGGACGGCCAAGCCCTTTCACTCCTGCAGTATATAGATTAATCTTATTCGAGATAAAATATTTCTTACTGTATTTTATAATGAGATTTGTAAAATATGCGTATATTTGAGGGTGTCAAAAAATAATCATCTTATATAAATATATAATTAGTAGTTTTATGGACAAGAGTATTAAAGGTACACGTACCGAACAGAATCTGTTGAAGTCATTTGCCGGAGAATCCCAGGCAAGAAGTCGCTATGTATTTTTTGCAAGCGTGGCACGTAAAGAAGGTTATGAACAAATAGCCGGTGTATTTGCTGAAACTGCCGAACAAGAGAAAGAACATGCTGAACGTTTCTTTAAGTTCCTCGAAGGAGGGCCTGTAGAAATAACAGCTTCCTATCCCGCCGGTGTTATTAGTACCACTGCCGAGAACCTGGCTGCTGCTGCCGCCGGCGAAAACGAAGAATGGTCTGAACTTTATCCTACTTTCGCCGACATTGCCGATGAGGAAGGCTTCAAGCAAATAGCTGTTGCTTGGCGCATGATTGCCAAAGTAGAGGCTGAGCACGAAAGACGCTATCGCAAACTGCTCGACAACGTAGAAAAGGATCAGGTATTCAAAAAGGACGAAGAAATTACATGGCAATGCCGTAACTGTGGATACGTACACACCGGCAAGTCGGCTCCCAACAAATGCCCCGCCTGTGAACATCCGCAAGCCTATTTCGAGCCGAAGAAAGAAAATTATTGATTTATTTTGATTAAACGAAAAGGGTATCACCCCAAGCTCCAAAAGCCGGGTGATACCTTTTTTTATTGTTTGAGTACAGGGATATGGCTCAGTTGTTTGATGGCTGTTATGTCTTTGTAATCGTAGAGATAGAAGCCGTCGGCGCCTATCATGAAGAGGTAGTTGTTTACGGGGATTACGTCGTAGGTTTGGATGTTGGGGAAGGCGGCTAACTGATTGGTCGTTATTTTCTCCTTGTCGGCGACGTTGAAGACTTTCAGGCCTGCAGGGCCATCGCAGATGAAGAGGGTGTTTCCGTCTATTCCCAAGCCGAAAGGTTGCATCATGGGGTATGTTTTTACCAACTCAGAACTGATGTAATCGTCAGAAAGCTTGATTACATCCAATTGGTTGGAGTTTCCACCACAGTTGGTTCCACTGCGCAGGGTTACGTAAGCATAATGGTCTTGAACCACTACGGGGTCGCAACTTGTCAGATGTGTAAAGGTATTAATAAAATAGGGCTTGGAAGGATTTTCCAGACTATAGATAAGCATCCCGTTTGTTGTCCCGAAAAAGATGTGGTGGTCGTGAATGAATATCGTTTCTACGGAGCCAATTTGAATCCGTTGTTCGTTTACTTGAGCGAGTTTGTCGTTTACATCTACTACTTTCAGCATATTATCGGTAGACGCTATATATAAATAATGGTCGTATAGGCCGAAACGAGCCATGGAACCGCTTTTCCCAAAGGAATCTCCTGTAGAACTTCCGGAACCATTGGAGTCGATAGTGGGAGCGTTCAGAATTTCATCTACCTTATCGTAAGGATAACCGGGATAATAGGAGCAATTCTCCTCTTTCCTCTCACGCTTTACCTCCCAATCGACCACGATTCCTTTCTCATGATCCACTTCTGCGAAGGGAAGAGCCGGGTCTTTTGGAGCCGGTACAGTATAAGGGAAGAAATTATCCAGACGAGCCGTTTCCTTTACATTATTTATGTCTGAAATATTCAGTTCTACCAAATCAACATAATGGTCGGCATAGAGGAACTGGTCTTTTAATGCTATATCCCGGCAGCCGGATAATTCGATAAACGCTTTGTTTTGCGGACTGGCCGGATTGGAAACATCAATGACATGAATTCCCTTCAGTTGTTCTACGACAAAAAGGTAGTTGTCTTTAAAGCTAATCTTACCAGGGTTGACGAGTTCTTGCGCCGAGGTGAGTCTCAGGGAAGCACGCATGTCTTCATAACTCATGTAAACGGGTGAATTTACGTTTTGCTCTACAGTATATTTGTCTGCGCATGAAGCGAGGCAAAGCATTGCCACGAAGGAGAGAATTATGATATGGATAGTTTTCATTGTGATACTGTATTAAAAGATGAGACCTAATTTAAGTGATAAGCGATTGTACTCAACAAACTGCGAAAAGTCTTTGTTTTCCTTCGCAACATATTTGAGCTGCTGATGTCTGTAACCTGCCGAAAGCACAATGCCCATGTCGTTGTTACACCGTATAATGATGCCTAAGGAAGGGTTCAGTAAGAGTCCGCCCTTTGCATCCATCTTTCGAATATCAGGTGAATAATAGTCGTAATAGTAATAATAGTTCCTCTCCATTTTGGTTTCGAGCGGTATCTGATAACCCGCCTCAAACTTGGCAAAAGGAATCACCGACCCCGACTTACCAAACTGATACATCAGATTGGCCGATACAGGCAGATGGGTATCCTGGTAAAACTCCACTCCTACCCCAACTCCTGCCGACAAATTACGGAGGATAGCATAGTTCAAAGACGAATGGAAGATAAAGGGGGCATTATCTACATTATCGGAGTTGCCGACTAAAAAACCGCCTTCAATTATACCGAACAGCTTACCCTGCTGCTGCGACACAAAATCCTCCTGAGAGGAGGCAGAGAAGGAAAGGACAAATAACCCCAAAACAACAAATACTTTTTTCATACACTTATCATCGTTAATAGTTAGACTTTCTAAACAGATAATGACTCCACACACGAAAATACTGCACGAGCGTATCGTTTTTTTACTTTGAGGGGATGACAATACGGCAGGTGAAGGGGTATTGCAGGTTGTTGGAGTCTTTGAAGTAGACTTCGGCAGCGCCGATCTTTAGTTTGGCGCGTACACGAACGGGGATGTGGTTGTCATCGTCACCTACCCATACTTCGGCCGCTTCTTTGCTTTGGGTGAAAGCGGGGTCGTAAACGTCGATAAAGAAATGATGGGTGCGGTATTTCAAACGATCGTTAGGTTCAACAACAGACTGACCGGTATAGCGGAAGCGGATATTGACGATATCACGCCCCACGACTACTTGGTAAGGATACTCTGCATTCTGCTTCAAGCTTTTCCAATCAATGGAACGTAGGCATAAGATGGTGGACATCATATCATATAGGCATCCGTCGGCTGTGATTACGGTATCAATCTTTGTAGTCGTAGGTGTATAGCGACGAGATTTGACTACAGATTTTGCCGCCGTAGGGGTAAATGTAAGTTCGTCTATCAAGTAATAGCCTCCTTCATTCGACCGCTTGTCGCTATAGAGTAATTTCGCATCAGGCGAAAAATACGTAGTCAGGGTATCTTTTATCTTAAACAACTTATCGAGCATACCAATCGAGTTGAAAAACAATTTGTACTCCCAGGCTTCTTTACTGTTGTATTGCGCACTCTTAGTGGTAAAAGTGGCTAATCCGGCTTTTGAATTAATGATTCCCCATTTGAAAAAGAGGTCGTATTCTATCGTCTCTCCCTTATAAAAAGCATGACTCGACAATGAGCACTGCTGCGCCATTACCTGACATGTTCCGACTATTAACAAAACAATCCACAGGCTTAAACATCTTCTCAACTTAGAAGCCCATACCTCGTCCCATCGGGTTGCTATTACCTGACGATCTATTTCTTCCATCATTTTTGTAATCTCTTTTTTGTTTTGTCACTTCTTTCGGTTTATTCTTCGTAATATCCAAGGGCTTCTGCCTGTATATCGGAAGCGCCTGAATTATCCACGGATCCTGAATTTCCACTTGCCAGTTCTTCATGATTTCGATCACTTTGGGGTAATAGAAAACCTCTTCGGGCTGTTGTTTATCGGCATAGTTTCCGGTATCCCAAATAAAGTTGTCATTAGTATCCATGACAAGGCGGGCATAGTATTTGTTCGGGGAGAGATCCATAAAGAGCGCTCCTCCGTCTTTCACGCGAACCGTTCGCACTACAGCATCGGCTCCATTAAGTAAATCCACAAAAGCGGGCAGGGTGTCTACTCCCTGAATGGTTATCCATAAATGTCCGTACTGGTCTTCTTGTGTTATCCCGAATTGCTCACTCACATAGTTGTTCCATTTCCCATAAACACTGTAAATAGCTGCTGAATCAACGGCGATACGATACTTTTCTCCATATTTCCATTTGCGGTTGATATAAAATTTCAACGCATCGATACTATCCGGGAAAAAGTCGAACTCTGCAGATTCCCACAAGGTATCTATTTGCATTTCGAGCAAGAACCAGTCTTTATTCAATTCCATGACCGGCTCGTCGAATACAACCGAGATAGTATCAAAAACATCTCTGGCCGGTTTAATATTCATACCCAGAAAGACTATTGGATCGGGTTCATCATCGTCTTTTTTCTTTTTTCTCGCTTCGGGGGCATCCCTGGTGACTCTGACAGTCAGGGCTATGGTATCTGTTTTAGGACGAAGTACATTGAGCGAGTCGCTTGCCGGATAGGTAATTTCCATTCTCAATGTATCCTGCTTCCAAACCGTAGAATCAGTAAGCCAATAGTGAATGGAGGCTTTATCATCCGCCCATTGTGTGATAAACCAACTGCTGTCTGCCGGTTCGAAATTGAGAGGGACAGGGTTAATAAACGTATCCAAAGGAGCATTATAGTGGAGGGTAAAGCGATTGGTTTGCGATCGTTCGGGCCTCAGGGCATATTGGCGTACAAACTTTTCCTGGAAAAAACGCAGCACGATATCATCAGGCATGAAGCGGGTATAGCCTACTGTTTTGATGGTGTCAATCGTCAACGAGTCTACCCAAAGAGTATCTTGTCTGCTTGTAAATTCAAAGGTAGGAACAATCAGCGAGTCGCTAAAGGCTATCCCTTCGCCGAGCTGGTCGAACTTATAGTCGCGGTTCTGATCGTCGAGAGCAAAGATATGATAAGAGCCGGGAGCTATATTGCGGATAACAAACTTTCCTCTGTCGTTTGTTCGCGACGTGCGTAGAAAGGGCGTCTTCACAAAGGCAGAATCATCCAGATTATTATGCAAGCCGACAGTAATACCCGGCATGGGTTCCAGATTTTCGGCATTAATCAGATAGCCGGATACCTCAAGCGTGTCAATCACATCGCCGGTAGAGAAGGCAAAGGTAAAGTTCTCTAATACGTTCTTCTCGTTATTATCTGAAATGGCATTGGTAAAATCAATGGTGTAGGTTGTATTCTCCCTGATGGAATCTTTCAGTTCCACCACAGCTCTACGGCCTAAGGCGCGGACTACGGGTAATTGCCTCTGCGGCGGGGTGATAATGACATTCTCGCTGGGCTTGTCTAATTGTATCAGCTCATCAAAAAGAATTTCTACCGTCTTACCTTTATAACGGAGTTGATTGGGATTTGGCGTACTGCTAATGAACTTCGGCGGGTTCTCATCGTAAGGACCCCCGTTTGGCATACCAATATTCGCACATGAATAGACTAATACCAGCAATAGAAAACCAATGACTACCTTTACCGTTTGTTTCATAAAGCAAATGTAGGTAAAATTTATAGACGCAGGCACTTTAACACCCGAAAACCAATGCGACAGTATAAACATTTCTTTTTTTCGCAATACTCACGCTTCAGTTGGATAAGCGCTTGGCTGTCTCCGGCATGTTGCGCCCGTATGCCTGCATGGTTGAAAGTAGCAACAATCTGATTCTTTTCAGGGGGGAGACTTTCCAATAAAGCAATGGCCCGTTCGCCGTATTCGGGGAGGCCGTTCTTATGACCATAGGCAAAGAGCATGGGAGCTACCGTATTTATTAGCAACACATTCAAGGCATTCTCCCCCAAGATCTTTACGGACTTGGGCGAAGTTCCCCTGAAATGAAAATGCGTTTCCCAGTAATCCGAGGGCTGTACACGGAACAACTTCTTCACCTCCACCGGATTCACTTCTTCCAATATGCGGGAGAAAAGCGTATCATACCGATACAAGATAGCAGCCAACTGCGCCAACTTGATATGTGGGAAATTAACGGGACGGACACGTAAACTCCTGAATAGTGATTTGTCTAATGGTTCTAACCCAAATTTAGTGCGCAGGAACTTATACTCCTGTTGCAATAAGCGGTAATAATGGTCATTCAGCGTTTCATCCAGCATCCCGGTTTGTCCAAACAGCATGGATTCTATTTGCGAGCTACTGCTACGTTGCTTCAGCAGGTAGCGAAAGGGAAGGCTTTTGGCCAGCCGCTCGAAAGCATCGTTATTAACGCCAAAGCCAAAGTAGCGGGTAAGCGTAACGTAGAACACTTCGTTCCAGTCATCCTTATATTGTACCAGTAATTGCAAAATATCTTTCGTTTTACGCTCCAGCCGTTCATAAAGAAGTGCGTCTATCCATAAAGTAAGTTGAATAGATTCGATATATTTGATTGAAGAAAGACAGGGGATAGATATCTCACGGTGCAGAAGCCAGTCTATATTCTTGCGCACTTGCTCGGGCACAGGAAGCAATGCCTGAGGAATACGCTCTCCATTGGTGCGACTTATGGGGACGTCGTCGGTGCCTACCAGATGGAGTATCACGGAGTCGTAGGCCCTGTCTTTGTCATGATGGTGCCTCATCCAGTCAGAAGCCCTCTCGTGTATCTCTACACTCCCGGCCCAGGTAGTTTTTCCAATCTTCACCTTGGCATTAAAGAAATCCGGGCCGGCGTCGGTATTCTGAATCCCCGTATCAATCACACTTACCGGCTCTCCTTCGGCAGTAACCAACGTGTCCGGCGCGTAAAGTTTATATTTCCACACATAGTGCAACAATCGTTCCATCTCTCTTATATATTTTAAGGTTAACCCCACCTATATAACAATTGAGAGCGGACTTTTGTTCATTTTGTTGGTCTTTTTTAACAAAAGATTGTATCAAAATAAGATTCGGCTATTGTGCTATCCATCCGCAATGGTGGGGATTATGTTGCTGATGAGTATGCTTACATTGCCGCCAAAGCCTACCTGTACCTGGCAAAAAAACAGGAGGCAGGATGTGCCCTGCCCCTTTATTGTTAAAGTAGTTGGAATCTAAAGATGATGTGCTTTGTACATTCTCCTTTAGTGTTGCTTAGACCGCCTTAGTCCCTACCCCTTGGCACATATTCGCGCTTGCGTCCTCCGTCGTTCATCTGGGTGATGGTTGCGTTTGCTTTATCACGCATTGAAAATGAAAAGTTCATGCCGCCTTCAAAGCTGTAAAGGTTCGGGACAATCTTTCCACCTTTTTTGTTGCTGATAACATTAGTCGCATTCTCCTCCTCCGCTTTGAAGGCTGCGAGGAACTCGTTCACCAAGGCTTCGTTGTCATGAATAACGACCGTAATGACGCTCTCTTCCAACGGGCCTTTAGTTGTACTTGACGTCGTTGCCGGTTTGTTGTCTTGCGAGGCACTTGACTCTGCAGAACTTGTGGCGCTACGCCTTGACTTGATGACGTTCATGTCCACCGATTCGATGGTTTCGCACTTTTTAATTAACGCTTTTATGCGTTCCTGGGCGGATGCGAAACTCAACATACTTCCTGCCGCCAGGATAAGAACCATTGCTAAAACTTTTGTCTTCATCATACTAACATTTAAAAATTAAACACACTATTTATTTGAATAAAATATTCCTTACTGCTTCTTGCGAATACTCGTCGGGGAATTGCCGGATAACAGCTTCGTATGGATCACGAATCTCCTCCCACAGCCGCTCGTTTTCCTCTACCTGCAAGGCAACTAAGCGGAGCGCCGCTTCCAGTTCGGGACGGATAATGTCGGGGTCGGTGATACGCATTCCGTTCCGGATGATGTAGCTGCCCTCGAATGGGTTCTCCACCTCCTGCTTATTTGTAAAGAAAAGGATGGAAAAGGCGGCAACCAACAGCGAAGCGGCAACCGCCACGATCCATACGGAGAGCAAGCTCTTCCGGCGAGGAATCATCGTTGTTGCCTTTTCCATTTCTGCAAGCCCGGCAGGCATCCCATGCTCGAAATAGCCGAATAATGGCTTGTAGGGCACGAGGGACAAGGGAATATTTTCTCCGGCAAAGAAGCCGTACAGCTCCTTCTCTTCTTCCCCTGTTGTCCCACCCTCGAAAAAGCGGGCGATAAGCTCCTCAATCCTGTTATAATCGTTTGTATTCATCTGTTTATCTTAAAAAATAATTCCTTCACTTTCTTCCTCGCCCGCGAGAGGTTCATGCGAACCGCCTCCGGCGTGCTCCCTGTGATTGCCGCAATCTCCTCAATCTCCAATCCCTCGATATGCTTCATCTTCAGGATTGACTGCTGCAACCCCGACAAGCGTGCAATGATTTGGGAAACATGCGCCAGGTTGTCCTTTTCCTCCAGCGCCGTATATGAGGAATCCGCCACCCGTTCCTCATCCGCCGCTTCCGCCAATCCCGCTTGCCTCCTTTGCTTAGACTTGAGGGCATTGAGGCAAAGGTGTTTCGTCATTAGCACAGAGAGAGCCGCAATATTGTGGTAACCGGCCAATTCACTTTTCATACTCCATAGTTTGAGCATCACCTCCTGCGTAATGTCCTCCGCATCATCAGGATTGTCCATCAACCGTCCCGCGTACACCATCAACTGTGGCCGCAACGGTAGCACCTTCTGTATGAAAAGCTCTTGTTCCATCGTCTGTATAAATGACAACTGTCGCCTGCAAATGTAACATAGGATGTACAACAAAAAGACTCCTGAAAACCCAGGACGTTGCATGCAACGTCTTTACAGTAGCATGGAGGCGATGGACATGTAGATTAACATGCCTATGATGTCGTTGGTGATGGTGATAAAGGGGCCGGTAGCTATAGCAGGATCTATATGTAACTTGTTAAGGGTCATAGGAACCATAGTGCCGAAGATACTTGCAAACATCACGACGGAGAAGAGGCTGAGGGATACGGAAGTCGTAACTGCCCGGTCGCCAAGTGTAAAGAAATTAAATATAAACACAATCAAGCTGATCATGCTGGCATTGATAAGGCCAACAATCGATTCCTTCATCACCTGCTTAAGAATAATACCTTCCTTCAGGCTATTGTTGGCAAGGCCTTGAACCACAATAGCGGATGATTGAATACCTACGTTCCCTCCCGTTCCGCCAATCAGCGGGATAAAAAGAGCCATTTTGGGATTGGAGGCAAAGCCTGCTTCGTATCCGCCCAATATAAAAGAGTTGCTTAGTCCGCCTATCATGCCGATAACCAGCCAGGGGAGGCGGGCGGCTGTTTGATGGAAGACGCTGTCGGATGTTTCCACGTCTTGCGAGATACCGGACGCCATCTGGTAATCACGTTCATGTTCCTCGCGTACTACTTCCATTACGTCGTCGATGGTGATCCGTCCTGCCAACCGGCCGATACTATCTACTACGGGGAGAGCTACCAAGTTGTACTTCTCTATTACCTGGGCTACTTCTTCAATGCTATCATCCTCATGAACAGAGATAGGGTCCTTCTTCATGACGTGCTTGATTTTCGATATCGAAGGGTTCGTTATCATTCGCTTCAGCGGGAGTACACCCAGAAGGCGTTCGTCGTCATCTACTACATATACATAATATATTTCGTCCATCTCCTCGGCTTGGCGGCGCATCTCGTCGATACACTGGGGCATGCTCCAGTTCTCGTTTACCACGATCATTTCCGTACCCATCAAACCGCCGGCGGTGTCTTCGTCGTACTTTAGCAGGTCTACGATGTCGCCAGCCTGCTCTACGTCTCCTATATGCGAAAGCACCTCTTCCTGGATGTCTTCGTCAAGGTCGCGAATCAAGTCTACGGCGTCGTCGGTTTCCATATTGTCCACGAAGCGTTTGGCAATCACCTCGCTGGGGAGTTCTTTCAGCAGTTTCCTGCGGTCCTCATCGTCCAGTTCCACCAATACGTCGGCGGCTTGTTCGCCATCCATCAGCAGGTAGAGATAGATACCTTGCTCAACGTTGAGTTCCTTGTAAAGCTCGGCAATATCGGCAGGGTATAAGTCCTTCAGCAGCGCCTTGGCTTTTTCATCATCCTTTTTTACGATGATTTCTTCTAAGTTCTCAATATATTCTTTTGTCAGCTCAATCATGGTTCGAAGTTGTTTTCAGATGGCTATCCGTTAATAATGTTAGTTCTACAAACTGCTCTACCGAAAGTTGTTCAGGCCGTTTATCGAATATGGGTAGATGGTAATCGGGGCAGTCTTTTCCCAGCAGCGGTTTCATGGAGTTGCGAAGTGTCTTGCGCCGCTGGTTAAAGGCCGTTTTAACGACTGTCTTAAACAGCGCCTCGTTGCATCCCAGTTCCGTCCGGTTGTTGCGAACTGCCCGAATGACGGCGCTTTTCACCTTGGGAGGAGGGTCGAACACATCCTCGTTTACAGTAAACAAATATTCTACATTATACCAGGCTTGCAGCAATACGCTCAAAATACCGTACGTACGGCTTCCCGGTCCGGCAGCCAACCGCTCGGCCACTTCTTTCTGCAGCATACCCGAGCAGACAGGAATGAGGTCGCGGTACTCAAGCACCTTAAAGAATATCTGGCTGGAGATGTTATAGGGATAATTACCAATCACACAGAAAGGCATGGGAAAAAGGGCGGAGAGGTCTAAGCGCAGGAAATCGTCGGCCAGAATACGCCCCTTGAGTGAGGGGAAGTTCTCTTCCAGATAAGCAACCGACTCAAGGTCTAATTCTACTACCGCCAAATCGTGCCCTGCATCAAGCAGTGGACGGGTAAGGACACCCATTCCGGGACCAATCTCCAGTACCGGCAGGTGCTTGTAGCTTGTCAACGTGTCTGCTATGCGTTCCGCAATGTGCAGGTCTTTCAGGAAATGCTGCCCTAAAGCCTTTTTGGGTCTAACCGGTTTCACTACTTAATCTTGTATAAAAATTTATATTAGAAATATTATTACCTTTGTCGCGATACAAAAATACAATAAATAACGTTAAGTTGCTCCTTATAAAATGGATTTTAAGAAGATTCTAAATATGACGATAAAGGTGGTTCTGCCCCTTGTTATTGGTTGCTTATTATTTTGGTTCCTTTATCGCGGTACTGATTTCGGTGAATTATGGACATTACTGAAAAGAGGTGTACGCTATGACATCCTGCTCTTTTCCCTGGTGTTCGGACTTGCAGCCAATATCGTACGTGCGGTTCGCTGGGGGCTGCTTATCGATACACTGGGCGAACATTATAAAATGAAGAATCTGGTTTTTGCCGTATTGGGGAATTATGCAGTCAATCTCGTTTTTCCGAGAATGGGCGAAGTATGGCGCTGCGGCATCATTACTAAATACGAAAAAATATCGTTCACCAAGCTTCTGGGCACCTTGTTAATTGACCGGGTAGCCGATGCCATATCCGTTGGATTGATTTTAGTAGGTATCGTTTGCTTCAACGCAGGATTCTTTAAAACCTTTCTGGCAAATAATCCCAGTCTGATGATTAGTTTTCCCGATTATTGGATTATCATTCTTTTCCTTATTATAGTGGCGGCTGTATGGTACACCTTTACCCGACTGAAGCATCTTACTTTTGTGCAAAAGTCTATCGGCGTCCTGTCTAATGTATGGGAGGGGATGAAAAGCGTTTGGTTGATGGAACATAAAGGGCTTTTCATCATAGAAACAGTGATGATATGGGGACTGTACTTCATTTATTTCTATACCACCTTTTATGCTTTCGGCTTCACAGAACATTTAGGTGTGAGAGTCGGACTGATAGCCTTTACGATGAGCAGCATTGGCGTAGCTGTTCCCATTCAAGGCGGCCTTGGTCCTTGGCATTTCATGGTGATAAACACGCTGATTGTCTTCAGTGTATCCGGAGCAGACGCAAAGAATTTCGCCTTTGTTGTCTTCGCTGTACAAACACTTTGGCAAGCTTTATGCGGTATCTTTGGCATTGCAGCCCTCTCCATCACCAACAAAGCTGTTGATAAATAAACACTTTCCTACAGCAAAGTTTCTCTCTTTCAGCAAAAACCTCTATCTTTGCCAACAATTAGATTTGTAAGGATGAAAGTTGTATCAGGTTTTCTGACATATTTCTTACTCTTGGGTTTGGTTTTGACAGGCTGTACCAAAATAGAGCCTATTGAGCCGCCTACTCCACAGTTGCCTCCTCCGCGCACAGTGTTGGCCTACATTGCGGCTGACAATAGTCTCAACTCGTTTGCTTACGAAAACATACAGAGCATGCTGAATGGTGCGCAAGGCAATAATCTAAACAATGGCAACCTGCTGGTTTATCTCGATTCACAAACCGAAACGCCCAAACTCTTTCAAATCACAACGCTTGAAGACGGTACGATCGGGAAAAAGATAATCCGAACTTATGAAGAGCGCAACTCTGCATCAGTAGATGTGATGAGAAGTGTGCTCGACGATGTGTTCAAAAGCGGAAACTATAAATCCGACAGCTACGGCCTTATCCTCTGGAGCCATGGTACAGGCTCACTACCCTCCAATGTATCCGGTTATCTTCGTTCCTTCGGACAAGACAAAACAAACTTTATGGAGGTCAACGATCTAAAAGAAGCCTTGACAGGCTATCCACTTGATTTTATCATCTTTGACGCCTGCTATATGGCGAGTATAGAAGTGTGTTATGCCCTGCGCAATACAACCGATTATATCCTGGCTTCGCCTACCGAAGTGCTGGGTTCCGGCTTGCCTTATGAGCATATACTTAAATACTTCTTCACAAAAGAACCTATTGCCGACGCTTTACAAAAAATAGGCCATGCTTTCTATACGTATTACGAAGAGCAGCAGGGGGGAGCTTCACTCCCCAAATCAGCCTCTACAGCCTTAGTGAAAACGGCAGGTTTGGATCAATTGGCCGCTATTTCCCGCGAAATTCTTGCCGGCAAAAAAGAGGCTATCGACGCACTGTCCACCGGTACAATCCAGATATATGAGCATTTGGGGTTCTCGAATCACTCCTTGTTCGATTTGGGTGATTTCGTCAAACAACTGGCAACTGCCGACCAATACAACCGGTTTATAAGTAGCTTGGACAATGTGGTAATCTATAAACAAACCACCGATATAGCCTATTATAACACGAGAGAGACCGTCATGGTAGACAAGGAACGTTACAGCGGTTTGTCGGTATACATTCCTCAACCTCAACTGGCTCCGCTCAACGACTGGTATATGAACTTAGAATGGTGTAAAACGGTATTCAAATGATGATACAAACGGAAAGAATAACAAAGAGCTTCGGCGCGCTGCAAGTTTTAAAAGGCATTGACCTCTCCATTGACAAAAGCGAAATAGTAGCCATAGCAGGCCCCAGTGGAGCCGGCAAGACTACGCTGTTGCAAATTATCGGTACGCTCGATACGCCCGACAGCGGGACCCTCACAATTAACGGAACTGTCATCAGCAAGCTGAACGATAAAGAACTGGCAGCCTTCCGCAACCGCAACATCGGCTTCGTCTTCCAGTTCCATCAGTTACTTCCCGAATTTACTGCCTTAGAAAATGTGATGATTCCCGCCCTTATCGCACGTGAAAAGGCATCCACTGCCGAGAAGCATGCCAAGGAGATACTCGACTATCTGAACCTTACCGACCGTATGTCGCATAAGCCGGCCGAGTTATCCGGTGGCGAGAAGCAACGCGTAGCCGTAGCCCGCGCCCTGATCAACCACCCCGCAGTCATCCTGGCCGACGAACCCTCAGGCAGCTTAGACACCCAAAACAAAGAAGAACTCCACGCCCTATTCTTCGACCTCCGCAACGAAATGAAGCAAACCTTCGTCATCGTAACCCACGACGAGCAATTAGCCCAACACGCCGACCGCACCATCCACCTCAAAGACGGCGTAGTTATACAAGGCTAATATCAAAAAGACAAAAATAGCAGAATGTCAGAATTGACAGAATGTCAAAAAATGGCCTTTTTTTTCTTCGATATTTGGTAGGTTTTTTGCCTTTTGTGAGCAAAAACCCCTAAATTCGAGGGTTTGCAAAATACAAAATGATAGCAGTTTGGTATTTATAATTGAATATAGGAAGTAAAAAGCGGAATCAGCTCTCATATTTTGCATTTTATCATAAATTACTCATCATAATGTCTTCAAGCTCCTGAAGGACTTTAAGGCCCTTACAGATCTTAAGGATTCTTAAATTTAAGCAAATATTCCATAATATTAAGATACGTTTAGAGTTCGTTCGCATCGCTCCGGAAAATCATTTAGATGATTTTAAAAATGATCTAAATGAAATTTCCAAATTATGCTGATGACGTCCGGAAATCATCTAAATGATTTCCCCAAAAGAAGCCGTCTTTTCAAAATATCTTTCCCAAATATTGACAAAAGATTTACATATCCGTTAGTTTTGGCCGTTTTGTTCGAAACTCCGAATTTCTCGTAACACAAAAAGCCCATTTTCACTGACACATACTATCCATTTTAACAGATTTTAGTTGACAAATGTCATTCTCCATTCGGCGTAAATCCACGCCTAAAAATAAAATACCCGAACATCAATTTACATGAATCAGTGGACTACTTTTCAATTATTATTTACACTCCCTCCGTAAGTTTATCAAAATTCTTGTAAACTCGTCTATAATATAATAAATTTATACTATATTTGCACCCATAATTTAACGGGTTTATTGTGTATATTCTTTATGTTCAACACTTTAAAGTTACACAATATCCTGTTATTTTACAAATTTTTTTTGCCTGTTTTTATATAAAACATACATTGTATTACATCATTTAATAAATTGATAACAATTAAACAAAAAAAGAGACAATGAGTTATTACACATTAAAATTAAACGGAAAAGATGCTCAATTCACTTTTGAAGAGCTAAAGAAAATGAAGATATCTGAGGATACATTAGTATGGAAAGATGGATATACTCATTGGGTATTTGCAAAAGACGTTCCTGAGTTTGATAGTTTTATTAGTAAAATATACCAACCACCTATACCAAAAACATGGTTAGTTCAGTCAATTTTTGTTACGCTATTTTGTTGTTTACCTTTCGGAATAGTTGCAATTATA
>BNTS01000053.1 GCA_025996775.1 Bacteroidia bacterium | reverse complement strand
TATTACATCCATCCTGCTGCTCCGCCCTGGTATGCAATCAATTATGGTTTCGAACCGATTCTGAATACGCTGGGTAATATGGCTGGGCTGTCCCGCTTCGACGATTTGGTTGGAATTGGCGTTTTTGATTCAATATACGGACGCAATGCCAATGTCTTTGCCGCCGTTCCATCGTTACATTCAGCCTATCTGGTTATTGTTCTATACTATGCCATCAAGAATAAAAGCAATATCTTCATCCTTTCCGTGGTTACGCTCTTTATGTGTGGTATCTGGGGAACGGCAGTCTACACGGCGCATCATTACGTTATTGATGTGATATTGGGAATTCTCTGTGCAGGGCTTGGAATATTTCTCTTTGAGAACGTATTAATGAAACTGCCTTTTTTCCAAAGATTTCTGTATAGATATGCTACCTATATAAGTTAGGAGTTTGACATATCTAAAAGAGAAATTAAGTACTGTTTATCCCTTGAGCATTTTTTACTACCTTTGCAAAAGACAGGGAAAATTGCTATCAATTCGTTTGTTTATGCAATTATTTTCCTATCTTGCGGGTGTCGAAATAAAAAATACGGAGTAATGATAGTTATAGTAATCATCCTTATTGTAGGGATTGTTGTCTTTGTGGTAGTAAAAAGCCAAAAGAAACCTCAAAAGAGGAAACCTGAACCAAGTACTAAGTCTGAGTATGATATGATGGTTTTTGATTGTGAAACAACGGGTTTGTTAAAAAGACATACCCCGACGTATATCATTCAATTATCATGGATGCTTCTCGATTCATCCTATAATACCATACGAGAAGAGAATTTTTATCTAAAACCACCCGTATCAATTCCTGAATTTATCACAGCTATTAACCAAATTACCAATGATATGGTAATCAAAAATGCTACCCTGTCACGAGTGGTAATGAAAAAATTTCACGCAGACAGAAAGCAAACAAAAACGCTTATCGCCCACAACTATGAATTTGATTCAGAATTAATTGACTCCGAAACGTATCGTGTCAGGCTACATGAAGACAATATTAAGTACAAAGACCATATCTGTACAATGCGTGCAGGAACTAATTTTTGCAAACTCCCCGGCATATACGACACCTATAAATACCCCAAATTGGAAGAATTAGCCGAAGCATGTGGCATACCAATTCCCGAAGGCTCCCGCGATTCAGTCTCAGGCTGCCGAATAACAGCAAAATGCGCAAAGTACTTAGCTGACAATGGCTACCTTTGTAACGAGTGGAATAGCTGAACTCAATTTACCTAAATCAGTAGTAGTCTGGAAAATCCTGTGCAAACTGACCCCCTCTGCTCCTTTAAACTGACCCGGTAAAGTTAATTTTCAAAAAAGTAAAAGTTGTTGTTTTTGTGTGTGAAAAAGACCGACAGAGCTTCAAACATTTAATAATAAGGAAGTTGTTGTATTCATTTTAAGGCGTTAGGTAATGATTTGGAAATCTACAATTTTCCATAAATTGCTTAGTATTTCATAGCCCTTTCAAATAACTCCATGCTGCAAATATAAACAAAAATTTCAAATATACACCTTAGTTTAGCCGAAATAAGCAATTGGAATAATCTCCGTTTAACAAAATGCAAAATTATTGAAACTTTCTATGTCAGAAACTCCGTGAAATCCGTTACTATAAAAGTAAATCTCGAATAGCACATTTTATTTTAAAGTCTACAAAAACTTTGCATACTAAATTTTAATTACTATTTTTACAGCACAAAGATAATGAAATATTTCAATTAATGAAACTATTAGTTTAGTTTTTCAAAGAAATTTAAGCAATGGTACATTTAAACAGGATAAAAGAGTTGTGTGAGCAGAAGAAGCTGACCATGAAGCAGACAGCCTCAGATTTAGGCATGACGGAGCAGAGCTTGTACAAACTAATAAAGGCAAACTCCACTAAAATAGATACTTTGTTATCTATATCAGATTAATTCAACTGAGGTGCTGTTATTGAATGGATTTATAAAAAAATCGAAATCAGAAGCCGATTACGCCAAGCAAATCGTAATCGCTGAAAATATAATTAACAAGGAGGAAATTAACAATGATTGACAGGAGAAAATTAAACTGGGAGAAGATTAGGCAGCTTCCTACCGTAAACGATATGTTAGACGAAAAATATGGCAAGGAGGGTACACCTACCAGAGAGGTGTTTAACAAAGAGGCATACGCCTACTATACCGGACAAATATTAGAGCAAGCACGGAAAGATGCGGGTATGACTCAATCGGAACTTGCTGAAAAAGTAGGGGCTAACAAGTCGTATATATCTCGTGTAGAGACGGGGAGGACGGAACCCCGAGTATCTACCTTTTACCGTATTGCATCTGCTTTGGGGCTTTCTGTTTCATTGACACCGATGTAGGAACCCCATAACAAATTCAGTTATTAACTTGAATAATAGTTATTTATATAGACATATTTAGTTCAATTAAAGTTGTACAATTGTTAGACTAAAGAGAAAAACGTATTGACATATTCCTTTGACCACCAGATGGTTGATCGGAAAGTACAGAGTTCGCTAGGAACCTCCAAGCCCGTTGAAGGAATAGAAACAAAAAATCTATTCCTTCTCTCTTTCAAAGATTTAGCCCTCTGTGGTGGAAGGACTAAAAGGATAAATTTCATAGTTTTCTGCTATTTGTTTTACAAATGTTTTACAGTAAAACAAGTAAATTAGCATCTATTTGTTTAAATTTGCCGAGAATTATAACGTTTATAAAGGGAGGATATGAAGAAAGGATGGGGTTTGGCTTTAGTGGGGGTTTTGATGTTGGTGGGGTGCAAGGAGAAGGCACTCGATCCTGCTAAGCCTGTGTCTGTGATGGTAAAGACAACGATTGGGGATGTTACGGTGGTGCTTTATGATGATACGCCGTTGCATCGGGATAACTTTATTAAGCTTTGCAGGAGTAAGGCTTATGAGGGGATGATTTTCCATCGGGTAATTAAGGAATTTGTAGTTCAAGGGGGAGATCCGGAGAGTAAGGCTCGTGTGCCGGAAGCCTTGTATGGCGATGGCGACGGAGGGTATACGGTTCCTGCGGAGATACTTCCTAACCACTTTAATAAACAGGGGGCACTGATTGATGCGAAAGAGATTGATGCTGTCAATCCTGAACGAGCCTCAGCAGGAACGCAGTTTTGCTTCGTGCAAGGAACTGTACTTACGGATGAACAATTAGACCAGAAGGAGTCTCGTATCAACGATATCAATCGCAACTGGCTTTATTATAAGTTTATGGATGAGCTGAAGAAGGAGCAACCGGAGTTGGCAAACGATTCCACGGAGCTTGCCAATACGGTAGCTGTTATGGTGGCCGAGGCGGTGGACGAAAGCGGCCCCATTGTCATCCCTGCCGACTGGCGGGAGGTGTACAAAACGATTGGCGGGGTACCTCATCTCGACGGCTCAGTCACTATCTTTGGTGAAGTAGTGGAGGGTTTTGATATTGTGGAAAATATGTCAAAAGTAAAGACCGATACGAATGACCGGCCTTTAACTGATATCGTGATTCTATCTACGAAAGTGTTCCAAAAATAGGTACATCTACGACATCATACTGGCTCGCCAAACATGGTTGCAGATGATACGTGGGTAATCTTTACCTGTACGTATTGGCCTACGCGGTAATTCTGTTTGTCGAAAATAACCACCTTGTTTTGACCGGTGCGCCCAAACAGCTGCTCGCGCGAGCGTTTGGAGAAACCTTCAATCAGCACCTCGAAAACCTTGCCTATATCGCGTTTGTTACTGGCTTCAGAGAGTTTGTTTTGCAAATCAATCATTCTCTGCAGGCGCCTTATCTTCTCGCCTTCGGGTATATCGTCGGCCAAATGTTTGGCAGCATACGTGCCTGGCCGTTCGGAATACTTGAACAAGAAAGCTGAATCGTATCTCACTTCGCGCATAAGCGAGAGGGTCTGCTCGTAGTCCTCCTCCGTCTCGGAATGAAAACCGCAAAAAAGATCTGTCGAGATAGCACATTTAGGCAGAATTTCGCGGATAGCGGCAATGCGCCCCAGATACCATTCGCGTGTATAATGGCGGTTCATCACCTTTAGGATATGCGAGCTTCCCGACTGAGCCGGCAGATGGATATGCTTACATATATTATGATAAGCAGCCATCACCCGAAGTGTATCGTCGCTCATATCTTTGGGATGCGAGGTGGTAAAGCGGATGCGCATATCGGGCACTTCCTTTGCTACCAGTTCCAGGAGCAAGGGGAAGGTTATCGAACGGTCGTCCTGTTCGAAGAGGTACGAATTGACATTTTGCCCCAGCAGGGTTACCTCCCTGAAGCCTTGTGCCTTCATGTCGCGCACCTCGTTCAGAATGCTTTCCACGTCGCGACTCCGTTCTCTACCGCGCGTATAAGGTACGATGCAGTATGAACAAAAATTATTACAGCCACGCATGATGGAGATAAATCCGGAGATACGTATTCCACCTATCTTCAGTGGAATCACATCTTTATATGTCTCCTGAGTGGATAGCTCAACATTGATAGCTTTCTCGCCCTGCTCAACGGCACCAATCAGATTGGGTAAATCCAGATACGAATCAGGACCAACCACCAAATCCACCTTGTGCTCCTCAATCAGCACATCTTTCACCCGTTCTGCCATACAACCCAATACGCCTACAATCAGCTGTTTTCGCTTCCTCTTCAGGGATTGGAAGTACTGAAGACGGCTGTATATCTTCTGTTCTGCGTTATCCCTTACCGAGCATGTATTCACAAACACGGCATCCGCATCTTCAATCTTGTCTGTCATCGTGTATCCAGCCATTTGCATCACCGAAGCCACTACTTCGCTATCTGCTACATTCATTTGGCATCCGTAGGTCTCCACGAAAAGCTTTTTTTCATTCTGGCTGTCTGTTTTATCAGAACCTACTGTTTTGTTATTAGAAATCATCATCCGACTGTTAATAAGTTTTAAATTCAAAGCTCCCGACAAAAAAACTTAGCCAAACATTTGCGAGGTTTAAAACCAAGTTATAATTTTGTCATCGAAAAACGTAAATTTTTTCATAGTTAAGGTTTTGGTTAAATCGAATAAGGGTGGCTGCGAAGTTACCCTTATTTACTTTTTATACATTCTATTTGTTTCATATCATTTTATTCCTTATATTTGGAGTGCAAAAATAAACAAAGTTTATGGATAATCTTGGAGATTGGCTTTATATTATTCTGTTAGTTGTTTTTGGACTCAGTGGATTATTGAGTTCACTGAAGAAGAAAGTGCCTGCCGAGGTAGAGCAGACGCAGAGTTACGACGAGTATGAACTTGAAGAGGAGCTGCCCCACAAGGTGGAAATGCCCAAGAAGGTTCCGCACAAGAAGCCCGACTACTTTTCGAATGCGGCAGCAGAGGGTCGAAGGAATGTCAAGACGATAGAAACAGACTTTCATCATACAGCAGTAACGGAAGAAGAAAGTCCTTTCCATCTATCGGCCGATACCTTTCATGATATGGATGAACTGAAAAAAGCGATTATTTATTCTGAAATACTCAATCGAAAGTATTAGTTATGCAATCAATTAATTCACTATTATATTAAATTATGGCGTTAAAATTTATTACAGCTGAAGAAGCCGCATCGTTCGTACACAACGATGACAATGTGGGCTTTAGTGGTTTCACACCAGCCGGTAACCCGAAAGCCGTTCCGGTAGCAATAGCCAAAAAGGCAAGAGAAGAACACGAAAAAGGAAATCCCTTTCAAATCGGGATGTTTACCGGTGCTTCTACCGGAGACAAATTGGATGGAGAACTGGCACGCGCCAAAGCTATCAAGTTTCGCACTCCTTACCAGTCTAATAAAGACCTCAGAGCACTTTTAAATGCGCGCGAAACGGCTTATTACGATCTTCACCTGTCTGAAATAGCGCAAATGCTGCGTTATGGATTTCTGGGAAAGGTAGACGTAGCCATCATTGAAGCTTCCGACGTAACGGAAAACGGCGAAATCGTTCCAACAGCAGCTGTGGGTATTACCCCCACCATTTGCAAGTTGGCCGATCGCATCATCGTAGAATTAAACGACAAACATCCCAAAGCAATTCGGGGTATGCACGACATCTACGAGTTACAAGATCCTCCCTACCGTCACGAAATTCCTATCTACACAGCCTCTGACCGTATCGGCGTGCCTTACGTCAAGGTAGATCCGGCCAAGATTGTCGGTGTAGTTCGTACCTCAGAGCCGAACGAAGTGGGTGCTTTTACACCTCTTGACGAAGCCACACTGGCCATCGGTCGCAATGTAGCAGCCTTCCTGGTATCCGAAATAAAGGTCGGACGTCTGCCTAAAGAGTTTGTACCCCTGCAAAGCGGTGTAGGTAATGTAGCCAATGCCGTACTGGGATGTATGGGAGAGAATCCGGATATACCTGCTTTTAATGTATATACTGAGGTAATTCAGGATTCGGTAATTAAGCTGATGAAATCCGGACGTGTGAAGTTTGCCAGCGGTTGCTCACTAACAGTCAGCAACGAAGTACTGGAAGATATTTACGCCAACTTAGATTTCTTTAAGGATAAGATATTGCTCCGTCCGCAGGAGATATCTAACAATCCCGAAGTGGCTCGCCGCTTGGGCTTGGTAGCCATCAATACCGCACTGGAAGCCGACATCTTCGGTAATATCAATTCCACCCATGTATCCGGCACACGCATGATGAATGGTATCGGTGGTTCGGGCGACTTTACCCGTGCAGCCATGGTATCCATCTTCACTACGCCTTCAACGGCAAAAGACGGCAAGATAAGCGCCTTCGTACCCATGGTATCTCACTTGGATCATAACGAGCACTCAGTAAAGGTAATCATTACGGAATATGGCGTAGCCGACTTACGTGGCAAATCGCCTATCCAACGCGCCCGCATTATCATTGATAACTGCGTACATCCTGATTACCGTCCACTCTTGAACGAATATCTCGAAAAGGGTATCAAGGGGCAGACGCCTCAAGACCTCAAGAGCTGCTTTGCCTTCCACCTGGAATTAGCCAAGAGCGGCGATATGCGTAATGTAAAATGGGAAAATTATCTCTAAATAATTGAAAGTTGAGAGTTGAGAGTTGAAAGATATTTTTCTTTTCAACTCTTAACTTTCAACTTTCAACTAATATTATTCTTGGGAAGTTTCTCTATAGAACTGCAAGACCTGTCCGGTAGAGAGATTATAGTAAAGCGTTAGATTGCTTATGGAGATATCTCCCTGCTTATCACCTGCGGGGTAGTTCAGTGTAATATCCGGATAATGCATGGAATAGCTACCTTCATATTTCGTTTCCCCTGCATCTTCATAACCCTTAGAATCGACTTTCCTTTCAATCCTTTGAATAACATGCTGAAACGTTTCACTACTTAGGGTTAACGTATGTGTATCTATAAAGGATGATACCAAAGCTTTGTCTTGATCATATTCATTCCCTGCTTCAAAATAAGTCCAAACAGTTCCGTCAAAATAACCATCCGGCATCTGTTCCTCAAAACAAGAATTTAGTATTAAGGGCAATATAAGTAGAAAGAGGTATTTTTTCATTACATGTAAATTTTTTGTAAAGTTACAACTATTGACCCAATTTCTCATCTAAATAGGCCTTCTTTTTAATTGCTTTTTCACGTTCGTTCGTTAAATTCTCAACATCGCTGAGAATAGAAGCCAGTTCATAGGTGGCAACAACAGCCCTTTTACCGGCATCATCCATGTATATACTGAATGGCTTTCCACCAGTATAGTCAACTTTAATTCGTTCTTTGGCATTTGAGTAAATAAACTTCACAGCATCCATCCCATTTTCACCCTTGTAATTCACTATTTCCGAAGTATTTTCCAAATCCTTAAAGCGATAATTCACGCCGCCATCGTAAGGTATAGAGACTGTTTCAGCAAAAAGTCCATCCTTTGTACTTACTTTTATCCCGGTATGATTAATGGGAGTGCTGCCAAAGTAAACGCTTGCCAGATACATCTCGCCTTTTTCATTTACGCCACACCGGATGTAGCTTCGTTCCACATTCCGCTCCAAGGTCTGCTGTTTCCAGATATAATTCCCGATTTCTTCGTATTTAGGGTCTTTTTCAAAAACGAAAGCTTTACTCATCGTCGCGACTTCTTCCTGCCTTATGGGTAGAAGGCTGTCGCAGAAAAGAATGTTGCGCTCGGCTTCTTTGTATTCCACTTGGCGCATCAAAGCCAGCGCCTCCCTCAGCACACCTGCCTCCTTGGGATGGTAAAAACGAATACTATCTATTTCACTTTTAGCCGCCATCAATTCATTCCGCTCGTACAGCGTCTTGGCATTATCCAGCCTCGCCTTTGCGTCTTTTTCGCTCCCTTTGCATCCCGCAAGCAAAGCAGTACAAATAACCAATCCAAAAATTCTCTTTCTCATATTCACATTCTGACTTAGACTGCAAAAGTAAGCATTATTCATCAAATAACAGTTGAAAGTTAAAATCTGCGAAATCACTAATAGTGAAAAGATCGCCTTCTCCGATTTGTGATATTCGTTCTTTTACGATTGATATGCTATACTTCTCTTCATTACACTTTAATTTAATTTGTCTGAAATATACGGCAAATTTCGGACATGTCGATTAATTGTCATGAGAATAAGGATAAATGTTTTTAATATCATATTCCACAATGAAACATAGTTAAGAGACGACATTGTGTTAAATATGTTAAATAATAGGGAGTTTCTGTTGTATGTGTCAATATTAGTCATATATTTGACACACGTGTCAGACATGAGAGACAAAAGAGATTATAACACTTGATGGACAATGAAAATGGAAGAGAATATGAATATGGAAGAACGCATTATTGAGGCAGCTAAGTTGGTGTTTGTGCGTAAGGGGTACAAGGCTACTACGATGGTGGATATTGCTGCCGAGGTGGGGATTAGCCGGACGGCTTTGCATTACTACTTCCACACTAAGGAGGTGATGTTTGAGGCTATCTTTGCGCAACTAATTGGTACCCTCCTGCCAAATATTGATATGATAATGGACGAGGAGAACACCATACTCGAGAAACTTCCCGCGTTTATCGATGCTTATCTGGCGGCTCTTCTGCAAAACCAATTATTTCCCTTGTTTGTGATTAATGAAATGAACCGCGACCCTGCTCATCTGTTTAGCGCCGTAGTGAAAAATATCAGCCAGATACAGCCCTTGATTCGTCTACAGTCTCAACTTCTGGACGAGATGGAACGGGGATTGCTTAACAAAGTGCCACTGGAAGATGTGGTTTCCACCTTTATTGGCTTGATTATATTTCCGATCTTAGTTCGTAATCCACTTGTAACTGTTTTTATGAATGGTGAGGACGGAGCCTTTGACAAATTCATCAGCAGACGCAAACAATTGATATACGATGTGATATATCACTTACTGGCTCCCTATTATTAATTAATAAAAATAGAATTATAAATTGATATTAATCTTAATTGAAAACAATACAATAATAAAATAATTTAATATGAAAAAAATTAAATTAACGGGAAAGATAAATGGGATAAGATGGCTGTTTTTACTTGGTATTTGCTTGTTCATTCTGCCATCTTTGCATGCTCAGCTATCTCTTACGCAGTGCTATGAACTGGCGCGGACAAACTATCCGCTGATTAAACAGTATGGATTGATTGAACAGACGGAGTGGTATAATTTGAGCAATGCTGCAAAGGGGTGGCTTCCCCAATTATCCGTCAATGTCAAGGCATCATACCAGAGTGACGTCACCAAATTGCCTTTCGACGTGAACAGAATCTCGGCGCTGATTCCAGGGTTCAACATCCCCACACTGAGCAAAGATCAGTATCAGGCGGTGGCAGAACTTACCCAAACGGTATGGGATGGAGGCATGATTAGTTCTACACGCGAATTATCACGGGCGCAAGCAACGGCAGAACGTGCCCAGTTGGAAAGTGACCTCTACAACTTAAACGAGCGGGTGAACCAATTATACTTTGGATGTTTGTTGCAAGGTGAGTTGCTTCACCAAAACACATTGCTTCAGAAAGAACTGCAGGTGAATATCGATAAGGTAACTTCCATGATGCTTAACGGAGTAGCCAATCAATCGGATAAGGAAAGTTTGGAAGTGGAGCTTTTGAACGCTCGCCAACGGGCCACCGAACTGACGGCCGGACGTAAAGCCTACCTCTCTATGCTCGGCGCTCTGATAGGAAAACCGCTTAATGAATCGTTCGCACTTCAGGTTCCCACGATGCCGGGAAATGCCTTGTCTACTTCCATCAACCGACCGGAATTACAGGCTCTGGAGGCAAGGAGCAATCTGATGGAGATTCAAAACAAGCAGATCGACGCCGGTTTGATGCCTCGCATAGGGCTATTTGTACAAGGAGGATACGGCAGACCGGGACTAAATATGCTGGAAAACAGCTTCAATCCTTTTTATGTGGCCGGCATTCGCCTCTCATGGAATCTGGGCAGGTTCTACACATTGAAGAATGACAGACGGAAAGTAGAGACCAGCAAGCGGACTATCGACGTACAGCGCGAGATCTTCCTGTTCAACACCTCTCTCCATCTGATTCAGCAAAATACGGAGATTCAGAAGATGAACGACCTGCTGCAGACGGACGACGAGATTGTACGCCTGCGTAACAGTATCAAAGAGGCTGCCGAGGTAAAGCTGGCCAACGGCGTTATCTCCGTTACCGACCTGATTCGTGAAATCAATGCGGAAGATATGGCTCGGCAAACAGTGGCCATCCACCGCATCCAACAACTCATGGCTATCTGTAATTATATGTATACAACGAACTAAACACACCCCAGATATGAAATCACTAACAATCTATCCTTTATATTTATACATGTTGGCGCTTTTCTGCTTAACAAATTGCGACTGGAATACCAACGATTTTGATGCTACCGGTGCTTTCGAGGCCACCGAGGTAATTGTTTCATCGGAAGTGAGCGGCAAGATAATGGCACTAAACATTCAAGAAGGTAGTCAGTTAGAGGCAGGAGCCTATGTCGGTTATATAGACAGCACCCAACTCTACCTGCGCAAGATGCAACTTAGTGCCGGATTGAAGGCTGTGGACATCCGTAAGCCCGACATCCGCAAACAAATAGCTGTCTTAGAGCAGCAAATAGCTACTGCACGTACAGAGCAACAACGCATGAAGAACCTCGTAGAAGCTAAGGTGGGCAACCAGAAGCAGTTGGACGATATTACAAATAACATCCAATTCTTGCAGAAGCAGTTAGACGCACAACATTCTACGCTGGATAAAACCTCAGCCGGCACCGACGCCGAGGCAGAAAGCCTGCTCTACCAAATCATGCAGCTTGACGACCAGTTACAAAAGTGTCACATTATTAACCCGCAAACGGGTACTGTATTAGTGAAATATGCCGAGGCAGGCGAGGTAACTGCTGCCGGAAAGCCCCTTTACAAGATAGCCGATACGGACCTGCTCTACCTGCGGGCATACATCACCGCCTCCCATCTCTCGCAACTGAAAACAGGACAAACCGTCAAGGTATTTGCCGATTACGGACGAGACGAACAGCGCGAATATCCCGGCACAATCACCTGGATATCCGACAAAGCCGAATTCACTCCCAAAGGCATCCAAACCAAAGACGAGCGTGCTAACTTAGTATATGCCACAAAAATAGCCGTCAAAAATGATGGCTATCTTAAAATCGGCCAGTATGGTGAGATAAAGTTATGAACGGCGTACACATTCAAAATATTAGCAAGAAATATGGGTCTGTTACAGCCCTCCAAACGATTAGCCTGAATATAGGCGACGGAGAGTTGTTTGGGCTGATTGGACCGGATGGGGCGGGGAAGACTACGCTCTTTCGCATCCTTACTACCTTATTGCTACCCGATAGTGGCTCGGCTTCGGTCTGTGGGTTGGATATCATTAAGGATTTGAAGGAGATACGGATGAGGGTGGGTTATATGCCGGGGCGCTTTTCGCTCTATCAAGACCTAACAGTTGAGGAGAACCTTAGCTTCTTTGCATCCGTCTTTAACACCACAATTGCAGATAACTACGAATTGGTACGCGATATCTATGTTCAGATAGAGCCCTTTAAGCATCGTCGGGCAGGAAAGCTATCGGGAGGAATGAAACAGAAGCTTGCCCTATGTTGCGCCTTGATTCACCGCCCCGACGTCTTGTTTTTAGACGAACCTACTACGGGAGTAGACCCTGTTTCGCGCGTAGAGTTTTGGGATATGTTGGACAAGCTGAAACGCCAGGGAATTACAATCTTGGTATCTACGCCTTATATGGACGAAGCTTCGCGATGCGACCGCATAGCATTGTTGATGCGCTCAGGTGTTTGCCTGTCTGTAGATACGCCCGAGGGAATACGCCGCTCATTCAACAAACCTCTCTATGCAGTCCGTGCAAAAAATATGTACCCGCTCTTAGAGGAGTTGCGGAACTATGAAGGCACCCTCTCCTGCTACGCCTTTGGAGACTCACACCATCTGACTTTGAAATCTTACAAAAAGGATATAATCCACCTGCAATCCTATCTAAAGGAGAAGGGATTTACAAATGTTACCATCGAATCTATCGAAGCAGGAATTGAAGATTGCTTTATAAACGAAATGTAGAATAAATAATAAATATATTTTGAATTAAATATTGATTATAATTAAATATATATTCAGCACATACTGAATTTAAAAACAAATGAAAAATGTAATAGAGACAGATAGGCTAACGAAACGATTTGGGATATTTACAGCGGTAGATCAGATCAGTTTTGAGGTGGAAGAAGGGGAGATTTTCGGCTTCCTTGGAGCCAATGGAGCCGGCAAGACTACTGCCATGCGAATGCTCTGCGGCTTGTCTGTGCCCACCTCAGGAAAAGCTCGGGTAGCCGGGTTCGACGTATATAAGCAACAGGAGGAAATCAAGAAACATATTGGTTATATGAGTCAGAAATTCTCCTTATATAACGATCTCAAGGTGTGGGAAAATATTCGCCTCTTCGGAGGAATATATGGTCTTTCGAAAAAACAAATAGCGGCTAAAACGGAGGAATTTCTTTATGCGCTTGGTCTGGAAAGTGAGCGTGACACGATGGTCAACTCCCTTCCTCTGGGCTGGAAGCAGAAGCTGGCTTTCTCAGTTGCCGTAATCCACGAACCCAGGATCGTTTTCCTTGACGAACCTACCGGAGGCGTTGACCCCGTCACTCGCCGCCAGTTTTGGGAACTTATTTATCAGGCATCGGCAAGAGGAATAACTACCTTCGTAACCACCCATTATATGGATGAAGCCGAATATTGCAACCGCGTTTCCATCATGGTAGACGGACGAATCGAAGCGTTCAACACTCCATCTGCCTTGAAAATAACCTTCAAGGCCAATAATATGAACGAAGTCTTTCACGCCTTAGCCCGGAAAGCACAAAGGATTGATAATTAATAATTCATAATTAGAATGAGACAGTTTGGGTCTTTTATACGAAAGGAGTTTTATCATATTTTGCGCGACAAGCGTACTATGACGATCCTGTTGCTGATGCCTATTATCCTGATTATCTTATTTGGGTATGCCATCACGACGGAAATCAAGCAATCGCCATTTGTCGTGCTTGACAATAGCTTCGACACTCGCACCAATCAGTTGATTGAACAGCTTCAGGCCAGCGAGTACTTTACATTATATAGTAAAGTAAGCAACGTGGAGGAGATTGAAAACCTTTTCCGCCAAGGCAAGATACGAATGGCACTGGTAGTAAGCCCTACCAATGACCTACAAATACTGGCTGATGCCACCGATCCCAATGAAGCAGCCGCCTTGATACAGTATGCACAAGCCATTCTTTCAAGTCAACTTTCAACTTTCAACTTTCAACTTTCAACTCATTTGCTCTACAATCCCCAAATGAAAAGTGCTTACAACTTTGTTCCAGGGGTTATGGGGCTGATACTTATACTAATATGTGCAATGATGACTTCGGTTGGGATTGTGAAAGAGAAGGAAATGGGCACGATGGAGGTGCTGCTGGTATCGCCTATGAAGCCGGTCTATATTGTACTGGCTAAGGCTACTCCCTATCTGTTAATAAGCCTGATAAATATTATTACCATCCTGCTCCTTTCCCGTTTTTTGTTAGAGGTGCCTATTGTGGGGAGCATTTGGCTTGTATTGGGGCTATCGGTTTTGTATGCTCTGGTAGCGCTTAGTCTGGGGCTGCTCATATCTACCATTACGGATACACAGCAGGCAGCCATGCTGATTAGCTGGGTAGTTCTAATGCTTCCGGTAATGCTGCTCAGCGGTATGATTTTCCCCATTGAGAATATGCCCTGGATCCTTCAGATAATTTCAGACATTGTACCGGCTAAATGGTACATTATCGCCGTAAAAGATGTGATGATAAAAGGACTGGGAGCAGAGACCATTTTGAAAGAGATTGGCATATTGGCACTTATGTTTGTTACCCTGACAGCCCTTAGTGTGAAACGCTTTAAAATACGCTTATGAGAACCTTGCGTTATTTAATAGAAAAGGAGTTTAAACAGATTCGCCGCGACCGTTTCCTGCCGCGAATTATCTTTATGATCCCCTTGTTGCAATTGCTTATTTTGCCCTTTGCAGCCAATTTCGAGATGCGAAATATCAACCTTGGCGTTATTGACCTCGACCATTCGGTCTATTCCCAACGCCTAATTGATAAAGTACTGTCCTCAGGCTACTTCCGTTTAACCGATGTTTCTTCAAGCTACGAAGAGGGTTTATCTGCAATTGAAGACGACCGCGCTGACATCCTGTTGGAGATACCTGCAGACTTTGAAAAGAATCTTTCAACGCTATCTATATCCGCCAACGCTATCAACGGAACAAAAGGAGGCTTGGGAAGTGCTTACTTATCCTCTATCATTCAAAGCTTTAATACTGAAATTGGGAATATAATGTCGGTTCCTACAGGCCCAACAATTACTTCTACCTATCTCTATAATCCGCATTTGAACTATAAAAACTATATGGTACCGGGTATTATTGTGTTTCTGCTCAGCATCATAGGCGGCGCCCTTTCTGCTTTGAATATCGTAAGCGAAAAAGAGAAGGGGACGATCGAACAGATTAATGTTACACCTGTTCCCAAAGTCGTCTTCCTTCTCTCTAAACTTATCCCTTTCTGGGTGATAGGACTTGTCCTGCTCACCCTTGGGTCACTGATAGCTTGGCTGGTCTATGGGTTGGCTCCGGTTGGAAGCTTTGCCACAATCTACCTGTTTGCAGCCATCTATCTGATAGCTTTTACGGGGTTGGGATTGACTATTTCAGCCGTCTCATCTACACAGTCTCAGGCTATGTTTACGGCCTTCTTCTTCCTAATAATCTTTGCTTTGATGAGCGGATTGTTTACACCCATCAACAGCATGCCCGAATGGGCGCAGAAAGTTACCCTTTTCAATCCCATTCGCTACTTTATTGATGTGATGCGGATGGTTTATCTTAAGGGGAGCCATTTTGCCGACCTCACCCACTATTTCTTCATTGTATGCCTTTTTGCCATTGGCTTTAATGCTTTGGCAATCATAGCTTACAGGAAACGGTGATTACTTTATACACTTCAACTCTTTGCCTACCTTGATAAAAGCAGCGATGGCCTTGTCGAGGTGAGCGCGTTCGTGACCGGCAGAAAGTTGCACGCGGATACGAGCCTGTCCCTTCGGTACTACGGGATAGTAGAAGCCGGTTACAAAAATACCTTCTTCCTGCATCCGTGCGGCAAAATCCTGGGATAACTTGGCGTCGTATAGCATAACAGCGCAGATAGCCGATTGCGTAGGCTTGATATCGAACCCGGCTGCCAGCATCTTATCTCGGAAGTAGGTAACGTTGTCAATCAGTTTGGTATGGAGATCCGAACTTTCTTTCAGCATCTTAAACATCTCCAAGCTGGCGCCTACGATGGAGGGGGCCAACGAATTAGAGAACAGGTAAGGGCGTGAACGCTGACGCAGCAAGTCAATAACCTCTTTGTTACCGGTAGTAAATCCACCCATAGCACCGCCAAACGATTTGCCTAAAGTGCCGGTAAAGATGTCGATATGGCCGTAGCTATTAAACTGCTCGGCTACACCGTGACCTGTCGGGCCTACAACACCTGCTGAGTGAGATTCGTCTACCATCACCAGCGCATCATACTTTTCAGCTAACGCACAAATCTTATCAATAGGAGCAACATTGCCGTCCATTGAGAATACACCATCAGTAGCAATGATACGGAAACGTTGTGCCTGAGCTTCTTGCAGACAACGCTCCAGTTCTGCCATATCAGCATTCGCATAGCGATAACGCTTCGCCTTGCAAAGACGAACGCCATCAATAATAGACGCATGGTTCAATGCATCAGAGATAATTGCATCTTCTTCAGAGAATAACGGTTCAAACAAACCACCATTCGCATCAAAGCAGGCTGCATAGAGGATGGTATCTTCCGTGTGGAAATAATCGGAAATAGCAGCCTCTAATTGTTTGTGTAAATCCTGGGTACCACAAATAAAGCGAACTGACGACATACCATACCCATGCGTATTCATGGCGTCATAAGCTGCTTGGATTAAACGCTTATTGTCTGACAATCCTAAGTAGTTGTTAGCACAGAAGTTAAGAACAGGTTCACCGGCATTAACCTGGATATCGGCACGTTGTGGCGTGGTAATAATACGTTCCTCCTTATACAACCCGGCAGACTTGATGTCAGCCAATTCTGTTGTCAGGAACTCTTTCAATTTTCCATACATAATTGTAATTCTTTTAAAGGTAATTATTTAACAGTTTATCTGATTAATTTCAAACGCAAGCTATTGGCAACAACCGCTACCGAGCTAAAGGCCATGGCAGCGCTTGCCATCATGGGATTGAGCAACAGGCCGTTTACAGGATATAAAATACCTGCTGCCAAAGGAATACCTATCAGGTTGAATATAAACGCCCAAAAGAGGTTTTCCCAAATAAGGCGAACTGTCCGCTTCGAGATATAGATAGCTTTGGTAAGCAGGGAGAGGTCGGAGGTAATAAGCGTAATCTGAGCTACATCCATAGCTATATCCGTCCCTTTCCCCATAGCAATACTTACATTGGCTCGCGCCAGGGCTTGCGAGTCATTAATACCGTCACCCACCATGGCTACAACCTTGCCCATTGGCTGTAAAGCCTTAATATAATTCTCTTTATCCTGCGGAAGGACACCGCCTTTGCAATGATTGATTCCCAAAGCAGTGGCTACACTTTGAGCACTCTCTTCCGAATCACCGCTCAGCAAATGAATATCTAAATTGACATTTTTAAGGCTATCGACGGCTTGCAGGGAAGTGGGTTTGATACGGTCTGCCACAGCCATGACAGCCAGAAGAACCGACTCAACCCCATAATAAGTAACGCTATATCCATTTTTCTTCCATCGCTCCAAGCGCCTTTTCACCTCTTCCTGAATCGTAGCCTCGAAACGCTCAAGCAGGCCTTGGTTGCCTACCCAATAATTAAGGCCACCCATCTCCAGACGCACACCGTATCCGGTGATACTCTCAAAACTTTCAGGTTTGATGATCGAGGCGCCGGAGTCTTCCATCCATTCAAGGATTGCTGCTGCCATAGGATGTTCCGACATGCTTTCAGCGGTATAGAGATAGTCCAGATAGGCAACGTTAGCTTCCGACATCCAATATGAATCAACAACCTGAGGCTTGCCTTGTGTAAGCGTGCCTGTTTTGTCTAATACAACAGTATCTACTTTGCACATATTTTCAAGCGCATACGCGTCTTTGATAAGAATATGTTGTTCCGCAGCCTTCCCCATTCCAACCATAAGGGCGGTAGGAGTAGCTAAGCCTAAGGCACAAGGACAGGCTATAACCAGCACAGAAACAGCCGAAAGCAGTGCATACGAGAAGTACGAAGTTCCACCAATTACCAACCAAAGTATGAAGGTAAGCGCAGCCAAACCTACAACTACAGGAACGAACACCCGGCTGATTTTGTCGACCAGTCGTTGGACGGGCGCCTTACTCCCCTGTGCTTCCTGCACCATGCGGACGATTTGTCCCAGGACAGTAGCTTGTCCCACGCCTGTAGCTTCCATTGTAAAGGAGCCTTTCTGGTTAATTGTGCCTGCCATGGCCTTATTTCCTGGAAGTTTCAAAACAGGGAAAGCTTCGCCGCTCAAAAGGCTTTCATCAACTGATGAGCTGCCACTCAAAATTATACCGTCTACAGGAATTTTCTCACCGGGACGAATATTTAAAATATCACCCGTGATCAGGGTTGAAATTTCCACCTCATTTTCTACCCCATCCGTTACTTTGCGGGCTGTCTTTGGTTGTAAACCCATCAGCGACTGAATAGCGGAGGAAGTACTATGCTTTGCTTTTTCTTCAAGCAGCTTTCCTGCTAATACAAATGCAATGATGACTCCTGCTGCCTCGTAATATACATGTGCTTCCAGTCCCTTCGAAGTCCAAAATTCCGGATAAACCGTATTAAACAAGCTGAAAAGGAATGCGATAGATGTACTTAGCGCTACCAAGGTGTCCATATTAGGATTTCCGCGCAGTGCATGGCAAAATCCGTTAATATAGAAGGTACGCCCGAAGAAAATCATAATAGCTAAGGCCAACACCATCTCCATCCAATTGGCATAGGGAAGGTGCATAAACACCATGGCCAGCAATACCAAAGGGATTGCCAGCATCCAAGTACCGATGGTATCTCTTTTAATTCGTGCATAACGTTTTCGTTCAGCTTCTTCTTTAGCTTTCAACGGATTTTCTTCTTCCACTATTAAATCGTATCCGGCAGCTTGAACGGCTGATTGCATTTCAGGAAGGTTGATTTTGGTTGGATGATAAGTCACAGTCAGGTTATTCGAAGCAAAATTTACCGAAGCCGATTCTATCCCCGGGAGTTTTTGCAACGCTCGTTCTACATTCGATGCGCAACCGGCACATCCCATGCCCAGAACAGGCACTATTTGAGTTTTTGAGTTTTTCATTCCGAAACAATAGTCTTTATCATTGTTTGGTGATGTCACTCTAATTCAGGCATGATGAAGTCGAGGAAACAAAGGGCGGCAACAGCCGTTCCATACCTCTTTTCTATTGTGATACCTTCGGTAATAAAATTGAGTTCGCCCAAATAATACTTTCCGTACGTTTTCTGATGGAGGTCGTTGATGACACGAATCAGACGCGATTCCAACTCCTCGATGCGGTAGCGACCGCTTACTTCGCAAACCAGTCCCCCCACCTTTTCATCGAAATTTTCGTCTTTATACATCCACGCGTAAACCACGCCGGCAGATACAAATTCATCCTGATACCCGTGCGAGGTGGCCATAATCGTCTTCAACTCCGAACCAAACGGAGGCAAGTCAATCTCGTCCATAGTTGCCAAATGCGCCGTTGCGGGTATGACAGATGAATAGGTCATAATATTAAAATCGGAGATACCTGCGTCATACAGAGCCATGTGATATGAACCTGCATGCTTTTCCAAGTCCGACTCGCCACTACCTTTTGTAATAAAAAAGGTATTTGGTATTAAATTCCCAACTTTCTTTACCATCTGCTTAATATGTTTACTATTTAATATAATGAGTATTGAGGGCACAAAAGTACGAACTAATTTGATAATATCTATATACTAATAGATAAAAAAGTGTATTTAGATGAAAGTATGTCTAAAGCTTTTCTTACATTTGTTGGAAATATATTAACTATCTAAAATTTAATTTGTATGATGTCTTTAATTTTGAGTTTGGCATTATTTATTACAAGTAATCAAGTAACAATTAAAAACGAAAGTGTTATGAAATTTGAATTAGTAAAATTACCGTATGCTTCAGACGCCCTGGAGCCGATTATTAGTAAACAAACAATTGAATTCCATCATGGGAAGCATTTGCAGACGTATGTAAACAACCTGAACAACATGATTCAGGGAACGAAGTTTGAGAACGCCGAATTGATAACAATTGTAAAGGAATCAGAGGGTGGCCTTTTCAACAATGCCGGCCAGGTGCTGAATCACAATTTGTACTTCACGCAGTTCTCGCCAAACGGTGGTGGCAAGCCTTCGGGCAAACTGGCTTCGGCCATTGATGCTGCTTGGGGTTCGTTTGAGAATTTCCAGAAGGAATTTGAAGCTGCAGGTGTTGGTCTGTTTGGCTCGGGATGGGTTTGGCTGGCAGAAGATGCTCAAGGCAAACTTTCTATCGATAAGGAATCCAACGCAGGAAACCCTGTTACCAAAGGCTTGAAGCCGATTCTTGGTTTCGATGTTTGGGAACACTCTTACTATCTGGATTATCAAAACAGACGTGCTGACCATCTGAAAGAATTGTGGAAGATCGTTGATTGGAAAGTGGTAGAATCGAGATATTGATTAATCTAACAATTTTCTTACGTAAAGCCCTGTCTATCGCGGGGCTTTTATGTATAAGAAAACGGCTATGAAGGTATAAAGAATGTTGGGGATCCATGCCGCCACCATCGGACTCACCAAGCCGCTTACTGCAAATGTAGACGTCACCGTTGTAAACAAGATATACGAAAAACTAAGCCCTATACCAATACCGATATTCAACCCCATCCCTCCTTTCATTTTTCGTGACGACAAAGACGCGCCTATACAAGTAAGGATAAAGGCTGCCATAATAGCGGCATATCGTTTATAGTATTCTATTTCAAAGGTCTGAATATTGCCGATTCCCCGCTGTTTCTGACGTTTTATGTATTTAGCCAATTGAGGGCTGGTCATCGTTTCGCAATCGTCTATTGAAATTAAGAAGTCAGAAGGAATGATGCTCAGTGTTGTGTCTTTGCGGCTTCCACTGCTGATATGTTCGTACATACCGTCGAAGTCGCGAATCATATAGTTTTCAATCGTCCAATTATATAAAGTATCGTACTTGATGGAAGCTGCCGTTAGGCGGGAGATAAGTTTCTTATCTTCAAAATGCTCCAGCGAAAAGCGGTAACCCATACGTGATTTATCGTCGTAACGGTCAAAGTAGGCTATTACGCCCGGCTCTACCTCCAACTGCATATTGCGTACGTACTCTACAGCCCGGTTCTTAAGATACTTATTCTGAAATTCTATCTTCGTTATGTTGCCCGGCGGAATAATAAAGGCATTTAATATAAAGGTAGCGAGAGCAATGATAGCGGCCGAAATCCAATAAGGCACCATCAACCGCTGGAAACTTATGCCACTCGAAAGCATGGCTATAATTTCCGAATTGTCGGCCAATCGCGAGGTAAAGAAGATAACCGCAACAAAGGTAATCAGCGGACTAATCATGCTGATAAAGCTGGGGATAAAGTTCAGATAGAAGTCAAAAACTATCTCCTTGAGCGTAACTTCCGGTTTCAGAAACTTGTCTATCTTCTCATTGATATCAAAAACCACCGAGATAGAGATGATAAGGATAAGAGCAAAGACAAACGTCCCCAAAAATTGTTTGAGGATATACCAGTCGATTCGCTTCAATCCAAACTTGCTCATCTTACAATCTGTTAGATAGTTGACGTATGCTTTCTCTTTTCCATGTGCCGAAATCGCCTGCCTTGATATGGGCGCGCGCTTCTTTCACGAGCCAAAGATAGAAACCTAAATTGTGAATTGAGGCAATTTGCAGGCCTAAAATCTCCTCAGCCTTTATTAAATGATGTAAATAGGCTTTGCTGTACGCTGTATCCACGTAGGTATAACCTGCAGGGTCGAGGGAGGAAAAGTCGTCTTCCCACTTTTTATTGCGAATGTTTATCGTGCCATAGCGGGTGAATAACTGTCCGTTACGTCCGTTGCGGGTAGGCATGATGCAGTCAAACATATCCACACCCCGCTCAATGGCCTCCAGCATATTCACCGGTGTACCAACGCCCATCAGGTATCGGGGACGGTCTTTGGGGAGTATCTCGTTCACCACTTCTATCATTTCATACATTTTCTCGGTCGGCTCACCTACTGCCAGTCCGCCAATGGCATTGCCGTCTGCATTCTTTGAGGCCACATGCTCGGAGGCGCGTTTACGTAAGTCGGTATATACGCATCCTTGCACAATGGGGAAGAGGCTTTGCCCGTATCCATAGAGAGGTTCGGTCTGCACCATCCGGTCTACGCACCGGTCCAGCCACTTCTCGGTAAGCGCCAATGATTTTTTTGCATATTCATAGTCGGCGTCGCCGGGAGTACATTCGTCAAAGGCCATAATAATATCCGCCCCGATGGAGCGCTCTATATCTACCACCTTTTCGGGCGTGAAGAAATGCTTGGAGCCGTCGATATGCGAGCGAAACTCAGCGCCTTCCTCCCTCAACTTGCGGTTTTCGGCAAGAGAAAACACCTGAAAACCGCCACTATCAGTCAGAATAGGGCCATCCCATCCATTAAACTTATGCAGCCCCCCTACCCTTTCCAGAATCTCCGTTCCGGGTCGAAGATAAAGATGATACGTATTCCCCAAAATAATCTGTGCTTTAATATCGTCCTTCAGCTCACGCATGTGCACGGCCTTCACCGTACCTTGCGTACCAACAGGCATAAAAATGGGCGTCTCAATTACCCCATGCCCGGTAGTAATCACCCCCGCCCTCGCGTTAGAATGTATATCATTATATTGTACTCCAAATTTCATGCCGCAAAGGTAAGCAAAATTTACTATATTTTTAGATACTCACAATAAATCACTGTGAAACAATAAATTGCATCTTTATTCCATCTTATGGGGTACGATCTGGGGCCAATCCTAAACAATTGCTTTGTCTGCCTTTGACATTCCCCAAGCAAGTTTTTTGACTGTTAATTATATCGATTGCAAGCAGTTCTTCAAAAATGAACGGCTGAAAGAATTTGCCCAACAAGGCATCGCCCCGAATATAATCGCAAAGGGTAGCTCTTTCGCCAGCAAACTCGGACTGAATGTTGCTGATGATTTTTCTTATTGGTTTCATGTAGATTATTCCCTTACATTTTATATCTCAACAATTTTTTCTAAATTACTAAAAAACACATCTATATCATCGTGTATTTCTTCGGATGTCATAGATGATGCAACCATAGAGCGATTGATTTTTAAATGGTCATCTACATTTTTAATTTGTTCAAAAATAGAATCTTGATTTTCAAATAACAATTTTTTCCCATCAACAAGTGAAAATATTTGTGCTTTCACATTTTTCCAAGTACTTCCTTTGGGCAAAGTTAAATTCTGTTCTAAAAAAACAGTGTCAATGATTTGGGAATACGGCTGTAAGAACAGTTCATCCAATTCGTATTCTTGACTTTTGGCAACGGTTCTTTTCCACGCTTGAGGTACTAATAAATAATTATCAATATTTTTACGTTTCCATTCATTTAAGACTAATTGATTTTGCGGAGGGTTAATAGCCACTTCATCATTATCATAATCCAACAAAATTGCACGCTTTAAATCGGGTACAATTTGTTTAAGAGCTTCAAAATGTCTATCGGCTTTATTTTTCATCTCGTTTTTACTTGAGCCGCCTAAAATAAAAGGATAAAATTTTTGATATACCTCGATTTTATTCAGCGTATTAGCCCAAGCGGAAAGAATACGTTCATCATCTTCTCCTTCAATATAAAGAATAAAAGGAGATTCTTGCGTACGCATTACATCAATATTATCAACAATGCTTAATGCTGAAATTATAGCGCTATTCGACTTTACTCGCTTTGGCTTTCCTGATAAAATGGACAGTATTGAATTAATTTCGGTTCCTTTTATAAATTCTTCTGAATGAGTAGCTATTAGAAATTGTATTTTAAAATGTTGTTTTAAATAATTAATAATTTGACGCTGTAAATTTACATGTAAATGTGCATCCGGCTCATCAAACAATATGGTTGTTGCTTTTTGATAACCATACAAAAAAGCCAATAATGTTAGTATTTGGTGAAAACCACTACCTCCGGATATTATGTCAAAAGTTTTTCGATTGATTCGATATTCTACGATTATCTCCGTACTGGTGGATGGGTCATATTCAGGTGTTAATAATTCTATACCAAACCATTTTTCTATACACAATCGGATTTCTTTCCAATCATCATTATCATTAATCTTAATTCCTTCTCGGTCGATAACTCTATACAGCAGATTTCTTAACACCGAACCGGGTTGTGCCTTCCCTATATTTTGTCTCACGTTTCCCTCTGCAAGCCATTTTTCATGTGGTTCTAATCCAGAAAAAGGAGGAACATATATAATATAGGGTAATTCTCCCGTTTGCTCTACCGCATTAAATTCCGACCAACCATTCAAAGGACGTGCATAAACAGATTGTGGCGATTGGTATCTTAACTGAACACAAAAGTTTTTTTCTTCTCTTGTTTGGTCTTTCCAATAAACATCAATTTCTATATAAATATATAGCTGATTTTTTTTGCCGGGTCTTGCAGAATCATTCTCATATTTACGGTCTGTTTTATCTGTCCATAACAAATTAAATTCAGGAACAGGCAATGCAGTAAAGTTCGGTAATACAATCTGTATTCCATTTTGCCCTTTCTTTCTTGATAATCGAAATTGTTCAACACAATATTGCCAAATAGCCAAAGATTGTAAAATAGTACTCTTCCCGCTATTATTACTTCCGACAATTAGATCAAAATTGTCGAATAAAAAGGTTTCTTCCTTTATCTTTTTGAAATTTCTTAGAATTAGTTTGTGTATCATAACTGTAAATTTAAATTTCTACAACTCCCTCATAACCCTCAAAAACCCATCCAAATTATGAGCCCCATCCACATTTCTCCGGTCATAAACCATAAAGTACCGATACTCATTTCCGGCTTTGTTTGCCCACAGATTGCCGAGGCGGATTTTCTGTTCGGCATCCAAATGGTCGCCTTTGGTTTCCAACACAACCACTTTGCCGCTTTTGGTACGTATGATAAAGTCGGGATAATGGTTGATGAAACCGTTGATGCAAAAGCCTCTTCGCTCCATATTTCGTGTCCAGAAACTGACGTTGGGCATATTGGCTATTTCGTTGATTACTTGTTCTTCAAAATTATTCATCTTTCCTTCTTTTTCGTAAAGGGATTTGGTCATGTCTTTTGAAGTTTCTGTAAATGAAATACTTGAAGGCAATGTATATGCAGGTTTAATAAATACTTTGTCGGTATCTAAAAAATCCCGAAATTGCTTTTCGGCAAAGGCTTCCGAAAGGGATTTTATTTTATGTTTGATTTTGTCGATGTAGGTGTATTCATTGCTGGAAAATTCTTGAAAATGTTCATCTGTAAAATCTTCCAATATGCGACCAACATATTTTTCAATTTCCCTGTCTGCAATCGGATACATATTGCCAATCAAGGACATAATTCGATGCGTGAGATTCTTTATCCGGCTGCTTGTTCGCGTTGGGTCAAGCATATAGGTTACGACACTATCTCTTACAACGCCATCGAGCTTTACAAAAGTTGGCGTGTGCTCTTTTTTCGTTTCATCCAAATCTACTTTGTAGAGTTCGGAAGTAACACTGTCGAAAGGAATGTTGGTGTCGGCTTTACTTAGTTGAAAACCGCCCAACAGATTTTCTTTGTCCAACAAAATATCGTCCTTGATTCCAAATAAATCATTTGCGGACGTTTTTAAATAGAATCGGGGCAATGCCATGGTTGTGGCTTGTTCCTGAAAAATTTCTTTGATGGGATATGTTTTCACAAGCGATTGTATTTCTGTGGG
>BNTS01000052.1 GCA_025996775.1 Bacteroidia bacterium | reverse complement strand
AGGAATTTATAATGTTAATATTTGTTGACAAAACAAAGAGCTTTATACGCAAAAACTCTTATGTTTTACTCTACTGGGGGATACTTTTCAATTATTTAAGTGGACTACTTTTCAATTATTATTTACACTATGAAAATATGCAAGGAGTTGGAACAGCAGTTTAACCTTGTTCCGCTTGTAAAAGGCGAAAGGGAATTTGAAATACCCAAACGGATAAACTATAAAGACGGCGATTTGAAGCATAAAGCAGGCAATGCCATTAAAGCGGCAATGGCAAACTTTCATTTCCAATCCTTTGGCGAATACCGCACCCTGCTGGAAATGTTTAACCTGACAGCCGAAGAAGTCAAGGGAATGCACAACGGCATTCTTTACAGCGTTACCGATGAAAAAGGAAATGAAATCGGGCGACCATTCAAATCATCCCTGTTTAGCAAGGAAGCAGGCTACGAGGCTCTGCAAAAGCATTTTGAAAATTCAAAGATTGCTGTCGAAAAGAAAAATATCAGGGAACAGCTTCGCCCGACTGTTGCCAAAGCCATGCGGGAAGCTAAAAGTATGAATGATTTTCGGTTGCTGTTGAAAAAGAAAAATATCGGCGTGGTTTTCAGGCAGAACGAAGCGGGACGGATTTACGGCGTTACATTTATCGACTATCCGAACCGCGCCGTCCTGAATGGTTCACGGTTAGGCAAGGAGTTTTCGGCGAATGTATTCAATGACTTGTTTAACAATCCGAATAAACAGATTGATATTTCAAAGGACAATTTTACACAAACGGAACAAACTCATCAACATACAAACTCCGGCTCGGCTTTGGGTTCACTGTTCGGCATACTGGATATGAATCCGTCCAGTAATGACTACGAAGAGGAAAACTTTATCCGCGAGCAGGAACGGAAAAGGAAGAAGAAGCTCCAAAAGAAAAGGGGACAGGAATGAACTGAAAAAGAAGCTTCAAAAGCAGGGTATTGCAACAGAGTTCAAATGCAAAGGCAATACAGACGAGGTTCAGGGAGTAATGTTCCAAAAGAACGGATATACATTCAACGGCTCGAAAATCGACAGGCAATTCAGTTACAGCAAAATTGATTTTCAGTTGAAACAGAATGACAAAGCGCAAGATATTCATCAATCCGCACATAGTCATTCCCAAAATCAATCTTCCGTTTTGGAAAATACCGTTTCTGCTTTAGGTGGCTTGTTCGATATTCCGACAATAGGAACAGAGTACGACCCCGACGAAGCGGAGTTTCAACGTCTGCATAAGCCCAAGAAGAAAAAGAAAAGAGGTTATCATTTATAAATCATTAAAAAACAAAGCAATATGAGTAGCAATAATAAAATGGATACTTCCGAAGTATTCGCCCTGTTTGAAACAATTAACAGTAAGTTGGATAAGCAACCGAACAAGCAGGTTGAGCCGATTCAAGTTGATTTGTCGGCTATAAACACTGCAACAGAACGGTTTGAAAACCTGATTGAGGAAGTACAGAATCCAATGAAATTAGAACATCATTATCGCCATACGATTGATATTGGCTCAAGCAAAGTTTTTCTTTCAATGGTAGTCATGGTTTTAGTTATTTTGGGATTGTCTTATGCGATTGGTGAGCAACGGCAGACAATTAGCCAATATCGGGACAGTGATTTGAAATACAGGTATATCAAAATGTATGGACAGACTGATGAAGAAAATCTATACCGTTTGGAACGGCAATTTAAATACAATGATAGCATCAAAATAATTTGCAAACAAGTAGAAAGATATGAGGAATTGGTTAAGGAACAGGCAGAAAAACAGGAGAGGGCGAAAAGCAATAGTGAAGAAGTGGAAAAATTGAAAAGGAATTTGAAGATTCTGAAAAACAGGAATATCAATTAAAGAATTGGTAATTTAGTAGTATCTTTGCACCCAATTTATTTTATACGATTAAAGAATACAAATTACTACATACTATATGGAAGTAAAACAACGAATCGCAAAACTCCTTGAACAGTTAAATAATGGAGTTTACGAAAAAGAAGAAGTAATGGCATTGAGTTTGCTTTCTGCCGTAGCGGGCGAAAGTATCTTTCTATTAGGAGCGTCAGGTGTTGCCAAAAGCCTGATTGCAAGACGGTTGAAATATACTTTCAAAAACGGAAAATCGTTTGAATATTTGATGAGTCGTTTCAGTACGCCCGATGAAATTTTTGGTCCGGTTGCGATTTCTAAACTCAAAAACGAGGACAAGTATGAGCGTGTAACCGAGAATTATTTGCCAAGCGCCAATGTAGTTTTTCTCGACGAAATCTGGAAAGCGGGACCGTCTATTCAAAATGCTTTACTAACAGTAATTAACGAAAAAATATATCGTAACGGGGCGCAAGAAATCAATGTGCCGATGAAAGCATTGATTTCCGCTTCCAACGAATTACCTGCTAAAAATGAAGGTTTGGAAGCACTATGGGACAGGTTTTTGGTGCGATTGATTGTGGAAGGTATTCAGAAAACGGAGAATTTTAACGCAATGATTTCCGAAAAATTAGATTCTTATAAAGATACGATTGATGAAAATCTGAAAATTACGGATGAAGAATACAACGAATGGAGTAAAGCAATAGATGAAATAGAAATCCCTGAAAATGTTTTTAATGTGATTGAGGTAATCCGTAAAAAATTACAACTGCATAACAATCGTAATAAAGAAGCAAACAAGGAAAATCAGATTTATATTTCCGACCGCCGTTGGCGGAAAATTGTACGGCTACTGCGTACTTCCGCTTTTTTGAATGACCGCAAAGCCGTTGATTTGATGGATTGTTTTCTGATAAAAGATTGTTTGTGGAATGAGGAAAGGCAAATTACAGTAGGGAAACAGATTGTTTTCGATGCTATTGAACAATACGGGTATAAATTGCAATTTGATTTTAAGAGTTTGAAAGATGAATTAGTTGAATTTCAAAAAGAGATAAAAGAAGAAACGAAATTTGTAAAAGACACAAGAGTAGAAGTATTGGTTAATGCCAGAACGGATTATTATGAAATAATTGGTTTTCAAGATGATGCAAATCTTATTAAACAATCTGATTTTAATAATCTTAATAATAACAATGAAAGTTTGTATCTTTATTATTGGAGTGCTTCTCATGATCGAATAAAGCAACCAACAGATGGTTATTATGGAAACTCTAAAAGATTTTTTATCAGAGGAGGTAATTCCAAATTTTCTATTTTTATAAATGATAAAGAATACCAACTTAAAACTACAACAACAACCAAAGGTGAAAAACGGCAAGTGACTAAAAAACCACATAAAGCAGTAGAAGAAAGCTGGGAGAAAAAAGTTACTCAATATCTTGCTGTTACTAATCAACAAAAAGAAGATTTGGAAAAATACAGAACAAAAGATTTGGCACACTTACGAACAAATCAGTTTGTAAATCCTGCTTTAGCAAATATTGTAGAAACTCATTTGACTAACACTCAAAAAGAAATAGAAAAATACGAAGTGGAAATTCGTAGGATTCAGAATGATTATAAAAAGTTGAAAGATGAGGAGGTAGTTGTAAAATGAATATAACAAATATTATATCTTCTGTTATTGCTTTAATTGCAATTTTAACTTTATGCTTGCAATTTTATTTTAACAAACGACAAAAATTTGATGATAAGTTTTATGAACTTCTGCGATTGCATAGACAAAATGTCAATGAAATGAAAATTGGTTTGCTCATTGGAAGACAGGTTTTTAAAGAGATATTTTATGAATTATATAATTGTAAAATATTTGTCAATAATGTCTTTGACGAATTAACAAAAGAAACAGGAGACAGTTCACTTGCTAATCCAAATGATAAGGAAAAGAAACAACTTGCAGATTTTTATACAGGTTTTGATTGTATTAAAAGAAACAGTTTTACATATCAATTATTTTTTCAAGGAATAGAATTTAATCATATCTTCAAAGTAATCTATCCTAACGAAAGTATTATACAGACAGAAAAAAATGTGATTGAAGCAAAATTGAAAGAAAAGTTTTTAAAACAATACGATAGCTGGCAACAAGGCAATTTTTCAATCACAGAAGCCAAAACTACAGAGAATAAAAACCCAATTTCTTATTACAAACCATATTGTGGTCGAAGTGAGTGGTTAGGCCATTATTTCAGGCATTTGTATCAAACTGTAAAATTTATAGATAAAGCGTGTTTGTGTGAAAAAGCAAAATACGAATACATTAAAACATTGAAAGCCCAATTGTCTGAATACGAACAAGCCATTTTATTTTATCACGCTTGTTCTGATTTAGGTACAGAATGGTTTGAAAACGGAAAAAAGAGTTTTATTGTAAAATATCGGTTAATCCAGCATTTACCTTTGCTTATGGTTTATGACGAGGAAAGTAAAGATTTGAGTAACAAATTATTTCAAATCTTATCAGAGGAAGAAATAAAAGAATATTTTAAACCTGATTAATTTATGCCAAACTTTTCTCGCTTTATCCATTTCGGAAATATCGCCGATACCGAAACCCGCAAACAGATAGCGGAAAATATTTTTATGGAATTATATGATGAACAATCACAACCAATATCCAATGCCACAAACTTTTCTATAGCCATCTCTGATATTTTGGACAACACTACTTTGCACGAAATGTGTAAAGACAATGAAGAGTTATCCGGAAAAATTACAAGCGACATTTTAGACTTTGTAAATCGCACACAAAAACAAATTAGTAGAACTGACAATCCATTTGTAGATGAGGTTATGCAATATCAACAATTTGTAGAAACTAACAAAAAAACATTCTCGGACAATTGGAACCTGACCAAACCATTTATTGATAAAACATACAACAAAAATGTGATCGATACGGAGTTTTATGAAGAAGAATTTCAAAAATGTTTTAACGAAAAAGGTAAAAACCGTACGCAATTTGATAGTGTAAAAGAGCATTTTATGGATAAATGGAGAGAATTATTTTACAAAAAACAAGTCGATTGGGAATTGCAAATTATAGACAGCGAGCGTAAACAATTCTGTGAAGAACTTTACCGAAAAATCGAAGAACTGAAAAAGTTGCAGGAAATTCTGTCGCCATTTACCAACGAACTTGGACGGCTTTGGGATATGAGCGGCGGACGATGGCGGAACACAAATTTCAACATTCTGAAACGCTACGCCGAGTTAATGCAGCGTGATAAATTGTTGCAGGAACTCGCCGAAATGCTTGGACGTATGCAGCAGGCAGAACAAGAATACGAAGAAGAGTTATTTGCCGATGTTCGTCCGAAAACCGTTTGGAAAGTGGAAACTGTCGCCAAAGCCGACCTCATTGGCGTTCACGAAAGCGATGATATTAGCAGCGCTTTACCTTCCGAATTTGCTTTACTTGCCGATTCTACTACCGAGATATTGTTTTACAAGAAATTCACAGAAAAAAAGTTACAAACATTTGAATTTCAAGGTAGGACACAGGAGATAATCAATGAAGAATTTCAAAACAAACGCCCAAAAGCAAAGGAGGATGTCCAAGGCCCGTTTATTATTTGCATTGATACCAGCGGTTCGATGCATGGCACACCCGAAATAGTCGCTAAGACACTGTGTTTTGCCATCCTGAAAATCGCTATTCGCGACAACCGAAAATGCTATCTCATTTCATTCTCAACAGGCATAGAAACATTAAATCTCACGGATTTGAAAAACTCTTTGCATAAAATCATCCGGTTTCTATCCATGAGCTTTCATGGAGGCACAGATGCCACACCTGCTATGCGGGAAGCCTTACAGATGCTTACTACGCAGGATTATAAGAAAGCTGACGTAATTATGGTTTCTGATTTTGTGATGCCCCCATTTGACGAAACAACACAGAAACTTATTACTCTCGCCAAAACTAACAAAACAAAATTTCACAGCTTGGTTATTGGTACAAGCCAAAATAAGGGTGTAATAAAAGATTTTGATAATAATTGGCTGTATGATGCAAATAGTCCAGCGGGAGTGTTGAGTTTGGTAAAAAATATCAGAATATTGTAATTTTTCTTTAGGAACAATTTGGGAACAAATCCTTCAATCAAAAAAAATCCTAATTGACTTATTATCAATTATTATTTTATCTTAGACGTACCCACAGCCGATCCATAGAATACAAATTATAAACATGGAGATAAATATATTGCTTTCTCTATGGTTAAGTAAGTAATTTTTTATATCTTTGTAGTCGAAAGCCGTTCTTTGTATTTTGTGCAAAATGAGGTAAAAGAAAGAAAATCGCTCGTTTCTATATCGTTCCCATTTATACTTCTCTTTCGGGTAAAATCGTGTTTTTTAGGGGATTGTATGGAAATTTTTCGTATATTTGCAACAAAATAAATAATAGGATAGAATGGATCAACTACATCCATACATGACTGATATTACGAATCTATGTAGACAGTACAATGTCAAGAAACTGTATGCATTCGGTTCTGTGTTGACTGATAAGTTCAATAAGGATAGTGATGTGGACTTAGTTGTTGACTTTAAGGAGATTCCGGTAGAGGTATATGCAGACAATTACTTCGACTTCAAGTTTTCGTTACAAGATGTTTTCAAGCGGCCTATTGACTTGTTGGAGGAACAAGCTATAAGGAATCCTTATTTTAGGGAGAGTGTGAATCAACAGAGGCAGCTTATTTATGGATAATGAGATAAAGACTTGGCTGTATGATATTTTGACTGCTATACAGGAGATTGAGAGCTTTTTTCTTGATAGACCTAAGCGGTTTGCAGATTACAGGAGCGATTTAAGAACCAAGCGGGCTGTTGAAAGGAATATCGAAATCATTGGCGAGGCGATGAACCGGATTCTGAAACACGATGAGACCATCACTATTACCAACTCACGTAAGATAGTAGATGTTCGGAACAGAATCTTCATGGATATGATTCCGTATCGGACGAGACAATATGGGGTATTATTATTAACCATCTTCCACTCTTGAAGAATGAAATTGAGATATTGCTTGGAGAATAGTCTCTGTTTTTTGTTGCTATTTTGTTACCCAAAGCCAATTCACAATACAATGATAAGCTAAACATCATAAACTAAATCACTTCAGCAATGCTTTCCGGCAAAGAGAATGTGAACGAAGAGCGGTTGAGGGAGCCGGATAAAACCAAGTACGGGATTTACCACGCCCTCCAATCGGCAGTATCGATTTCACCAGAATGCTGTCATTTGCCATTGACAACCAAAGGGAAACCATTAACCAATACAGGAACAACGGCCTGAAATATCGGTATATCAAAATGCAAACTAAGGGCCAATTTAATCTGGGGAACAACTACCACAGAGAAGCGTTGGGATGAATTTCGTTCTAAAGTAAAAGGTGTTGGTCCCGCGATCATGAGTGAACTCTTTTGCAAAACTCATCCCAATGAATTTTTGATTTGGAATAAAAAAACCTACAATGGATTTCAACTACTTGAAATTCCTGATTTGCCCCGTTATGAAGCGCGGTTGAAGAGAAAAAAATAGCTGCAGGAGCTGTGGTTGATACGGTTTGGGAAGTCACTATCGGTAATATGGGGCGTGTGATCTATGCATTTGAAGTACAAACATCACCAATAAAGAATTGGTTTTGAATATGCTTGCCGAATTGTCAACCAAAGAAATTTTGTCGATCGAGAACAATAAAGACGAAACGGTGTAAAATCATGGACAAGAATAACTCTAAGAGATAAAATAGTTGTTCGATTTATGAATGTATTTGCTGACAAATTGCTATCTTTGCAACGGCAGTAAAATTTACTGCCGTAAAATTTACTGCTATGAGATTCTATAACCGAGAAGATGAGTTAGTCCAACTTAAGGGCATTAAGGATATGGCTTATGCCGACCATTCAAAACTTACGGTGCTTACAGGTCGGCGGCGTGTGGGGAAAACTTCGCTTATTTTTAAGGCATTAGATGGTGAGCCGTTTATATATCTGTTTGTAGGACGCAAGAATGAAGCAGACCTTTGCAGTGGATATATCAAAGAAATCGCCCAAAAATTCGATACATTCGTTCCACTGATGGATACTTTTGTCGATGTGTTCCGCTTTTTGATGGAGCAAGGTACGATACGTAAATTCTCACTCGTGATAGATGAGTTTCAAGAATTTATGAACGTCAGCCCATCGGTTTACAGCGATATTCAGAACTATTGGGATCAATATCGCACCAAAACCAACATCAATTTTGTAGTTAGTGGGTCTATCTATTCGTTGATGGTAAAGATATTTCAAGACAAAAAAGAGCCATTATTCGGCAGGGCTGATGCTACGATGAGGATTCGCCCCTTTACGATCACAATTCTCAAAGAGATTATGCACGATTATAAGCCCGGCTACACAAATGACGAGCTTTTGGCTCTCTACACCTTCACTGGAGGAGTTCCAAAGTACGTAGAGCTATTGGTTGACAACAACGCCCTGACTATCCCTAAGATGGCAAGACAGATTTGTCAAAACGACTCTCCGTTTTTGGGAGAGGGTCGGAACTTGCTCGTCGAGGAGTTTGGCAAAAAGTATGGCAATTACTTCTCCATTCTCGATGCCATTTCGTCAGGAATGAACACTCAATCTGAGATTGAAGCATTTCTCGGAGATAAAAGTATAGGGGGGCAGCTCAGTAAACTCGAAACAGTTTATGAGGTTGTAAAAAAACGACGTCCCATTTTCTCGAAAGAAGGGACGCAGACGGTGAGGTATGAGATTTCCGATCATTTTCTTCGTTTCTGGTTCAGGTATATCGAGCGCAACCGTCCTTTGGTTGAGATTGGAAATTTTGCAGGTCTAGAAAAGATTGTAATGGAAGACTACGCTACTTACTCCGGTATGACACTTGAACTATATTTCAAGCAGAAGTTGCAAGAGAGTTTTGAATTCCGTGCTATTGGTTCGTGGTGGGAGGCAAAAGGGGCTCAAAACGAAATAGATATTGTCGCCGTATATTTAGACAATAAACGGGCGCTGGTTGTCGAAGTTAAACGACAAAAAAAGAATTTCAAACCACAGGCATTTGAGGAAAAAGTGAAATTGCTCCGTTCAAAAGAGATGTACAAATACGACATAGAAACTGCCTGCTGGGATATGGATGATATGTAAAAGCAGGTGAAATTTATCAATATTTATATGCCATACTATTAACAACTTTGCCTATATTTGCCCGGAAAACTTGTTTTTTATGACAAGTGCTATGAAAAGTTCGGCATATGTCTTTATCCTCTTATGTTATGCGGTTTCGTATTTATCTTCTTGTTTTACAATCTTGTCCATTACAATGGCTATGGCTCCGTCGCCGGTTACATTGCAGGCGGTGCCAAAGCTATCCATGGCTATGTAGATCGCTATCATCAGGCCTTGCATGGTTTCATTGAAGCCTAACATGCCTTCTAATAATCCTAATGCTGCCATGACTGCTCCACCCGGTACTCCCGGTGCGGCTACCATCGTAACGCCCAGCATCATTATGAATCCACTATAATCGGAAAGCGTTACCGGATTGCCTACCATATACATGATCGCCATCGAACAGGCTACTATCTTCATCGTGCTTCCCGCCAAGTGGATAGTGGCACATAGGGGTACAACGAAAGTGGCAACTGACTCTCTTACTCCGTTCTTCAATGCTTGCCTTAAGGTAACGGGGATTGTGGCTGCGGATGATTGCGTGCCTAATGCTGTGGCATAAGCAGGCAGCATGTTTTTAAGTAATACAAACGGATTGCGTTTGGTAATAGCTCCTGCTGTCGTGAACTGAATCAACAATAGCACAACATGCATGGCGAAAATGAACACGATGATCTTTACAAACGTGGACATAACGCTTCCTACCTGACCGCTTATCGTAATGTTCAGGAAAATACCAAAGATATAGAGCGGCAACAGCGGTATTATTGCTGAGCTTATGAGCATATTTACGACTTCCCGAAAGTCGAGAAAAACATTGCGCAAGGCTACACCCTTAATCACCGACAGTCCTATGCCGACAATAAAAGACAGCAGCAAAGCACTCATAATGTCCATCAATGGAGGCATATCAATTGTGAAGTAGGGTGTTAGCGCCTCATCTTTTAGTGTATCCAGTGTGGCAATTCCGGGATTATAGATAAGTATCTGAGGAAAAACAGTGGAACTACATAGATAGGTGAAAAATCCGGAGAAAAGCGTTGAACCATAAGCTATCGCAACCGTAATCAAAAGCCATTTTCCAGCTCCTTTGCCTATTTCACCGATAGCCGGAGCCACTAATCCAACTATAATCAATGGAATGGCGAACGAGAGGAAATTACCGAAAAGTGAATTAAACGTCAAAAAAAGACGGGTGATACCTGCGGGGAAAAACTGTCCGCAAAGGATACCTAAACCAATGGCAATCCCGATTTTTCCTAATAATGAAACCTTCAGCTTCTTCATAATTCAACTTAGTTTTTAAAGGTGTGTTATATATCTCGAGGGCAAAGATAAACTAAAATATAAAAAAACTATCATTCTATTCGCCCAAAAAGCGTACTTTTACCGGACAAAATGGTAACAAATAAATATGAAGACAATACATATCAACAAAGTTCATCATATCGCTATCATTTGCAGCGACTACGCTAAGTCTAAGGCATTTTATACCGACATTTTGGGATTTACTCTCGATGGCGAGGTCTATCGAAAAGAAAGAGATTCGTATAAAGCCGACTTATCCATAAACGGCACATACATTATCGAACTATTCTCTTTCCCCAGTCCTCCCACAAGACCTACCCGCCCCGAATCCGTCGGACTGAGGCACCTTGCCTTCGAAGTAGACAACCTCGAAGAAAGCGTTAGCTACCTTTCCTCAAAAGGTATAGAGGCCGAACCTATCCGTATAGATGAATTTACCGGTAAGAAGTTTACCTTCTTTTCCGACCCCGACAATCTCCCCCTCGAACTATACGAAAAATAAAATGATTTCTTCCAAATTAATATCATCCCGCAAATGGCTGCAAAAGGTTGCTGAAACATTTGGTTCCTTAGAGGATATCGCGTTACGCTGAATTCCTTGCAAGGGGAGGGATATATTGAATTACATACGATAGAAGCAGGATTCGATATATTCCAAATTATTGCATATCTTTGCGACATGATATCGTGAAAAGGTGTCACGATATATGCATTCATTGTTAGATAATCTTCACACGAATAGTTATGTATAAAATTCTTATTTGTTTCTTTTGTGCGATGAGCTTGTTTGCTGAGGCTCATTCGGGGAAAGCCCGTTTTCATGCGATAATTGATACAGACGGTGGGGCGGATGATTTGCGCGCTATCTGCATGTTGTTGGGGAATAGAGAGGTGGAAGTGCTGGCGATAACTTCTTCGGAGGGTGCGCTGACGCCTGCGGCTGGCGCAGGTAAGGTGACAGACTTATTGAATCTATTTTACCATGAAGGGATTCCTGTTGGTGAAGGGAGAAGCCTGAACATTACGCCTCCTATGTGGCGCGGTCAATCAGAAAAAATTAATTGGGGAGGTGAAACCAATAGCCCATCTGCCGATAAACGACTTCCGGCAAAAGACCTGATTATTCAGACTGTTATCGGTGAAGAAGAGAAGGTGACTATCATTTGCCTGGGGACGCTTACCAATCTGAATGACGCCCTGACTACACAACCGCAACTGAAGGAGCACATTGAGCAGGTTATCTGGTACAACAGCTCAGTGAATCCCTTGAAAGGCAGCAACTACGATGCTGACCCTAAATCGGCAGACGCCATACTAAAGAGCGGACTACCCGTGAGCATTGTCTTGGAGAACGAAAAACTGTCTATCCCTATAGATGCTTATTATTTGGGAACCTTGGGAAGTATCGAAGGAATATATGCCAAAAAAATTGTTGAATCACATAGTAGCGTCGCCTTGCAGACAAATGTATCCTCTGGTCACATGAAGGCTTGGGACGATTTAACGGTGGTGTATCTCTTTGCTCCCGAACTGTTCAGCAGTTCAGCAGTAAGCGCCAACGTTACAGCCCATCAATTGAAGGATGCGGAGGCTCTTGTACAGGCAAAAAAGACCATTGAGGATATACTCACGGGAAAGCCGGACAGTGAAAGCCGCGTGTTTTATGGATTCCCTGAATTTCCCGGATTCTACGCAGTGGATGTAGCAAGTGTTGCCCCGGATATCATAAAAAAATATGGCCATAGTGAATGGCGTGCAGGTGTACTGACGAACGAACTTCATGGGCACTTAGGTATTTACGCCATAGTAGGTGTGAAAATGGGAATCCGCGCCAGAGAATATTTCAATATAGGCGTAGACGATATAGTAGCGGTAAGTTATGCCGGCTCACATCCCCCCGTCAGTTGTCTGAACGACGGATTGCAGGTGAGTACAGGCGCTACCCTTGGGCATGGGCTGATTACAGTGGCTGCCGAGCAAGATATCCGCCCGGAAGCCGTCTTCACGTTCAAAGACAAAACCATCCGCCTGAAACTGAAACCGGAATATGCGCAGAAAATCGGCAAAGAGGTAATGGAGGGCATCCGTGTTCACGGAGACCTGACCGAAGCCTATTGGCTATATATCCGCAAATTAGCCATCAAATACTGGCAAGAGTTCGACCGCCACGAAATATTTGACAGAATACAATAACAGAAATGGGGAGGTCAAATGGCCTCCCCGTCTGCTTCTAATCAAAATCCATCCATTTAATAAAATAACGAGTGCTTAAAACGTTATATCTATTCCACCCATCACAGTTGCTTTGGGCATCGGAAATCCTTTTAGTATCTCATAATTAGTCCCCGTCAGGTTTTCGCCTTTTACAAATAGATTGAAGCCTTTATCCTTGGAACCAAAAAGATACGAGGCTTTGGCATTCAGTAGCGTATAGTTTACTTTATCATCTGTCGTACCTCCTACTTTCATCAACCCGCCAACAGATTCCACATTGGCAGAAAGCGTCAGCCGGGTAAAGGCGGTATACGTACCTTCGATGAAGAATTTGTTTTCAGGTGCCGCTTCGGTATCTTTATTGGTATTCAGGTAACTGTAATTAGCAGTGAACGAGAGGTTGCGCAAGGGATAATAAGAGGCTTCCAACTCTATACCTTTATTATGTACGTTGTTCACGTTTGTCAACGTCCCTTGCACACCGGTAATCAGATTCTCGGCATCCAAATAGAAACCGGTAATCTCTGCAAAAAACTTATCACCTATATGTTGGCCGATAGACAGTTCATAACTCTGCATTGTTTCAGGCTTCAAGTCAGGATTCGCCATGGAATAAGGGGGATATGAAATGAATAACTCCCGGATATTCGGGCTTCTGTAGCCCTGACTATAAGATAATTTTATTGAATTGCCGGTAAAGAGGCGGAACGTTGCTCCTGCCTGAGGAGTCCAGCGGCTTCCATAAGCATCGCTGTATTCGTAGCGCACACCGGCATTAAGGCTCAGTTTGTCAAACAAATCCTGTTCTACAACCACGTATCCGGCTGTTTCGTTTACCGACTTATCCACGATTTCACCTCTGGGACCGTTAATTGTATCATTCCAGGCATGACCTCCCCAGTTCTTGTAATCCAAACCGGCAGTTAGGCGGTTGCCTTCAACCAGACGAAAAGTCTGGTATAGCAAAATACCCTGATTATGGTCTGAGGAGTTAAAGCGGAAGTTGCGCGGATTAGCCGGTGCTCTATACCCGTCATTTATCTCATGTCGTCCCCAGTTGTAAAATACTTGCAGGGCGCCACTTGATTTTTCGTAGGTGTTAGTGAGGCTTATGGAGGTGGTTCCCCTGAGTACATCCATTTTATTGTCTATTATCGGATTAGCTATCGGACCGGGATTCTGGTTATAGTATTTGGCAAGGCTTACATCACCTTTAATCTTATAATGGTCATTAAAGCGATAGCCCAGATTGGCAAAGCCGTTGGTGATATGAAAATCGGAATTCTTCCGCTGCCCGTCTGTCCGGTCATGGTTTATGGATATAAAACTACTGAAGTTACCTACATTGTATCCGTTATTCGCCAAATACTTCTGGGTGTTGTATGAACCATACATCACGCGCACCTGAGTCTGCCGTCCCGGATGTTGTTGTTGGCGGGTGATGATATTGACCACCCCTCCCATCGCATTGGATCCATACAGTAACGACCCCGGTCCACGGATAACTTCCACCCTCTCTACGTCTGAAGCCACGTAGGTATCAGGCAGAGAGTGACCGAAAATACCTGCCCATTGCGGTTGTCCGTCGAAGAGCATCAACACTTTATTCCCCTGCCCTATACCGCGTATATTGACAGTTCCAGCCGAATTGGTATTGACTCCAAATCCGGTCATCCCTTTTTGTGTAACAAACAAGCCGGGCACACGTTGCGAAAGCACCGGTAACAAAGCCGATTCGCTGCTCGCTTCAATCTCACTTCGCTCTATCACAGAGATAGACAAAGGAACAGTATTCCTGTTTACAAGTATTTTGTTGGCCGTTACAACTACTCCCTTCAGATTGATAAGGCTATCAACACCGTCAGGGTCATCGGCAAAAGCAAAAGAGGCCATCAAACACAAACCAAGGGTCATAATAAATAGGTTCTTTCTATTTTTCATTGTTAAATTAATATGTTTTCGGCGGTAAAAGTAACACGATATATTTAATTAGTATTACTATTTTAGCAAAAAATCATTAATAACCACCGATATTTCTTACATATCACAAAAGATTGTACATTTGCATAATTTGCAAAATATTCATCAATAATAAAAAGTACAGCAATGAAAAGACTATCAATTATGCTATTAGCCCTTACAACCCTTCTCCTTTCGGGTTGTAACGAAAAGAACCGAAAAGAAACGGCGCCGGAAAGTACTCCGGTTGCTACAACACTAAGTCGCGAAGAAATAAAAGCCCTTTCTTTCGACCAGCTTTTCAAGGAGATTACCCCAAAAGAAATACCGGGGGATGTATTCACCCTTGTAAGTGAAGACTTCTCGGTTATAACCGGTGGAACACCCGAACTATATAATACAATGGTAGCAAGCTGGGGCGGATGGGGAACGCTCTTCAACAAACCGGCTGCATGGTGCTTCCTGCGCTCAAGTCGCTACACCCTTGAACTAATCCGAAAAGACTTAACCTACACTGTGTCTTTTTTCGATGATGAGTACAAAGGAGACATCCTGGCTTTCGGCGCTAAATCCGGTCGTGATAGCGAGAAAATGAAAGAAACAAAACTGACCGCCGTACAAACTCCAGCCGGCAGCATGTCATACAAAGAAGCAAAAATAATCATTGCCTGCAAGCTCGTTGAAGTAACAACTGTCTCCCCTGACGATTTCCTGACCGAAGAAGGCCGCACTTTCGTCACAGATGCCTACGCCGAAACCAAAGCCTATCACAAAATAGTCTTCGGCGAAATAACCAACGTCTGGGTAAAGAAGTAAGATTATAACCTTTTATAAGACTCCCTTTTGTTTCAGGCTCTGCCGGACTTGTTCGGCAGTTTGAAACAAAAGGGTGTCAATACCTAATTGTTGGGCAGTGTCTAAGTTTTCTTGTCGATCGTCAATAAATACACTTTCCTCGGGACGTAGTTGGTAGCGGTTCAAGAGTATTCGATAAATCAGGAGGTCGGGTTTGCAGACTTTTTCTTCGCCGGAAAGGACTATGCCGTTTAGGGTATTGAAAAAGGGATATGCTTTCCGGGTGGAAGGAAATGTTTCGGCAGACCAATTACTTAGCCCATAAGTGGCATATCCTGCTTGTTGTAAATCATTAAGCAACAATACACTCCCCTTATTTTCTTCACCTACCGATTCATACCAATGCTGATGGAAGTAAGTGATATATTCACTGTACTGCGGATATTGCTCCAGCATATTTCTTTCATTATCAACGAAAGTAATCCCGCTGTCTAAGCTGCTGTTCCATTCATCATGCCACACCGTTTGCATAAAGTGATCAAGATTCTCTGCCGGAACTATCTTACTAAATATCCAGCTTGGATTCCAATCAATTAACACTTTCCCAAAATCAAATATAATATTCTTAATCATAACGAATCATTTTATATTATACTATATAGAACGATTCTACCTACTTGTTTCGTATCCATTAGCTACACTTTTATCAAATGAAGTCTTTACTAATGCAAACTACTACTAAAAATCGAAACAGGGAAAAACCTGTTTCGATTTTTGAAAGTATTCACTGGTTGACAACCGGAAGGTAATACTTTGTAGTGGTAGGGGTGTAGATCCCACCTGTAACAATTTCTAATAAAACGTCTGCAAAACTATGAGTTGTTTCTATTACATAGTTTCTACGTGTTCCTACCAGCTTACCTGCAACATCTTGACTTTCCAAAGGTATTAAGCCATAAATGAAAAAATGATTCTTCGTTTGAGCCACATATACAAGGGGCTGGTTTTTCTTTACGTTGCCTACCAGCACTTGCGATGTATAGCATGAAGTCATCATGAGCATACAAAATAATCCGCAAATAAAAAGTTTCATGAGTTTGTAGTTTATTTGTCCGGTGGATCCCTTGCCGGAGTAATTACAAAAAAGCGTGGAACCGAATACAAATACAAATACAAATAATCCACGAGGTTTACCATAAAGCAGATAGTATCCTGATGGATTACTTCTTCAACCCCCTGCCCCTCCCCGATTTCCTCAACAAGCTAAAGGACAAACGCCTCGGCAATACGGATTTCTACGTCTTCATCGAAAACGAGATAGAGTTACTAAAAGCCTCACGAGCCGAAGGCACCATCTCCAACTACCACAAACTCATCAACACCATGAAAAAATGGAAGCCAACTCTTTCATTCAATGAGATAACGCTGGAATACATCCAACGCTACCACAACTATGAACTCGAATGTGGAAACATCCTTTCCACCATCTACAAGAAACACGCCAACTTCAAATTCCTCATCGGATTAGCAGTCGATAAGGAAAAGATAACCAAAAACCCATACGACAAGTTCGAGATAAAAAAGTCCATCAAAGCCCAAAACAACGATGTATTAACCGAGGAAGAAATAAAGACATTGCAAAGAACCTACGAGGAAGGAAAATACACCGCCGGAAAACAAGAAATCCTCCGTGAGTTCCTCTTCAGTTGCTATACGAGCCTACAGCAAAAAAAGAGAGGAGAAGAAAAACAGGGTAATATATTGTGAATCAGAAGTTAGCGGCTTCGGTTGGCTAACGGTTAAAATGCCCCTTTCGGCATATTCCGGCAGGCGTTCCGTTTCTAAACTATGCACCGAAAAAGCAAGAACGGACAAAACGACGCAACCATCTGATTCATTGGTGATAACTTCACCATCCTACCCTCCCCTGCAAGCAGCAAAAAAGCAAATTATTGTGTATTTAGGAAGACTTTCCGTTACGAATACGTTACCTGTTTTGAGTTGCGGCAGCTAATTCAAACCACGGATTTTCTTCTGAAAGAAAACGGTTTAGGACGTTTTTCAAAAACGAGACTGTGTTATGCAGGCTTCATACCCTAAATCGGGTTCTTGTTCATTAATTCACAACACTTTGCGTAACGTTGATTAGCTCTATAACAGTTAATTTTGTAACCTGTAAAAGAGTTAATTATGACAGAAGTAAAAGTGAATTTCTACCTCAAACGCAATGAGGAGAAAGTGGATGGGAACTGTTTCCGTGCTGGGACGCATCCGCATCGGAAAATCAATGGTGCAGTTCAGCGCCAAAGTGAGTGTTCCGGTATCCCTTTGGGATACCCAATCCGGCAGGGCTACCGGAAAAAGTAAAACCGCCCTTTCCATCAACACATCCTTGGACAAGATTTGTGTAGCCATCCATTCCGCTTACAGGGACTTGCTGGTGAAAAAAGAAAATGTATCCGCATTGGAAGTGAAAAATGTATTTCAAGGCATAGCGTCCCAGCAGGATACCCTTGTCAAATATTATGAAGCCCACAATGAACATTTTCTGAAAAGTGTCGGAGTGAACCGATGCATGGAAACCTATAAACGTTATGGCATTTCCCTTAACCATCTAAAACGCTTCATGCGTAAGAAGTACAATATCAGCGATATCTCTTTTCAAGCGTTGACGCCCTCATTTGTTTCAGATTACGATTATTACCTGCGGGTGGAACTCCGCTTCGCTTCTCAAACCATCGTTAATACTATCTGCCAGTTACGCAGGATCATCAAGATAGCAATAAATAATGGACTCGTCCGCAATGACCCGTTTCATGGCTATGAATATATCACACAGCCCATTGTTCCCAAATCACTGACAACAGAAGAATTGAATACGCTGATAAAATCAAAACTTTCCCGACCGAATTTGAATTTCATCCGTGACATGTTTCTGTTTTCATCGTTTACCGGTATCGCGTTCAGCGATATGCGCAACCTGACGGAACAAAACCTCTCCTTAGCGGAAGATGGTATCCGGTGGGTACATCTCAAAAGAAAGAAGACCGGCACCCCCTGCCATATCCCCCTATTGGAAATTCCAATCAAGTTAATCGAAAAATACAAGGGACTGGCAAAAGACGGTAAACTATTCCCCATGATTAGTTGTAGCAAGACCAATATTTACCTCAAACGAATTGCAGCAGAATGTAAAATCGATAAGCGGATCACATTCCACATGGGACGCCACTGCTACGCTTCCGTAGTTACGCTCTCTCTGGGTGTTCCGTTGGAAACGGTAGGAGAATTACTTGGACACACGGATTGGAGAGCTACCCGAATCTATGCGCAGGTCAGTAACGAGAAAATTGGAGAAGACATGCAGCTGCTGAACAAACGTCTGTCCGGCAAATTTCACTTTGAAGGAAATAAGGATATAGATGTAGCCATATAAGAATGGAAGGAGGATGAAAATGAATACTAAAAAGAATAACAATTCAAATACCGCTTACAGTACTTTTGCGGTTTTGTTTTACATCAACCGGCAAAAAATAAAGAAAAACGGGTTGTGTCCACTGATGGGTAGAATATCCATCAATGCAGAAATCGTCCAGTTCTCTGCCGGGATAGACATAAACCCATCCCTTTGGGATGCAAAGGTCTACTGCATGAAGGGCAAAAGCCGTGAAGCCGCCGAAGCGAATTATCAGATTAAGCAACTGACGGAAAGAATTAACCGATACTATAAGCAAATACTGGATGAGCAGGGCTATATAACAGCCGAACTTGTTAAAAATGCGGTTAGCGGTATCGGGCGGAAAAAAGAAAACCTGCTGGAACTCTTTCGGGAACATAATGAGGAGTATGCCAAACAAGTCGGTGTTACCCGCTCCGGGGAGACGCTGAGAAATTATATCTCTGTATATAAACAGACAGAACGCTTCCTGCATGTTCATTACGGCATGAAAGATATGCCATTACGGCAACTCGAACTATCCTTTATTGAAAAGTTCGATTCTTTTCTGCGTATTGAGCAGGGATTTACCGCCCATACGGTATCCGGCTATACCATTATCCTGCGAAAAATGGTCCGGCGGGCTATCAGTCATGGAATATTACACAAAAATCCTTTTGCAGCCTATATTCCGGAACAACCTCCCCGTAAACGCAGACACATGACCCAAGAGGAGCTGGATAAATTCATGAACGTTTCAATAGCTTCCAGACGCGTATGCCATACAAGGGATATGTTTATCTTTGCAACCTTCACTGGTTTGGCTTACATAGACATGTGTAATTTATCGGAAGAGAATATCCATAAGGAGAGGAACGGCAGTCTTTGGATCAAGATAAAGCGGCAAAAAACCGGTAGCCAATGTAATATTCCATTGTTAGATATTCCTCGGCAAATAATAGAAAAGTATAAGTCCGAAGGAAAGGGGAACAAGATTTTTAATATGACAACGCTTTCCTGTATGAATGTTAATCTGAAGAAAATTGCCAAATCATGCGGGATTGAGAAGTGCATTACCTACCATCAAAGCCGACATAATTTTGGAACCCTTATTACGCTCTCACAAGGAGTTTCACTGGAAACTGTCAGTCAGATGATGGGACATAAATGTATTCGTACAACGCAGATTTATGCTAAATTAACACAGCAAAAGGTTAATGAAGATATGAAAAAGATAAGCAGTCGCATCGGTCGAAAATTTAAATTGTCGGATTATATCGGTAACAAAAACGAAGAATAACAATGAAAAACAGAAAAATAACAATAGAAAACGGAATAGTAGCTATTCCGGGCGAAGTCAGCATGAATATTGCCGAGATTGCGAATTTGTTCGATATTTTCTACCAAACAGCTAAAAGGAATATCCGTTTGATTGAAAAGTCAGGTGTTGCCGATGGAAACTATTCGCAGAGTTGCAGTTGCGACAGATCACAACTATATCCCGATTATTACGGGCTGGAAATGGTTATTGCTTTGTCTTTTCGAATTCAATCGAAAAATGCGGAAATATTTCGGAAGTATATAATGAATAAAGTATCCAAAGTGGATATACCAGTGATACTGACGATACCTATCCAAAATGCTACGCTGAATTGATTAGTCAAATAAAACATTACGAATCAATTCAATGACGGCAGGCTACCTCAATCAAAAGTCTGCCGTTTTTTATATTCCTTTTTTCATCTGAACACAAAAATAAAAGAAGGGAATAAAACGACAAGGCTGAACCCTTCGGGTATTTTGCCAAATCTTCCTTTTTCGCTCCACGAAAAAGAGTATTTACCAAAATAACCTTGTCTAATTTATTCTCCTTCTATTTGGGGGTGTTTATCAGTCGAAAAAAGGAAAAATATTCAAGGGATGTATGATTACTTGAATCTCCCATGATACCCGTCTTCCAACAACTTCTCGATATCCGAAGAGCGGTACAGTATTTTTCCACCCAACTGAATATAAGGGATACGTCCTTCATTGCGGTAGTCTTGGAGGCTCCGGCGACTGATTTTTAACTTTTCCGACAATTCCTTGTCGGTATAATAACTCTCCCCGTTCAGTGTCGACTGGCGAGTGGAAAACAAACGTTCCATCAGCGAAGGAAGCCGATCCAATGAAAGAAAAAAAGATTTGATCCTTTCGTTATTCTCTCTTGTAATTAACTCATTACTCATAAACTTGTTTTTTTAGATGATAAATTTATACGTTATTTCTTTCAATTCTTCATATAGCCGCCCCAGCCTGCAATATGCAGGGTAGAAGGCGATTCCTTGGATTCCATCCGATGGCTTTTCATTCCCATTCGGATATAATACATCTCTTTGTCCACGACTATTTCATAATAGGAAAAGCTACCTCGCCCATATTCCTTATCATAACTGTAGGCAAGCAGGTAATAATTGCTGTCATACCCCTGAAAAATGAATACATCGGGATTTCCGTTGACACTCATCCAACCACCCTGCCACAGGGCAAGCATATTCCAACAGGATTGATATTCTTCTTCCATCATCATATCTGTTTCCCTTTGTATTTAGCTTGCTTACGCTTATCTTCTACCAACGGAAGTATCTTTTCCACATCTTGTGGTTTATAGTAAGTCTTGTGGTTAATCTGTGTATAAGCCAATGTCCCGTTATCCCGGAGTGTCTGTAACGTCCTCGGGGATATTTTCAACAGCAGGCATACATCCTGATTATCCAACCACTCGCTCATGTCCTTATCCCCATGCAGGCGGCAAAGGTTTTCCATCCGCGAGGCGAAACTTTCAAACTTCGAGAGCATATCCTCGAATGTTTTTGCATCAATGTTTACGATCTCCATCATTCTATATTTTATTGGTTATTATTCATTTTTCCTCAAAAGTAAGGAGCCGATTGTCACACACCAAAGAATAAATCCGTTTGCAGTTCTCGGCTATATTTTGCATTGCACCTTACTCTTTGACTGGTGATATTTTCATCATCCTGCTGCAAAGTAAAAAAGAAAAATTCATGCCTCAATAGGTTTATTATCAGGTGGATGCTTGTGGCGTCGAATTGGCAGCTTCTGGCATCAAAGTCTTGCAATTTTCTTCTTTACACTACGAAGTAAAACAGAAAAACTCATATCCCAATGGCTCTAAACCCAAGTGGATGCTTCTGGCGCGGAGTGTCCACTGGTAGAATAGAGATTATTTCATTTAGACAGAAATTTCAACCTGAAAAAGCATTTTTTTGGACTTCTTACGTACCAATTTGGAATTTCAAAATAGACTCTGTTTTTGAAAAAAGAATGCAGTCGGCACACTATAAATTGATGTGCGGAATAATGCAGTTTGCTCCGTTCATATAATCCTTGCAGTAGTAAGATATTGCAGAATACTCCATGTGAATCAGGTTCAATTACACTGCTGATTAATAGTTGTTTATTTGCAATCGACAATCGGTTCTCCATGTATTGGGGAATCATATTATTCACTTTTAAAACAAAATATCCTATGAGTACTGAACAAACTTACAGCCGAAAGGGCAAAGTTCAAATCCCGGAAGGTTGGTCGCCGACTTCGGGAGAACAGAAAGGCAATCCTGCCGAACCAACCAATGAGGAAGAAGAAACGAAATTTCAAGAGACGCTAAAAGAAAAATTAATTGAGGGGGTTAGTACAGACCGTAATGCGACTAATGAACGTGAAACCAGTACCAGCACAGATGTTACTATCGAACCGAAATACAGTATCGGGAATACGGATAGTTTGCAAACTGAATCATCGGAACCAACAGATGCTCCACGTTCGACAGTATCTACAAATGCCAAGCGTACCAGTGGCAAACAACGAAAAGAATCATTGGAAGAATACCGGCAAACATTCCTGTGTATTCCGAAGTTGGAGGATCGCAAACCGGTATTCGTCAGCCGTGAGGTGCGGGACAGTTTGGATGAGATTGCCCGCAAGCTGGGCGGTCGAAGAATGAGCGTATCGGGCTTTATTGAAAACCTTGCCCGGCATCATTTAGAACTTTACCATGAAGATATCGAAACATGGAAAAAGTTGTAAAGCTATTAAAGTAAGTCTGTGTTCTATCTAAGGCTTACTTTTCTAAATGGAACATAAATGTTCATTTTAGCGTAGCAAGGTTATGTTTTCGTAATACGAAAACCCTTGCTTTCCCTGACATGAAAGGGCAATTGCTCCCGTTGGTCGGCAATTGAATGGAAGAAGCAGATAAGGATAAGTGCAAAGGTGGACGCCCCATGAAGGGCATCACCCAGCGGAAGAAGCGGGTCGTAAGCATCCGCTTTTCCGAGGTGGAGTACTACGCCATCAAGCGTAGAGCCTCCCTTGCGGGAATGACCGTTAGCGCCTATTCCCATTCTGCCATCATGGACGGAAAAATTGTCGAGCCGGTGAAAAAAGAAGACATGGACTTACTGCGGAAGCTGTCGGGCGAGGCGAATAATTTGAACCAATTAGCGCGTCAGGCGAACACGTACAGGATGCCATATCTGGAGAAGGAGGTGAAAAATGTGCTGAATTCAGTCACGGATATAATCAATAAACTGTCGGATGATTGGAAAAATAATAAAAGGAAGAAGCTTTAGCGGATGTATTTCCTACGTGCTTGGTAAGGCGGACGCAAAGTTACTGGACAGTGAGGGAGTGCTTTTGAACGACACGAAATCCATTATCAACAGCTTCTATATGCAGAGCCTGATGAATCCCGCTCTGTCTAAGAGTGTCGGTCATATCCCGCTCGCCTATTCCAAAGATGATGCTGATAGAATGACGGATGAGTTTATGGTTAAGCTGGCTAAGGAGTATATGAAGGGGATGAAGATCGGGAATACCCAGTATATCATCGTCCGCCATAGCGATAGGGAGCATCCCCATTGCCACATAGTTTTCAATCGGGTAGATAACGAAGGTAAAACGATTTCGGACAGGAACGACCATTTCAGGAATGAGAAGGTGACGAAAACCCTGAAGGAAAAATACGGATTGACATTCGGTGAAGGAAAGGAGAAGGTGAACACCCAGCGCCTGGACGAACCCGATAAGACAAAGTACGAGATTTATCACGCTGTCAAATCCGCTTTGAAGTCAGCCAGGAATTGGAAACAGTTTGAGGACAGGTTGAACAGGGAAAACGTTAGCTTGAAATTCAAATACAAAAGTAAAACGGATGAAGTTCAGGGAATCTCTTTCTCCAAAGGTGATTATTCTTTCAAGGGTTCAGACATAGACCGCTCATTTTCCTACTCCAAGTTAAATGCAGCTTTGATCGGAAATGGGCAAGCGGTAGGACAACAGGCACAAGCTAATGATACAGGTTGGAATACCCTGATAGAATCCGTCGGCTCAGGCATAGCAGATGTAGCCACAGGCCTAAGTGGATTGTTCGACATACAGCCGTCAGGCAGCGATTACGATCCTGCACAGGCAGAATATTTGCGCCAACAGGCGATTAAGAAAAAGAAGAAATATATAAGGTATAAGGAGATAAAATATGGAAGATATAGATAAGAACATGTATAGTGAAGCCATTTTGGGCATGCTGTCTGAAATGAGCAAGAAGCTGGATGTTATCCAAGCAAGCAGCAAAGCAAAAGAGATTCAGTCAATTAATCAGAAAATAAATCCGACTCTTTCAAAAAAAAGAAATAATATCTATAGTAGAGAAGCAAGCCGCATTCATCTACCCGGGCCTCGCTTTCATCCTTTGGAAAATACTCGTTGGCAAAGTGGCAGAGATGTTCCTTGCAATGGTAAAAGTCAAGTATCTGAGTGGTGTTGGGATAGTACTCGCCTATCCAATTCCATATCCACTTAGCCCGTCTGCTATAAAGACGGGATGAACTCCAATACTTTATCCGGAAAATCTTCGTGGTTACCCAAATGAGGGACCGGTTAGTATATTGCGCTTTTTTGAGATGTTTTCAACACGGTCTTCATTGTAAAACATACGGCAGAGTCTTACTTCTTTCCTACTCTGCTTCCTTTCCCGTGTCAATAACATGCTGCCCATCCATCAGGATATACAATTCCTTATTGAAGAGGATTCGCAGCTGTACGCCATCTGGACAGGCTGCACGCCAATCTGTGTGTTCCAATTGCTTTCCATAATGGTGGCACAACCGCTCTATTTGTTTTGCATTTGCTTTTATCCCCAATAGCTTGTTCAATTTTTCTTCCGATTCATCAAAAGTCATATTAGTGCTCAGCCGGCACATCTGTTCCTGAAGGTAAGGGCTTATCTTGAAGCCACTTGGTACGACTGCCAAAGGATGGGACTTGTTCAGTATGATTTCTCCCACACTTGTTAATAATTGCATCCGATCGTTTTTCGATACTTTTTCACCTCCCACAATCTCTTAAATATCATGACCAAAGCCTCTTAGGACTTCCATAAAGAGCCCCTCAAAATCATAACTATTTGTTTCCTCGTTGATACCTGACAATAATTTTATAAATTTTTTGGATCCTCGTTCAACTATTTTTATTATTTTTGCTCGCGTATCCATAGGACATAAAGATTATATTGTTTGTCTTTTTTGTTTTGAACTACGAACATATAACCTTTTTTTTATTAGAAAACACCCTTTTCCCTCCTCAATCTGCACTGTATAAGATTTTTACAGGCTTGGAAAAAATTGTCGTACACCCTTGTGGATTTAAGAGTTTATAAATAATTTTTTTACATTTACAACGGATTTTTTCATAAAAACGAAATAACATCTTTTTCAGACATAATTTTGGTGATTTTTTGCAGAAAAATAAAGTAGATAATCAAAAATTATTTTGAAATAAAACAAAAGATCATGATAGGAAGATTTATAAATAAGATAAAATTGGATATTCCCTTTATTGTTACGTTTTTGAAAAATATGTGGGAATGTTTGAAGAATATTTGGAATAGGATAGTTTCTTTTATTCGTGAGTTTCTAAAGTTTTTGAAAGATAAGTGGGAATGTTTGAAGACTTGCATTGGTAAGTTTCCAAAGTTTTTGAGAGATAAGTGGGAATGTTTGAAGACTTGCATTGGTAAGTTTCCAAAGTTTTTGAGAGATAAGTGGAAATGTTTGAAGACTTGCATTGGTAAGTTTGAAACAATACTTTTTTTCGCGTTTTTAGGTTTGGGAATTGGTTGGCTTAGTTGCCAAGATGAGAACTATCTACTTTGGCAAAAGATGTTTAGCCTTGTGGCTTCAGGTTTATTTATTTTTTTAATGCGGAATTAT
>BNTS01000051.1 GCA_025996775.1 Bacteroidia bacterium | reverse complement strand
AGGCATAACCCATCGGAGGAAATACGTTTCCGTATGCCGTTAGGCATAACCCATCGGAGGAAATACGTTTCTGTATGCCGTTAGGCATAATCTATTGGTAGCCGTGGTGTTTCAACCCACGGAACAAAAGCGCCCCCCTCTCTCCCGCCGCGTAGCGGCGACATATTGAAATAGCGAATCAACAAGCATATTAATCAAAGAAAGCAAATATGTATTTTCCTTTCTATCTTCTTTCAAGATGCCGCCGCTACGCGGCGGGAGAAGGGGGGGGCGTCATTGTCCGTGGGTTAAAACACCACGGCTACCAATATATTATGCCTAACGGCATACAATTCTGAGGGTAAACATTTAAAAGTTCATCCGGCAAATGCATAGAATTGACGATAGCCTAATATCTACGTTTCCGTATGCCGTTAGGCATAGCATATTGGTGCAAATACGTTTCCATATGCCGTTAGGCATAACCCATCGGAGGAAATACGTTTCCCTATGCCGTTAGGCATTACATATTGGTAGAAATGCGTTCCGTATGCCGTTAGGCATAATCTATTGGTAGCCGTGGTGTTTCAACCCACGGAACAAAAGCGCCCCCCTCTCTCCCGCCGCGTAGCGGCGTCATCCCGGAATAGCAAATCAACAAGCATATTAATCAAAGAAAGCAAATATGTATTTTCCTTTCTATCTTCTTTCAAGATGACGCCGCTACGCGGCAAGAGAGAGGGGGGGGCGTTATTGTCCGTGGGTTAAAACACCACGGCTACCAATATGTTATCTTCCGGCATGAGTACCTAATAAAGAATATTTGGGAGTGACTACTGTTGTCGCGATTTTTCTTACTTCTGTCTTAGTTCATGGACAAAACAACTGTTATAACCTATTATATTGTTGAAAATAAACATATTAATGCGATTTAGTTTACCAGAGAAGACTTGATTGCGTTAGAAACAATCATCTTATGACATTGTAAGCACTTGAATAAAAAAGTGTATATTTGCACGGTAGTCATAAAAAAAAGACAGATATGGAAACTAAAGTATTGGATGAGAATACAAAGAACAAAATAGCATTTGTTACTTTTATTATCGAGAAGTTTGCTTCGTCTTATAAGATGGACAGGCAAGGGGCTTATCTATACTTGAAGAAGTATGGTGGGATTGACTATATTTTCAAGTGTTGGTGGGCGTTGCACATCGACAACCCCTATTGGGCTGTAAGGGATATTTACAAGGTGTGCCTTAAAAATGGAGGAGTACGCTAAATGAAGGTCTATCATGGTAGTGACATTAATATAGAAGTTATTGACCTTGCCAAATGTAAACCCAATAAAGATTTTGGCAAGGGGTTCTATGTAACCAACATCAGACAGCAAGCCGAAGAAATGGCTGTAAGGGTGGCGGAGTGGGGAGACAAAGCTCCGGTAGTAACTGAGTTTGAGTTTGACGAATCAGCTTTCGATGATGAAGATATCAGCACACTTTGTTTCAGCACTTACGACGAGGCTTGGTTGGATTTTATTATTCAGAACCGCAACAAATCAAGATATGATGCCATACACGAATATGATATTGTTGAAGGTAGGGTTTCATGGCTTTATAGTCGCTGTGTCCCGTCCACTTCATGACAACCTGTGCAGGAATACCCAAAAAGATAACGCATTACATATAAATGTACGTCTAACGGCATACAAAAACGTATTTCCACCAACAGGTTATGCCTGACGGTATACGGAAACGTATTTCCACCGATAGATTATGCTTATGAGAGGGGGCGGGTAGTGTTGCGGACTACCAGTTGGGTTTTGATGACGCGACTGGCTAATTGGTGGTTGTCGGAAGGGGTTGTTATTTTGTCTAACAGGAGTTGCATAGCGGTGGCTCCTAATTCATAGCTGTGTTGGTCTACGGAAGTGAGCATCGGGTCGCAATATTCGGAAAGTACGCTATTGGTGAATCCACAAATGGATACCTGGTCGGGTACTTTATATCCCAGGGACTTCACGACATTGAGTATGCCTACTGCTGTCTCGTCGTTGACTGCAAAGAAAGCGTCGGGAGGTTCGGGCAGGGCAAGTAACTGAGGGGTGAGAGCTAAAGCGTCGGTATAGTTGTCGCAAACGCGCATCAGCACAGGATCTACGGGGAGGCCATTTCTTCGCAACGCGTCTTCATAGCCCATGCGACGATTGTTGTTGATGGGCAGATGGGAGAGCGTTCCAAAGAAAGCTATCCGTCGGCAACCTGTTTTCACCATATAATCTACGGCGTTATGCGAGCCGGCATAGTCGTCCACCACAATCCTGTCGGTCAGGATTCCGGTACATATACGGTCGAAGAAAACCATCGGTATGTCGTTGTCTATCAAATCCTGAAAATGCTCATACCTGGCGCTTGTTTTGGCTACCGAAGCCAGTACACCGCATACGCGTGTCTCGAGCAGGGCTTGTACGGCTTTAACTTCCTTTTCATAAATTTCATTACTTTGGCAAATAAATATCTTATAACCTGCCTTTTCTGCCTCGTCTTCTATGCCCGTCAATACGGAGGAAAAGAAATAATGTACGATTTGTGGGATGATTACACCTATCGTTTTGCTGTTGCTGGTTCGCAGGCTTGAAGCCAACACATTAGGTTTATACCCATGTACCTTGGTAAACTCTATCACTCTTTCCTTGGTTATCAAACTGATATCTGGGTGATCGGCCAATGAACGCGAAACTGTAGATGGCGAAATATTCAGCGCGTTCGCAATGTCTTTAATGGTAATCTGACGCTTTTTCATATTGGTAATTATTCGGTCTCAAATATACCACTTTTTTTCGATTCATGCAAACGATTGCGGAGACGTTTGCGGAGAATTATAGTGATTTGGTTGAATAATTTGCCACTCAAAATTATTATATTATATATATCTTTGTATTTTATTTATTACCAATTTTTTAACATTCTAATGCATGAACAGAACAAGATTTTATTTTAAAACTCATCCGATCCTATCTATACTTATAGGATTAGTGATTTCCATTAACGCTTTTGCCCAAGAAAGCGTGACTGTAACCGGAAATGTAAAAGATGCCGGTGGAGAGCCTATTATTGGGGGCAGCGTGCTTGTTAAAGGCACCACCATCGGCACTGTTACCGATTTCGACGGAAACTTCACCCTCACCGTACCTAAAGGAAGTACGCTCAGTATTTCTTACATAGGTTATAAGGCGCAAGAAATAACATTCACAGGACAAAAACAACTCATTGTAGTACTTCAGGATGATACGGAACTACTGGATGAGGTGGTTGTGATTGGTTATGGATCTGTCAGAAAGAACGATCTAACCGGTTCGGTAACGGCTATCAAGCCAGACGCCATGAACAGAGGACTAACGACCACGGCTACCGACATGATTAGCGGTAAGATAGCCGGTGTAAATGTAACAACAGACGGAGGTGCTCCCGGTGGAGGCGCTACTATCCGTATCCGTGGCGGGGCTTCGCTTTCAGCCAGTAACAACCCGCTGATTGTGATTGACGGTTTCGCTATCGACAACGAAGGTATCAAGGGAGTGTCCAATCCGCTTAGTACCATCAACCCTAACGATATCGAAACGTTTACCGTACTTAAAGACGCTTCGGCTACAGCCATTTATGGCTCGCGTGCATCCAATGGCGTCATTCTTATTACAACGAAAAAGGGTGAGAAAGGTGCTCGCCCGCGTATCTCGTATGACGGAAATGTATCTGTAAGTACGAAGATTAACCAGATCGAGGTAATGAATGCCGGCGAATATCGCAATTTCATTACCGGCACTTTCGGTGCTGAATCAGGTGCCGCCAAGCTTTTAGGAAACGCCAATACCGACTGGCAGAAAGAAATTTTCCGTACAGGAATCGGTACAGACCACAACGTATCGGTTACGGGTGGTTTAAGCAATATGCCTTACCGCGTATCCGTAGGATATACCAACCAGAACGGTATCCTTCAAACCTCCAAGTTTGAGCGTTATACGGCTGCCTTCAATTTGAATCCCAGTTTATTTGACAATCATCTGAACATGAACCTGAATGCTAAAGGGATGATAGCCAAGAACCGGTTTGCGGATACCGAAGCCATTGGAGCCGCCCTTAGTTTCGACCCCACGCAGCCCGTGATGGATGGAAACCCAAAATATGGTGGCTACTTTGCTTGGGAAGACCAAACAAGTAAAGAGTTTATTTCGATTGCAACCAAAAACCCTGTCGCTATGCTTAAACAAAAGCAAGATGAAGCCACATCCAAGAACCTTGTGGGCAATGCCCAGTTTGATTACAAATTCCATGGCCTCCCTGATTTAAGAGCCAATCTAAATGTAGGTATGGATCTGGCCACCGGTACTCAGGATACTTATTATCCCAAAGAGTCACCCATCGGTTATATTGATAATGGACGAACCGGTTTTGAAACTATTGACAAGTATAATTTGTTATTGGATTTTTATCTTCAATATTCTAAAGACATTAATGATCATCACTTCGACGTAATGGGCGGTTATTCATGGCAGCATTTCCACCGCACGACAGAAAATGCTTACAATAATATACCGGGCAACAATCCAACTTCTTACGTTTTTAAGACGGAAAGCTTCCTGGTATCTTTCTTCGGACGTGCCAACTACTCTTTCAAAAACAAGTATCTGGTTACGGCTACCGTACGTTACGATGGTACATCGCGCTTCTCTTCAGACAATCGCTGGGGCTTGTTCCCTTCGGTAGCTTTGGGATGGCGCATCAAGGAAGAAGGCTTTATGCAGGATGTTGAAGACATCTCCGACCTGAAGCTGCGTCTGGGCTATGGTATCACCGGCCAGCAGGATATTCTGCAAGGTGATTATCCCTATATGCCTACTTACTTTGCCGGGCAGGATGGTGCATACTATCAATTCGGCGACAATAAGCAAGTGCCTATTGCCCGCCCCAACGGGTACAACAAGGATTTGAAGTGGGAGGAGACGACTACCTATAATGTAGGTATAGACTTTGGTTTCCTGAACAACCGCATCACGTCTTCAATTGATTATTACTACCGCGACACGAAAGATTTGATCAATGTAATCGATGTGCCTGCCGGTACCAACTTCAAAAACCGTATTGTAAGTAATATCGGTTCGATGAAGAACCAAGGTGTAGAGTTTGCCATCAATGCCAAAGCGATTACAACCAAAAACCTTCTATGGGATCTTGGTTTCAATGCTGCGTGGAGCGAAAGCACCATCAAGAAGCTGACGGCTCAAGATAATGACGCTACCTTTATTCCCACCGGAACCATTTCCGGAGGTACAGGTACCATGATTCAGGCACAGGGCGTAGGTCATTCCATCAACTCGTTTTATGTATTCCAACAGGTGTATGATTCAAAAGGTAAGCCTATTGAAGGGTTGTATGTAGACCGCAATGGCGACGGACAGATTACCGATGCCGACCGTTACTTTTACAAGAAACCGGCTCCTGATTTCATCCTTGGCGTTACTTCTAAATTAGTTTACAAGGCTTGGGATTTCAGTTTCTCACTACGCGGTAATTTCAACAACTACGTATATAATAATGTAGCCTCTGCCAATGCACCGTTAGATGAAGGTTTTATCAACAACAAAGGATTCCTGTCTAACAGACCTTCGTCTGCATTCGAGACAAACTTCATGTTGATGCAGCATCAGTCAGATTATTATGTGCAGAATGCTTCCTTCCTCAGATGCGACAATATCACCTTGGGATACACCTTCAAGAATCTGTTCAATACAGTGAACGGCCGTATTTATGCAACCGCTCAGAATCCATTCGTTATTACCAAATATGAAGGATTAGATCCTGAGGTAGGTACAATCCAGCAATCCTCCAGTATAGACAAAAATGTCTATCCTCGTCCTTTGGTTAGTCTGATAGGTTTAAGTCTCACCTTCTAATTTTAAAATCATTATGAATAAATATATATTATCTTGTGTTTTACTGATACTGGCATTGGTTGGCTCCTCTTGTATAGGCGACTTGGATGTAAAGCCTATTAATCCCAACCTGGATGTTAACTTTAATCAGGATGCCAATTTTGCCAAAATATACGCGGGCTTGGCTCTTACCGGAAACAAAGGTCCTGCAGGAGAAGCCGATATCGACGATACTGACGAAGGCGCTTCAGGCTTGATGCGGATGATGTTCAATCTGAATGAACTTCCTACTGACGAAGCTATCTGTGCATGGACGGGCGACGTGGATGTATTCCCGCTTAATTCTGCACAGTTTACATCTTCCAACGGAGTTGTTCTGAACATGTTCTCACGCTTGTATATCCAAATTGCGCAGTGCAATAACTTCCTGATTCAGATAGATGGGAAGGACGACGAGAAAACTTCTCTCCAGCGTAATGAAGTGCGCTTCATCCGTGCGCTCGATTACTACTATCTCGTAGATTTATTTGGCAATGTGCCTTTTGTAGACGAGAATACCGGTATCGGAGCCTACGTTCCCGACAGGATTACCCGCCCGGATTTGTTTAGTTACATCGAAAAGGAACTGAAAGAGATTGAATCGGCCCTGAAGGCTCCCCGCAGCAATGAATACGGTCGTGCAGACCAGGCTGCCGCATGGATGCTCCTGTCACGCCTCTACCTCAATGCTGAAGTGTATAGCGGAACAGCTCGCTGGGCAGATGCTGCTACCTACGCAAAGAAGGTAATGGATGCAGGCTACAGTCTGACCCCCAAATACGAAGATATGTTCAAGGCGGATAATAACACCTCGTCCGAAATGATTATGCCTATTTGTTACGACGGTGTCTATACCCGTTCGTGGAGCGGTCTGTTCTTCATTGCCAGCTTCATTACGGGCGATATGAATACAGAGGCTACTTTCGGAACTACCGAAGCATGGGGTGGCAACCGGGCAAGGTCGGCCTTGATTAAAAAATTTGCAGCCAACGGAAACATAAGCAGCGTAAAAGATGATCGCGCCCTGTTCTGGTCGGATGGCCGCAGCCTTGAGATTGAAAAACCGAGCGAATTTAAAGAGGGCTACTCAACCACCAAGTTTAAAAATATCACCAAGAGCGGCGCCATTGGTAGCGACCCAAACAAGCAATTCCCCGATATGGACTTTCCCTTGTTCCGCCTGGCCGAAGCCAATCTTACCTTTGCCGAAGCAACCCTGAGGGCCGGAGGTAGCAGAGCCGATGCAATCAAAGCCGTCAACGACCTGCGTATCCGTGCCAATGCAGCTACTATCAGCGATACGGAACTCACACTCGACTTCCTGCTGGATGAAAAAGCACGCGAATTTTATTTCGAGGCTCAGCGCCGGGTAGACCTGATCCGCTACAACAAATTCACCTCAGGCTATACCTGGGATTGGAAGGGCGGCGTGCCCGAAGGCGTGTCTGTAAGCAGCCATTTAAGCCTGTTGCCTATACCTGTAAGCCAGATGACGGCTAATTCCAAATTAGTTCAGAATCCGGGTTATTAATAACGATTTAAAACGATATAAAAATGAAGAAATTAAATAATATATTAGGGATATTCTGCTGTATGTTTGCGCTCCTGTCGTGCGATTCCGACCGCGACAGTAATCCGGTGCTTCAAACTCCCACCTCCTTTGTGCTGAATGTACCGCCTTATGCCACCGCAGTCTACGACCTGAAGAACTCGGAGACATTAGAACTGACCACCTCGCAACCCGATTTCGGATTTACGGCTGCCACTTCATATAGCGTACAGATATCCACTAAAGGTTCGTTCGACGAAGCAACCGGAGATGTACCGAATTATGTGACACTTCCTACCGCCTATACCACAGCCCGTATGGATGTAGATGCTACCGAATTGGCTGTAGCTATCGTTGGTCTGCTGGGTATTACGGATGAGGCTGATTATCCTATCATGCCTATTAAACTCTATATTCGCTTGAAAGCTTCCCCTACCGCAAGTAAGAACGTGGAAGTATTATCGAACGTAATAGAGCTTCCTCATGTATTAGGCTACTTTGCCTTAGATGCCATGACACTTCCGGAGAATATGTATATCATCGGAAGCATCAATGATTGGAACTGGGCAAATAGCTATGCCATGATACAAACTCATTCCAATCCGGGCAAGCTCTGGAGCATACAATACTTCCCTGCCGGAGCCGAAATCAAGTTCAACAGCAACCAGGCTTGGGATGGCGGAGATATTGGCTATGCCGAAGATTGTTTCTCTCAATCAAGCATAGCATTAGCCGGACTGGACGATTCCGGCGGCAATATCAAGATAAACAATGCCGGTTGGTATATCGTAGTGGTAACAGCCACGGTAGAAGGACGCAGTTATAAATACAACATAGAGTTCCTGCCTCCCAACGTGTATCTGTTTGGTGGAACAAACGGTGGTGATTGGGAAGCCAAAGAGGCTAATCTGTATACCGTACCTGCCGACGGAACCGGTGATTTTGTATCACCCGCATTCAAAGCATCCGACGAACTGCGTATGTGTATCGTGCTGGATGGCATCGATTGGTGGAAGACTGAATTTGTCATCCTGAGCGGCAAGATTGCCTACCGTGCAACGGGCGACGATCAGGACCGTGTACAGGTAACTGCCGGACAGAAAGCATACTTGAATTTCCTCACAGGCGTGGGATATATAAAATAAAGAATGAATAATAAAAGAATTAAGTTTAAATTCAATTTAAAATGAAAAATACATTCATATATCTGATTTCCATCCTTCTCGTAGGGCTTGCAGCTTGTACGGAGGATTTCAATAAAGACGTAGCACCTCCTCAATCAAACGAGCAGGAGATGGCTAAAAGCGCAAGTGTTCAATTGGTGGCAGGAAGTGATTTAGCAAGTCCGCTTGTCCTTGGCGATTTGGACGAGGAGGCATTAATTAATGTAATAAAAGTATCCCAAGCTCCTGCTGCTGTGACAGAAGGAGCTACCCTCTCCTTTGTGCTGGAGATTTTACCTATTCATCTTTATGATGATATATGGCCCACAAAGACCTCAGTTATTTCAACACCAATACCTTCCGTAACAGTTGGAAATGGCGCTTCCGTAACGGTTCGTGACTTGGATAAGATATTGAAAACGATGTTTGGGAAAGCGCCCAATCCAAATTCCGTTATGTTCAATATTATTACAACAGTATATATTCATATAGGGACTTCAACGATTAAGACAGAAGCTAATCATGTAGGCCCGATTACCGCCAGTGTTATTCCGGTTGAGGCAAGCGCCACACTTTACGTCCCCGGCAATCATCAGGGATGGAATCCGGCTACAGCTCCCCAGCTCTATTCGGAAAACTCGGACTTCGTGTACGACGGCTTTTTATGGCTCGACGGCGAGTATAAGTTTACTTCTGCCCCTGATTGGGATCACGACAACTACGGAGTAACTGCCTACGACAAGTTAGACCCCACGGGTGGTAATCTGAAAGCAGATCCGGGTTTCTATCACCTGAAGGCCGACCTCAATACCCTCACCTATCAACAAACGTTGACGGAATGGGGAATCATTGGCGATGCTACTCCCAAAGGATGGGATGCAAGCACCCCCATGACCTATGACAAGGCATTGAACGAATGGGTTGTAACTGCCCCACTTGAAGGTGGTAAAGAGTTTAAGTTCCGTGCCAACGATAGCTGGGATATCAATTTTGGAGGTACGCCTGAAAAACTGGAACTAAACGGAGGCAATATAAAGATTGAGAGAAGCAATGTTTATACCATTAAACTACGCCTCTCAAACGGATTATTCAACTCCTTCCAACTTATAGAAAATCTCCCCGATTAAGAACATATAAGGGGGTGACTAAAAAGTCACCCCCTTTTTCTTAACATACATATCATGAAAAAAAGGACATTCTCAGGATATAGATTATACATTGATAATATGTCTATTGTCCTAAGAATGTCCTTTGTTAATAATCCTTGGTGGAACCGTTCCCATCCGAAATAAAATAGCTCTCGTCCCGTATTTTTTTGCTTGGCCCCTGAAAAGATTTATCTTTGCGCATCACATATAATATATATAGGATGAAAAAGAAATTTAAGTTGGCATTTGTGGGATTGCTGATAACAGTCCTTGGCTTGGAGGCTCAGGAGAAGACAGTGGTGATTACTACCAATGTGGGAACGATGGAAGCGAAGTTGTATCCTGATGTGCCGAATCATACGCGGACGTTTATCGAGCGGGCTACTAAGGGAGAGTATAATGGCGCCCTCTTTACTCGTGTTATAAAGGACTTTATGATTCAAGGTGGCTCGCCTGATTCGAAGAATGCCCCTGAAGGAGCGCGTGTAGGCTTTGGCGACCGGAATGCGGAGATACTTCCTGAGTTTCGCGATCAATACTTCCATAAGAAAGGTGCGCTGGCTGCTCCCCGTCAAGGCGACGAAATCAATCCGCAGAAGAAATCGGATATGTCGCAGTTCTATATCGTGCAAGGTAAGGTGTATCGCCCCGGTGAACTCGACACCATGCAGATCATAAAGAATGCCCCCATACGCAAAAAAGCGATGAATGATTACTATCTGCCCATACGTGAGGAGTTGGATTCTCTCAGAGCATCAAATCCCGTAGAGTACAACAAACGTGCTGTTGAAATAAATGCCAAAGTAGATTCAGTAATAATCGCCACCCCCGGCCACCTTATATTCACCTCAGAACAGCGAGAGGCCTACACCACCATTGGCGGCACTCCTCATTTAGACGGTCAATACACCATCTACGGCGAACTAACCTCCGGCTTCGACGTCTTGGATCAAATAGCCTCGCAACCTCGAGACGCCTACGACCGCCCAAAAAAAGACATCCGCATCATCAGCATCACTATTAAATAAATGTTTGGCTGAGGGCTTCGGCACAGCGTTCGCCGTCGATAGCGGCTGAGACGATGCCTCCGGCATAGCCGGCACCTTCACCGCAGGGATAGAGACCTTTTAGCGTTACGTGCTGGAAGGTTTCTTTGTCTCGCAGGATGCGTACGGGAGACGAGGTGCGCGTTTCTACGCCTATTAATTGGGCCTCGTTGGAAAGGAAGCCGTTGGACGAGCGTCCAAAATGACGAAGACCTTCCCTCAGCCGGGAGGAGATGAACGAGGGAAGCCATACATCCAAGGGGGAGATGGTCAATCCGGGCGAATAAGACGAAACGGGCAGGTCGGCAGAGGTACGGTGAAATACAAAATCACTCATCCGTTGGGCAGGGGCGATCTGCTGTTTGCCACCGTTTATCCAGGCTTGTTCCTCTAACCATTCCTGAAACTTCATCATAGCTAATTCGCCATATTGTGCATATTCCGGGAAATCCTCCGGATGTACTTCCACCACAATTCCTGCGTTGGCCCATTTAGAACCACGATTGGAAGGCGACATGCCATTCACTACAACCTGACAAGGTCCGCTTGCCGCCGGCACAACAAAACCACCCGGACACATGCAAAAAGAATAGACACCCCGCTTCTCCACCTGAGTGACAAAACTGTATTCTGCTGCAGGCAGGTATTCTCCCCTACTCCCTTTCCGGTGATACTGAATACTGTCAATTAGCTCCTGAGGATGCTCCAAACGCACTCCCAGAGCGGTTCCTTTGGCTTCAACTTGTATTTTCTGCTGATGCAGATATGAATAAATATCTCGCGCAGAATGACCGGTAGCCAGTATAATCGGACCAAAAAATGATTTTCCTGTATTTGTTTCTACACCTTCAAGTATATTACTATTTACAATAAAAGAATCCACACGCGTTTCAAAATGAATTTCACCTCCTGATTTCAAAATTTGCAAACGCATATTTTCAATAACTTGTGGCAATTTATCCGTCCCTATATGCGGATGGGCGTCTGAAAGAATCGTTGGAGAGGCTCCATGTTGGCAAAAAACGTTCAGAATCTTCTCTACCGAGCCTCGTTTTTTACTACGAGTATAGAGTTTTCCGTCGGAGAAGGCTCCCGCTCCACCCTCGCCAAAGCAGTAATTCGATTCCGGATTTACAGTATGTTCACGACTTATTAGGGCAATGTCTTTCTTTCGATCGCGCACATTCTTACCCCTTTCGAGTACGATCGGGCGAAGTCCCAGTTCTATGAGACGAAGGGCGGCAAATAGACCGCCCGGCCCCGCTCCTACTACAATAACAGGTCGACCGGCAGAAACATCTTTATATTCAGTGGGGATGTATTCAAGCTCTTCCGGCTCTTCGTTTACAAAGATGCGCAACAGAAGGTTGATGTATATGGTACGCTGACGAGCATCTATTGAGCGTTTCAGTACGCGGACAGCTTTGATGTCCTGTAGGTCAGCCCCTGTTTCATGGCTGGCTACCCGTTTGAGTGATTGCTCATTGGCCGCTTCTTCGGGCAAAATACGTACTTGTAGTTCGTGTATCATGTAATTTGTCTGTATTTGTTATAACATTCTTCTATCCAAATAATTGTCTGAAAGCCTCTTCCACCTTCTTTACCTGCACAATCTGTATCTTACATTTGGAAGAATCAAAACCTTTGAGGTTGTTGTGGGGGATAAGGATGCGGGTAAAGCCTAACTTTTCTGCTTCAAGGATGCGCTGTTCGATGCGATTTACGGGGCGAATCTCGCCCGAAAGACCTACCTCACCCGTCAAGCAAACGCCCTGTTCCAGGCTGATATCCAAGCTCGAAGACAGGATGGCGCTGATTACTGCAAGGTCGATAGCCGTGTCATTCACCCTCAGACCTCCTGCTATATTGAGGAAAACGTCTTTCTGAATCAGCTTGAAGCCTGCACGCTTCTCAAGCACAGCCAGCAACATGTTCATACGGCGAAGATCGAAGCCCGTAGCGCTACGTTGGGGCGTGGGATAAATGGCAGAGCTAACGAGCGACTGCGTCTCAATAAGAAAAGGACGCACACCCTCGATAGCGGCAGAAATAGCCACTCCACTTAAGCCTTCATGATTCTGTGTAAGAAGTAGTTCCGAAGGATTACTTACCTCCCGGAGTCCGTTCTGACGCATCTCGTAAATACCCAGCTCAGCCGTACTTCCAAAGCGGTTCTTGATGCTTCTGAGGATACGGTACATATAATGCTGGTCTCCTTCAAACTGAAGTACTGTATCAACGATATGCTCCAGTACTTTAGGGCCTGCAATGCTTCCCTCCTTGTTGATATGACCGATTAACAGGACAGGTACTCCGTTCTCTTTGGCATACTTAAGAATGGCTACACTACATTCGCGTATCTGTGTAATACTTCCCGGAGAGGATTCTACCATTTCGGTATATACGGTTTGTATGGAGTCAACAATCAGCAAATCAGGCTCCACATTCTTGGCCTGCACAAAGATTTGTTCCAGATTGGTTTCGCTAAGGATGTAGCAATCAGGGTTATCGTGCTTCAGGCGGTCGGCGCGTAGCTTCAGTTGCTGTCCACTCTCTTCGCCCGATACATACAAGGTTTTCAAGTTTTTAAGTCCTAATACCGTTTGCAGGACTAATGTAGATTTCCCGATACCCGGCTCACCGCCTATCAATACGAGTGAACCTTTCACTAATCCATCTCCCAGCACACGATTCAATTCACCGTCGCCCATGTCGATACGCTGCTCTTCAGTTGAAGTAATATCGCGCAATAACACGGGACGAGCCTTCTCCCTGTCAACCAATCCCGGGATAGAGCGACTTGCCGATGACTCTTTGGCAATTACCTCCTCCACATACGTATTCCACTGGCCACAACTCGGGCATTTACCTACCCATTTCGGAGAGTCCGCCCCGCAATTAGAACAAACATATACAGTCTTTGTTTTAGCCATTATGTATCATTTTTGGCTATAAAGATACAAACTAATATTCACTTTACCGCTTGAAACACATAGGGGCGTGACATTAGTCACACCCCTGCAGGACATAAATTTATATTGTTATACAATTTAAATGTATTCTTTCAAAACTTGAGATAAATCAAGTGATTATTGTTTTTACATTTAATTATTATTAAAATGCTACTTTATCAATTTGCATTAATTTATTGATATAATATGCTTTATATTACAGCTTGAGCCAAAGAGAATGATTATGGCTGTTTTGTAAATAAACATACATTTATTGTTTGATTTATTTACTTATTTACCGTTGTTTATTGGGCTTTCTGCCTTAATTCTGTGCGAATAACATTGCTCCATTCTTTCAAATATAAGAATCAATTTTGGTTCATCCTAAAAAAAAGCACCCTACCCTATATATAATAGGGAAGGGTGCTGCCTTATTTTATAAACAAACTTCGTATTAATTACTTCGCGAAGAAGTCTTTTACACCTTCGTTAGGAACCATTTCTTCCTGGAAGATATATGCCCCCGTTTTAGGAGACTTTACCATCTTTATTACCTTTGAATAGGTACGACCTTCGCCTTTCTTAAATGATGCAACTGCTTTTTTTGCCATTGTTTAAATCTCCTATTACTTAATTTCTTTATGAACTGTCATACGTTTGAGGATGGGATTGTATTTCTTCAATTCCATACGTGCCGTAGTATTCTTTCTATTTTTGGTGGTAATATACCGAGATGTTCCTGGCAAACCACTTTCCTTATGTTCTGTGCATTCCAAAATAACTTGGATTCTGTTTCCTTTTGCTTTTTTTGCCATTTCTTGTTTCCTCCAATATTATGCGTTTAAATACCCTTTGTCTGCGGCGCTTTTCAACGCGGCATCCAAACCTACCTTGTTAATGGTACGAAGGCCTGCTGCTGATATATTCAGACGAATCCAGGCATCTTGTTCCACCCAATAGAATTTCTTTGTAAACAGGTTCACGTTAAACTTACGTTTGGTCCGTTTGTTTGAGTGGGCAACGTTGTTCCCAACCATTGCTTTTTTTCCGGTAATTTGACAAATCTTAGACATCTCTGTATCTTATTATATTATTTGCAATAAAGTATATGCGATCTCACAATCAGGGCGCAAAGTAAAACATTATTTTTAACCCACACAACTATTTCGCCTAAAAAAACTTTTTTTACGGTAAAATGGTTGTCGTTCCTGCTTATTTACTCCATTCGAGGTAATCATCAAAAGTGATTCCCCTGAAGTCCGGTATCACGCGGTACACCTTGTCTTCCAGCGTTTCCGGCGGGTTTGTGGTGCTGAGGCCTATCACTCTCATGCCTGCTGATGTTCCGGCTTTGATGCCGTTGAAGGAATCTTCAAACACAAGGCAATCCTGAGGAGACACCTCGAGGTCGGAGGCTGCCAGGAGATAACACATCGGGGCAGGCTTCCCCTTCGTGATGCGGTCAGCAGTGACCATCGTGTCAAACATGCCTTCCAGTTGATACAAGACAATGGCTCGCTCAACCTTGGCCGAATCAGAACTGGTAACCAAGCCCATCCTGACCCCGTGGGCCTTCAGCAGGCTTAGAAACTCAAGCGAGCCGGGCAGTGCGGGTAGTGGCATCGTTTGCTCGTATGCGATGGCCTCGCTCCTTAATTGTTCCACCTCCTCACGTGGACGGTCTGAAAAGTATTTCTTCAGAATATCAGGGAGGATGGTTCCTTTGATGACTGCAGTAAAGTCAGGTATACCGCTTTGGTAACGAATGCCTGCTGCATTCCAAAACACATCGTAGATTGGCTCAGTATCTACAAGCACACCATCAAAATCAAATAGAGCCGTTTTTACTTGTTTCATTTTGGCGCAAAATTAACTAAACAATACGCAGAAAGAAAACATTTTTGGCTAAATAATAATTATTTAACAGTATACAACAGCTAATATTAAAGAAAATGGGGTAACCAAAAAATCCCCCGTCATGTCTCGACTACCTTTAAAAGAAACCGTTAATGGAACTAATGCTGGTAAAGCATAAGAAATAAAATATTATTTTTGGAGGAGGTCGGGACGAAGGCGAGCGGTGCGTTCATGGGCTTGCTGGAGGCGCCAATCGTCGATGTTACGTTGGTGGCCTGATAGTAAAATGTCGGGCACTTTCCATCCTTTATAGTCTGACGGGCGGGTATAGACGGGCGGGGCCAGAAGGTTGTCCTGAAAGGAGTCGGAAAGGGCGCTCTGCTCGTCGCCGATAGCTCCGGGAATAAGACGCACCACGGCGTCGGTAATAATAGCGGCTGCCAGTTCTCCACCGGTGAGCACATAGTCGCCAACGGATATCTCACGCGTAATAAGATGTTCGCGTATGCGATAATCCACTCCTTTGTAATGCCCGCAAAGGATGATGAAGTTGTTTTGCAGCGACATGGCGTTGGCCATAGGCTGGTTGAAGGTTTCACCATCGGGCGAGGTGTAGATGATATCATCGTACGTACGTTCCGCCTTCAGCGCCGTAATGGCGCGGTCAACAGGCTCGATCTGCATCACCATGCCCGCTTCGCCTCCGAAGGGATAATCGTCCACCCTGCGCCATTTATTCTCCGTATAATCCCTCAGGTTGTGCAAATAAATCTCTGCCAACCCTTTATCTTGTGCCCGCTGTACAATCGAGCAATGAATCATCCCCTCAATCATCTCAGGTAGTACAGTCAATATATCAATTCGCATGATTCCAATCTCTTACGTTATGCCGCAAAGATAAAATAATTTTTCAAATTAGATATAACCTATCCGATATATCGTTATTTTCGAAGTTTATTGTAGTATCTGTTTCGCTGTTTGAGCATCTTATCGAAATAATTAATCTTGGAATCCCGGTAATCGAAAATGACCGGAGGCTTTCCGGAGCGTTGAACTGAAAAGATAACGGCTTCTTATAAAACTTATCAAGGTATCTGCCAAAAAAAATGCATGTATCTGCAATGGAGAATAGTTATTTCCCGATGGCTATATGCACGTTATACCATTGAATTTATTGACGACGGTAAAGTATCGTAGATGACGGTGCGATGCAGTTGACTTGAGCGAATGGCATGGGTAAAAAAAAGAGACTATCCCGGATGGGTAGTCTCTTTTTTTTTTTGAGAGGGCAGGGTTACTTCCAGTTTTCGTTTTGAACTAAAAGGCCTTGCATAGTGATGATTTCATTGTTGGGGATGGGCATGGTTACCCATTTGGATTCGTACGTTGAAGCTGCATATTTACCCAAATACTTTTGTTCGTAGTTCAGGAAATTAATGAGTTCTTCGCGGGCAATGCCCCAACGTACGAGGTCGTACCATCTGTGTCCTTCCAGAGCCATCTCTATCTTGCGTTCAAAGCGCAGGGCCTCGAGGGCTTTCTCCTTGCTCGTGAACTGGGATTCGGGATAAAGGCCAATACGGTAATTGGCGGCGGCATTCTCCAACTTCTTATTGTTCACCTTGTCGTCAAGCACGTAGGAGGAAGTTGTTTCTTCCATTGTGGCCGGGTCGGCAGCTTTCACGTAAGCGTTGGCAGCGCGTGTCCTTATCTGGTTGAGAATGGGGTAGGCGCCTGTAGAATTACCTGTTTCTATCAAAGCTTCAGCATACCACAGAAGTAAATCTGCATAGCGAATCAAGTGGTAATTCTTGGCCGTTGAACCGGCAGAGGTTACTACGCTCGTGCTTCCTTTATCGGCTTTATTTGGCATGTTTTTCTTGTTCAGGTAAGGCCCCCCGTTTGATAACTCACGTACCCAGCCGTCGATGGAAACAGGTACAGAATAATCCAAATAAGGCGTATTAAACCGTCCCATACTGATATCTATGCGCGGGTCTGTATACACGGTCAAATCGGTTTCCGGACTGTTGTTGCCGGTTATCACTTTCGTCAGTGTAGGCTTTGACTGGTACGATTTGTCAATCAGGGGAAGGCCTGCATCGTCAACGATATAGGAATTGGCCATATCGTAAGAAGGCTGGTAGAAGCCCCATCCGTTGTTGCCCAAAGCCCCGCTCATGGCGATATGCGGCGAACCATTTATCGCATTGGTGTTGGTTTGTGTGCCCGAGATTGCTAATTGAACGTCAAAGATAGATTCACCTGTCCAGTCGCTTTTACCGGCCATATAAAGATCCTGATATGTTTCAGCCAATTGGTACTTCACACCCTTGCTATCAACGCCGTTTGCAATGATGGTTTCCAAAAGGCTTTTTACTTCTGCCCATTTGTTGACGGTTGCATTCGTTCCATTATATGGAGAAGAGTGATACATCTTCACTTTAGCCAGGAAAGCGGCGGCAGCCCATTTATTCACTTGTCCAAACTGGGTGGTCCAAGTAGCAGGCAGGTTGTCATAGGAATACTGGAAATCAGCCTCTATTTTATCCCAAATATAAATATAGTTGCCTGATTCGTCAACGTTCGACACCTGAGGGTTTACAGACGAATTATATTCTTCCGTACCTATGTAAGGAACGGCAGCCCCGAAGAGTTTGACCGCTTCAAAATGCCAGAAAGCACGGAAGAAGTGAGCTTGGGCGATTGTTTCCGTGTAAAAGTCTTTCTGTTCTCCCGGCAAGGCAGCAAGCTGGTCTTGAATCTTGGTTGCCATGGAAATGAGTACATTGGAACGGAACACACCGTTATACACGCTTCTCCATTTTTGCAGAAAATAGGGATTGTCAGTGGTAAAGGCATATTGTTCCAGGTTGGTAAATGCCGGTTGGTCGGAAAAGGCAGAACCTTTATTGGCGCTCCCGCCCATCACATCGCCGTATGCATAATTAGTGACCGGCTGTTCAAAATATTCCGTAGGCAGCAATGAGGAATATAGACCGGCAATCGTTTTGTCAATACCATCTTTGTTCAGCAGAGCCGTTTCGTCAACAGCGCCGACCGGCCTTATCTCCAAAAAATCCGAGCATGCCGTCATTCCTAATCCGGCAGCTACAAATATTAAGAATATATATATTTTTTTCATACAGATAAATTTATTAGAATGAAACATTAACGCCGAAAATAAACTGGCGGGGAGCACCATAAGAACCGAAATCCACACCTTTGTTACGGTCGTAAGACCTGTTTGAATCATCCGGGTTAACCGAACGTACTTCAGGATCCAATCCCGGGTACTTGGTCAGGGTAAACACATTGGACACCTGTGCATACACGCGCAATTTCTCTAAACCGGTTATCTTGAGCACCGACTTGGGCAGGCTGTAACCTATGGTGAGTGTTTGCATTCTCAGGTAAGAACCATCGTCCACATACAAGGAGTTGGATTCACTTCCTGCTTCAGAACCTTCCTGCGTAGTACCGGCCCATAAAGGATAAATACCATCAGGATTTGCAGGACTCCATGAGTTGTCGCGTCTGTCCTTGGAATAATTACTTTGCAGTTGTCCGAAATGCGTATAAAACATATAGTGTTTATATATATCATTACCTACGGATGCATACAGGTAAGTGGTCAAATCCCAAGCCTTATAACCTAAGCTGATATTCAAGCCACCTGTGAAATCGGGATGCGGGTTACCGATAATAGTACGGTCGGCTGCCGTGATTTTCCCGTCACCGTTAACATCTTCTAATTTATAACGGCCAATAAAGGTCGTAGGATCCAAGCTTTCCAAGGAAGCAGTACCATAAGGAACAACGGTTTGTCCGTTTGTCTTGTAGTTTATCACCTCATCTGCACTCTTATAAATTCCCAGCACTTTATATCCGTTAAACATACCGACAGGCTGTCCCACGGTTGTGATACTTACATTATTCAAACGTGTACTGTTGTACAAGTCCGACGAACCTAATCTGAGTACTTTATTCCGGTAAGTAGAAATGTTCCCGGTGATATTATACCTGAAAGCGCCTTTTCTGTCTCTCCAGCCAATGCTCAGGTCGATACCTTTATTTTCCATGTCGCCGATATTGATCTGCGGTTTGGTAGCATTTCCTGCAAGGTAAGACCAGTTGGCCGGCACGAGCATGTCGGTTGTCTTCTTGGTGTACCAGTCAAATCCTACTGTCATCTTGTTGTTGAACAACGTTGCATCGAATCCGATGTTAAGCATCCGGGTGGTTTCCCATTTTGCATCCGGGTCGCCGAGGTTGGTTATACCATATCCCGTAGCAACCTGACTGTCGGAGCCGGTAACTGAATACAACCAAGCGTTACCTGTACCATATTGGAACGCGTAGTTGTAAGCTCCGATATTGGAGTTACCGGTTGTACCGTAACCGGCACGGATCTTCAGGTCATCTAAAAACTTCTTGGTTGGTTCAAAGAAATTCTCATCGGAGATACGCCAACCACCGGATATGGATGGGAATGTTCCCCAACGGTTGTTTGCACCAAACTTGGAGGAAGCATCACGGCGAACCGTTACGGTAGCCAGGTATTTGCCTTTATAAGAATAGTCGCCACGTCCGAATAAGCCAAACATGGTTGTGTGCTGGTTCATTGTGCCTTCATTAGACATATTGGAGGAAGAACCGTTATTAATGATCCAAGTATTGGGTTCACCCTCGAACGCATAATTAATACGCCTGGCCTGGATACGTCTTCCCAGGTTCTCATTTAAGGCCTCACTACCTACCACAATGGTTATGCTATGGTCTTCCTTGAATGTCTTTGCATAAGTGACCGTATTGGTCCATTGCCAGTCCAAATTCCAGTTTCCCACCTCCGTGAATTGGTTGTTTGACGATCCTTCCTTGTTCGCCATAATAGAAATGGGGGCGAATTCAGTCGTCCATCCTCCCATAAGACTTGCACTGTATTGCGTACGGAAGCTTAAGCCGTCGATGGGTTTCACTTCAGCAAACAGGGCGGTTTGTCCCCTAAAGCTCTTATTCGTGTTGTTTGCCTGGTTGGCTGCCGTATTTAAGGGGGATACGCTACGCCCGCCTTCAGCAGATTGCGAACCGGCCCAATCGCCACCAATGTTTTTAACAGGAACCCAGGACTGTGTCGTGTATGTTTGGGCAAACATGGTATCATCACCCGTTCTTCCGCGCTCTCCACCCATTTCCATAGCAGAAAGATTGGTATTCTGTCCGATCGTAAGATATTTCGTCGGATTGTAGGTGGCATTGATACGCAGAGAATAACGGTCGAAGAAAGACGCCTTTAACGTACCTTCGCGTGAACTGTAACCCAATGACATGGAATACATTCCCTTCTCGTTTCCACCCATAAGGGATAACTGGTGATCCTGAACCTTTCCGGTTTGGACTATTAAATCATACCAATCCGTACCGGCACGAGCTTCAGCTTCCGAAGCTCCGTCTTCCAGCATCTGATAGTATGCAGACCTTGCCCATGAATTGGCGCCGTCGGGCTTATACGATGCTTCCCAAGCAGCGATGCTTCCAAACTGCTGGATCACCTGTTCTTTGGATAAACCGGCAGGCTTGGTTGCATACGGCATGGTGAGCTGGTCTTGGGCATTCAAAGAGCCAAACTGGGCATGAGAATAAGTAACACCCCGCAGATTACGAGCGTTTACCATACCCTGAGCTACAAACTCCATGCTTTCCCATCCGTTCAACACATCAAATCCGCTATTGGCCATTTTTGCAACACCTACATAACCGTCGTAGTTGATACGAACGCGTCCACTCTTCGAACCTTGCTTGGTGGTTATGATAATAACGCCATTAGCCCCTTTTGCACCGTAGATAGCCGTTGCCGAGGCGTCTTTCAATACTTGGAAAGACTCTATATCACTTGGATTTACAGATTCGATAGGCGCATTAGATACACCGTCTACAACGATCAGAGGGTCGGATCCATTTACAGAGCCTACACCACGGATACGGATGGTAGTAGGAGAACCCGGAGCACCCGTTGAAGATACATAAACACCGGAGGCCTTACCTTGCAAAGCTTCTGCAAAAGTGGCAACCGGTGCATCTTGTAACGCCTCGGCAGATACCACAGCCACAGAACCTGTGATGTCCTTCTTTGCCTGAGTTCCATAGCCAACAACCACAACCTCATCGATTTTTTGCGAATCTTCTGCAAGTTTAACCTGAATGGTAGTCTGATTACCAACAGAAATCTCTTGAGAGATATAGCCGATAAATGATACTGCCAGAATAGAATTGTTTGGGACATTTTCAAGAATGGCTTTCCCTTCCATATCGGTGATATTGCCATTCGTTGTACCTCTAACCACTACATTGGCACCGATAATCGGTCCAATGTCATCTGTAACAATAACTGTAACCCTGCGTCCTTGCTGAGTTACACCACTCGTGGTATTAGAAGGGAGGCGGTTGTCAACAACTGCAAATACGGATGCCACACTGAACAGCAACAGTATAGTCCCCAGAACCACACGTTTCAAAAAATCTGCTTTATTCATTCATTACTATGTATTAAGATTAGTATATAGATTTAAAAACACACATTTGTTTCGATATAAAAGATTAATAAATAAATTATTTTGCCGGTGAGCGCTCTACGCCCTGTCCGTCTCGTTTAAATTACTATGGGCTTCTCTTCATTGGCAATTCTTTTTAATGGTTAATATTCTATTATTATTATTGTATAGGAATTTACAATGAGTATAGAAGGACGGATTTCCCCGTCCTTCTATACTCATTTTCCGCCAATAGTTGCTGTACACCCGATAAAGACCAGACTCTCTTGTATATATGATAAGATTGTTGTATATTAACGCGCGAGACCTGTGTGTGTGTGTGTGTGTGTGTGTGTGTGTGTGTGTGTGTTACACAAATATCTGAAACACACAAATATAATGCGTTAAAAAACAATGACACAATAGCTCTAAATTGGAATTTATCCAAAATAAAGAATGCAGAAGAATTCAAAAAAGCGTCTATCAATTTTTGGGTCATTAATAGTAATAGGTTAATTCAACTTAGTATGTGATTGTGCAAATGTAAGAATTAAATAAAAACAACCAAATAAATGTCAATATTTTTTACCTATTTCCTGAAAATATATTTATACCCAGGGCAAACGCATTTAAAAAAAAGCATATATCTGCGATAGAGAATGGTTATTCCCGGTTCATCCGGCAACTGCAACGTTGTACAGCTTCTTCCGACCCATCGGGTCGTATATTTATAGAAAAATCTCAACCTGCATGATGTGCGATCCCAAAGGGATCGAATAATGGCGTGGGTGCCAATCATGGCTATAAATATGTGAATCCTTCGGATTCGGTTGATTTTCTCTCATAATTTATCGGTGGAAATACGTCCCTGTATGCCGTTAGGCATACAAATTTGAAAGATATTTTTAAAAACTCCATAGAATGGGGTGAAAAGGGCTAATTTGTCATTCGTAATTGATTGATTTTATGAGAATGTTATTTTTCATTTGTCAATTAAAAAAAGTTAAAACAGCCCCTATTTGTCAGGAAAAGGGGCTTTTTTGTGTTACGAGAAATTCGGAGTTTCGACGAAAACGGCCAAAGTTCGCGGATATGTAAAGATTTTGTCGCGATTTAGGAAAAATATTTTGAAAAGACGGCTTCTTTTGGGGAAATCATTTAGATGATTGTCGGACGTCATCAGCATAATTTGGAAATTTCATTTAGATCATTTTTAAAATCATCTAAATGATTTTCTGAAGAGATGAGGATGAATTGTGAATAGTGTTTAATATTAGTTATTATTTGGTTAACATTAAGATCTATTAAGATTTATAATGCCCTAAAATCCCTTGAGCATCTTAATGACGTTATGGCAGCTATTGAAAGGAAAATACAAATAGTAGAGCATCATTCCCGCTTCCTACTTTCAATTTTCAATTTTCAACTCATTATTGCTGTCTTTTTGTATTTTCCAAACCCGCAAATCCTTGCGTTTTTCGTGTTAAAAGCCCAAAATCGCCTCAAATATCGAAGAATAAAAAGACCATTTTTTGACATTCTGTCAATTCTGACATTCTGCTATTTTTGACTTTTCCGACAAAAGTGAAACCGCTCCGCGGTAGCTTAATATCTGCGTATCCGCATGCCTGACGGCATACGGAAATGTGGATATATCTTTTTGGGGTCAGCATTTTTAAATGCGTTTGCCCTGATTTATACCCTGAAAAAGGTTCATTTTCAATATATATTATGTATGTTTGCTGAATAAATGAAAAAGTCAGGGACTGTTAATGAATAAATGTATCAAATATAAAGGCTTGTTATTGGGGCCGGTTGTGTTTGGGGTGCTATTCACATTCCTGCAAGTTTACAGTGAATTTCATTTTTATTCCATCGAGCAAAACCAGTTGTTTCAACAAACCTTGCCCTATATTTCGGAGCATCTGATGCAACCGGGGGGATGCGCTTTTGTGGCGGCTGAGTTTCTGGTGCAGTTTTTCCTTTTGCCTTATGCCGGTGCGGCTATTACAGCAGCTTTGCTCACGGCGGCCGGTGTTCTGACGTATGCCCTCTTGAAGCGGATAGCGCCTCAGGCGGCAGATCGGATGCTTTTGCTTTGTTTGTTGCCTGTCATGGGTTTGCTTTTCATCCAGTTCGACTTCAATTATCTGATGTATGGAACGATGGCTTTCCTCTTTCTGCTGGCAACACTCTATTTGATTCTCGGCTTGAAGCCGTTTCCGGTTCGCTTGACAGGGCATCTGCTGGCAACCGGGCTTTTGTTTTATGCGGCAGGGCCTGTGTTTGCACTCTATGCCGTACTGGCTGTGGTCTATGAACTGCTGTTTTCCTCGCCTCGTCATTACCTACCCCTGCTTCTCCTGCTTGAGGCGTTGCTGATAGGGATACTGAGTGTCTTTTTTGCTGTCTACGGTGAATTTCGGCTTGCCTTCCTACCCGACGGTTATTATCATGTCAGCCTGGCGCCCAAGCAGGTGATTTATTTCGCCTGGTGGTCGTTGCCGTTGCTTCTCCTCCTAGCTTATTTCCTTCAGAAGCGGCAAGCGGCAAGTGGAAAAAGGCTATGGATAGAAACGGCTGTTCTGTTTATATTGATAGCTATTATATTTAAGGTAGGCGTGGATGCGTATGGAGATAAAGAGTCCGTCATGAAAGAACTTGATTACTACAGCCGGACGGAGCAATGGGATAAGATACTGAAGCGGTGCGAAGGCCCCTTGAACAATTATCTCTATATCAGCTATGCCAATCTGGCTTTATCTCATAAAGGCGAGCTGGGAGAGAAACTCTTCATGTACGACCAGCATGGGCCGCAAGGCTTGGTTATCAGCTGGAATAAAACTGCCTCTTCCTCTATCATGCTCAGCGATATATATTTTGCCATGAATGATATGGCTCCGGCTCAGGAGATGGCTTTCGAGGCCAACATTAGTGCGATAAGCGCCGGAAACGGACGTATGATTAAACGCTTGGTGGAAACAAACCTGATATACGGAGAATATCCCGTTGCTGAAAAATATATCTCTATCCTGGAACATACCTTTGCCTATAAAGAGTGGGCGTCGGCCCATCGGCGTTTCCTTTATCAGGATGCGGAAGTGGAGAAGGATTCTTTGTTGGGAGAAAAGCGCCGATCGCTGGTGGATAGCCAATCGCTGTCGTTGATAGACGGCTTGGAATTGGAACTTCAGCAGATAGCGGAGGCAAATCCTGCCTCGGCTCGTACTTCAATAGAATATGTTGGCGCGTTTTATCTGCTGTCGAAGAATGTGACACAATTCCAGGCTTTGATAGAGCGCTATTTCGGTACGCCGGCGCTTCCCGTGCTTCCGCGCAGTTTTCAGGAAGCCGTCATTCTGCTATCCGAGAAAGACCCGGACAACTGGATTCGCTACCGGGTGTCTGATGCCGTGATACAGCGCTTCATGGACTACAAAAAACAAGTTGTGGAAGGAAATCGCAGTGGCAACTCTGCGGCTTTGAAGGGCTTGTTGCAACGTTCGTTTGGCGATACCTACTGGTTTTATTTTATGTTTAAGTAAAAAGACTCATGATGAAAAGACTTTGTTATATACTCCCGTTGCTCGCTTTCTGCTTCTCGTGCACCTACACGCTGCCGGAAGCGAAAGATGCAGGCGCATTGCCGGATATCTTCCCCGATTATACCGGAGTAACTATTCCGGCTATGATTGCCCCGCTCAACTTTACCCTGACCACTCTCTGCAAGGAGGCTTATGCTGAATTGAAAACCGGCAGTGAGAAGCTGACCATAAAGGCGCAGAAGGGACAGTTTAAGATACCGGCTTCAGCTTGGAAGAAGTTGTTGGTTTCCGCAAAAGGCTCATCCATCGAAATATCTGTCTGTGCCAAGACGGGAGAGTGGGTAAGCTATACTCCCTTTAGTATATATGTAGCCACCGAACCGATAGACCCCTATATAGCCTATCGCCTGATTGAACCGGGATACGAGCTTTGGAACCGGATGGGTATTTATCAGCGTAATCTGGAAACCTTTTCCGAATCGGCCATCATGGAGAATAAACTGACGGATAAGAATTGCATGAACTGCCACTCGTTCTGCATGCAAAACCCCGATAAGATGCTTTTCCACATGCGGGCTGCCAATGCCGGCACACTGCTTATCGATGGAGACAAGATAGAGAAGCTGAACACTAAGACAGCCGAAACAATGTCGGCCTTAGTCTATCCCTCCTGGCATCCTTCCGGCAGATATGTAGCTTTCTCTGTAAACCAAACCCATCAGAGTTTCCACCAGAACGACAGGAATAGAGTAGAGGTGTTCGATGATGCTTCAG
>BNTS01000050.1 GCA_025996775.1 Bacteroidia bacterium | reverse complement strand
ATTTTTAAAATCATCTAAATGATTTCCCGAAGAGATGAGGATGAATTGTGAATAGCATTTAATATTAGTTATTATTTGGTTAATATTAAGATCTGTTAAGATCTATAATGCCCTTAAATCCCTTGAGCACCTTGATAACGTTATGGCAGCCATTGAAAGGAAAATACAAATAGTAGAGCATCATTCCCGCTCTATACTTTCAATTTTCAATTTTCAACTCATCATTGCTGTCTTTTTGTATTTGCCAAACCCCCAAATCCTTGCGTTTTTCGTGTTAAAAGCCCAAAATCACCTCAAATATCGAAGAAAAAAAAGACCATTTTTTGACATTCTGATATTTTTGACCATTTGCTTGCAGAATGATATTTTTATTATAAAAAGCAATGTGAAAAGAATCATTGAAATTCACGGAAGAAATTGGAAGAATTGCTACCTTTGCAAAATGGATAGAAATACCAGATATATTGCCCGTCTAATATTTCAGAATCGCATTTATTCGTGTGATGGTGCTGCGTTTGAAACTTTCTTTACGCAAGTTATGCAACGCCATAATCCTAATTTTCGGCAGGTTAAGCCTCAGGGACAATATGGTGACAGAAAAAATGATGGCTTTGATAATACAACCGGAACCTACTATCAGGTATATGCACCGGAAGATGTCAAGTTAAAAGAAAAAGAAACCATTGAGAAGCTTGTAAAGGATTTCAATGGATTATATTCATATTGGCAGACTATTACACCCATAAGGTTTTTCTTTTATGTTGTAAATGACAAATATAAGGGAGCATATCCAAGTCTATATAATGAACTTCAAAATATAAGAAATCATTATACTGAAATTACAGTAAACCCGTTTCTATCAAAAGACTTAGAGGATATTTTTTTGAGTTTAGATGAAACAACAATATCTGATATTATCGTAATTCCATCTTCCGAGAGTATTGATGTGGAATATGGGGTAATGAAAGATGTGGTAGATTATTTGCTCAATGTAAAAACTAATCCACAACAAGAAATAATTCCTATAAATCCAGATTTTGGGAATAAAATTTTGTTCAATAAGTTAAGTGAAAATGTGGCGGTGTATTTGAAAAGTCACAGAAAAAATGAATACGCAATAACCGACTTTTTTGAACTAAATAGCGATTTTGCAAAAAATGAACTTCGGAATGTCTTTAATGGTTTATATAATGAAGCATTGAGTATTGTTCCCGATTCAGAGGATAAGAATGATAAAGTCTTTTTCTACATTTATGGAAAGTCTTATTCAAAACACTCTGTTGCTATTGATGCTGCTATTTTTACGTTAATGGCATATTATTTTGAGTATTGTGATATTTTTGAAGCACCTTTATGATATTGCCTTCTAAACATATCAGTTTGGCTGAATCGCTTTTGGGATTGGGCGGAGTTTTGTTAGAAATTCTAATGAAGCAACCATGCTCTTTAGATTCATTGTGGCAGGAATATTCAAAAATAAATAATAGGAAAGAAGTATTTCCTGCTTATCACAGCTTTGACAATGTAATATTGGCTGTTGATTTGTTATTTATAATTGGTGCTGTAAATATAAATTCAGAAGGAGAAATATATAGATATGAAATTACTTGAACTGAGAGCAAATAAAGCGAGCTTTCATACTATCCCATTTAATAAAAAGGGGATTTCTCTTATTGTGGCAAAAAAGAGAACTGAGAACGATAGAAATACATACAATAGTGTTGGTAAATCATTGTCAATAGCGTTAGTCCATTTTTGTTTGGCATCCAATAAAGTCCCTGCTTTTGAAGAGCAACTTTCGGGATGGGAATTTTATCTTGACTTTGAAGTCAATGGGGTAAAGTACACCTCTAAAAGAATAACTGACAAACAAGATGTGATTTATCTGAATGATGAAGCATTACCATTAGGAGACTTTAGAACAAAACTAACAGAGAACGTTTTTGGTATTTTAAATCCGATTAACAATCTGACATTCAGGTCACTTATTTCAAGATTTATTCGTCCCAAAAGAAGTAGTTATGATTTATATTCGGACTTTATAAAAGAAGAGCAACCCTATCCTCAATTACTGAACAATTCCTATTTACTGGGACTTGATATTAACCGAGTTATCAAAAAATATGAGTTGAAGGAAGAGTTCGACTTGGTTAAAGATTTAGGGAGTAAAATACAGAAAGATCCGGTAATGAAATCGTTTTTTCTGAAAGATGGTGCCTCTGAAAATGTTGAAATTAAAATTGTTGAATTAGAAAAAAAGATAAACGGACTTCAAACTAACCTTGACAATTTTGTAATAGCAGAAGATTATAACAACATTAAGCAAGAAGCAGATATAATATCTAATTCTTTGCGAGGACTAAGGAATCAAGCATCCAAAATCAGAACTGCAATTGAAAGTTTGGAAAGAAGTTTGAAAGTTAAACCGGATATAACTCATAAACAAATAGAGACCTTTTATGCCGAAGCGCGAATTCAATTGAATGATATGGTCATTAAAAAAATTGGAGAAGTCGAAGCATTCAATGCAAAGATATTGGATAACAGAACTCTTAGTCTTATTAAAGAAAAGCAAACTTTTGAAGTACAATTATCTGAACTTGAATCTCAAATTTATCATTTAGGGAAACAGGAAGATGAGAAGTTACAGTATCTAAACTCACATGGGGCATTGGATGATTATACCCAACTGACCAATTTGCTGGCTGAAAATAAAATGAATTTATTGAAAATCCAGCAATATAAAGAGTTAGTAAAAGAATATAAAACTAAACAAGAAGAAGTTAAGAAAGAATTTGCTGATGAAAATATAGCTACTGTAAAATACATAAGTGATATTGAGCCTCTTATTAAGAAAAATATATTGATATTTCAATCTCTTTCAGAACAATTATATGAAGGAAAATCCTCTGGAATAACAATTGATAACAATGAAAAGATAAATACCCTTCGTTTTGATATAAAAGCAAAAATCGAAGATGATACAGGTGATGGCGTTAATGAAGCAAGAACCTTTTGTTTTGATTGGACACTCTTAAAGGGGCAATACAATCATAATGTAAAGTTTATTTTTCATGACAGTAGGTTGATTTCAGAAAATGACCCTCGTCAAGTCGCTAAAATGCTAAAGATTGCCCATTCTGAATCTCAAAAAAATGACTTTCAATATATTTTATCAATTAACCAATCTACTTTAGACTTGCTGCAAAAGGAAATGACCGAAGAAGAATATAAATTACTAATTATTGATAGTGAGGTTCTGGAGTTAAACGATATATCTGATGAAAACAAACTATTGGGTATTCAATTGGATCTAAACTATACAAAAGAATAAATTTAGAGCGTAAACATACTTTCGCCACTCTTATTACACTGTCTGAAGGCGTACCCATTGAAACAGTTAGCCACATGTTGGGACACAGGTAATATAAAACATGTCTTAAAAACTCTCTGCCGGCTACATGGAAAGATTATCCGGCAACCTTTCTCTTTATTCTTCGTTTTCAACTTTCAATCAACCAACAGATGTTTGTTGTCAATTACTTACAGGAATACGGCAAATTTAGCTTTAGGCCGGCAAGAGTTGGCGATATAGCTTGATATAGGTATTAGGACAATACAAATACCCCAAAGTAGGGATTTTGCAGTGTTAGGGCATAGGATACCTTTGCCTCGATTTAATTTTAAAGAAATGTATAGGATGAAGAAGTATGCAGTAATAGTCTTGCTTTTGGGTAGCTTGAACGGTTTTGCCCAAAAAGCGAATTATGAGAAAATTTCCGGTGTGGTGAAGACAATGGATGGGAAACCGTTTGAACTTATCAATGTATTATTGCATAATACCACGCACGGAAGTGTGACGGACGAACGGGGACATTTCGAGTTTGAAGCTCCTGCGGGGGATTACAAAATGGTATTATATTCGCTTTATTCCGAACGGAAAGAAATACCTGTGACGATAAAGAAAGGAGTAGTTAATTCATTCCCCGGTATTCAAGTCCATGAAGATTCGCGGACGCTGAATGAAGTTGTCGTGACAGGGACATGGACGTCTCGCACGCTGAAGAATACGCCTGTACTGACGAAAGTAATTTCCGCCGGTGATATTCAGTTGTCGGGCGCTACGACGGCGCTTGAAGCTTTAGAGAATTATATTCCCGGTGTGAACTTCACGCCTAACCCGATGGGCGATAATATTCAAATAGCCGGATTAGATAACAAATACATCTTAGTATTGGTGGATGGAGAACGATTAGTTAATGAGCGAACGGAAAACGTAAGTTTCTCCCGCCTTAATGCTTCGGACATTAAACAGATAGAAGTTGTCAATGGGGCGTCTTCCGTACTTTACGGTTCGAATGCCATTGGGGCGGTTGTCAATATTATTACCAAAGACGTAGATAAGCCGTCGCAAGGTTTGGCGCGTATCCGCTATGCCAAATACAATACTTATGTCGGCGACGTTTCCTTAGGTTTCAAGACGGGCGGCTTTTCGTCCAAGACTGTTTTTACAGCCAAAAACTCAGATGGGTATTCTATCCGTTCCAAACCGGACGAGGCGGGGCAAACGTCAAGCTTTACAATGTATCCCTATTCGGACTATACTATTTCGCAGGTCTTTAAATACACGAAAGAAAAGCTGGCGGCTGAACTGAAAGGTACGTATTACCGGAATGAAACCTGGTTCTTGCATAAATACCAGACCCGTGTGGATGATGACTATACGGCCGGGGGTAAATTGCGCTATTCGCTTTCTCCTCAACATGAACTGGCGCTCTCCGCTAATAGTGATAAGTACAAAGGACGCCAGGTTTATAAGTTTCGTGGAGACTCGCCCGTTTATGCGAACGGTTCGCAATATACGGCCTTTCGCTTGACTGACGCTTGGAATGTTACGGATATGGTACAGTTCGTGAGCGGCGCGGAAATGAACTTAGAGAATACTTTCAGCTATAACCAGTTCGGCTTAGAGCCTGAAGAGCGGGATGCGTCTAACTGGAACCTTTTCACGCAAGGCGAGTTTAAAACGGAGAATGGCCTGGAGGCGCTTGCCGGAGTACGTTACAGCCGCCATTCGCAGTTCGGAGGATACCTTTCGCCCAAAGTATCATTGATGTACCGGATGGATAAGTTCCGCTTCCGGGGAACTCTCAGCAACGGTTACAAAGCTCCCACCTTGAAGGAACTTTATATGAACTTCCCGCACAAGATTGGCGAAGACATTCCTTTCTGGGTGATAGGGAATATGGACTTGGTTCCCGAAGAATCCTGGTATAAAGCTGTTTCTGCCGAGTATATAGTTAATAATCTTAACCTGTCTGCTTCTATTCATGACAATGCTATAAAGAATAAGATCAATACGCTTCAACTGTGGAATGAGACCTTGGGGCGCACGGAGATGAAGTATGAAAATGTAGAGGATGCACAAATCACAGGGTTCGATTTCTCGTTGCAGTGGACTTTCCTGAAGGACTTCCAACTGAAAGGAGGCTATTCGCTTGCCAATGCCATTGATAAATCCAACAACCGCCAATTGTCAGGTAACAGCAGGCATACGGGGACGTTGAACCTGGTGTTCAAGCAAAGGCGCTTGCCGTTCCTGCCTTCTGTGGATAGCCCGTACAGCTTGCTGCTCTCGGGACGGGCGATGTCGCCCCGCATCTTTTATTCAACGGATCCGGATACGGGCGGGACGATCGAAGATTCGACGGGAAGCTATTTTATAAGCAACTTCGTTTATTCGCAACAGTTCCCTGTTTACAAGAGAGTGCAAGGTGATTTCCAGTTCGGAATCAACAACCTGTTTAATTATATAAACCGTGACTTCCTGTCAAACAATCCGGGCAGGACTTGTTTTGTGAGTTTAGGCATAAAATTTTAAAAATATGAAAACATTTATTAGCGTAGCTATCCTCATCTTTTGTGCCGCAATCATAGGTGGTTGCGACATAAATCATCTCTGGGATAAAGATTACCTGTTTGAGCTGGTCGAACCGCAAGACGGCGTGCTTGTCCACGATTGCAGCAGTTACACCGATTGGCATTTCTTTTCATTTGCTACAGGGGGCATGATCGGCTCTTGCGATGCCAATGACGCGGAAGCAAACGAGCAATGGCGCAAACGGACGGATTGGGACCTGGCCTTCCACCGCCAGAATATAAAGACGAACAGCGGCGCTTCCGGTACAGGATTAGGCGGCATACTTAAATATCCGCAGGAGGCGTTCAACTTCGATGCGATCCTTGAGGCTCCCGAAGAGGGATACGCAACCGACGTCATGGATTCCGTCATCTACGACATGAGCCAGATGGCGGCAGGGAATATCATATATGTTCCTTCCGGCTTGGCACAGCCTCTAAAGGGATGGGCGGTATTAACCGACATGATGAACGGCGTGTGGACCTATGTCCAAGCGGCCTTTATTGTCCGGACTGCCGGAGGCAAGTATGCGAAAGTTTATTTAAGAAACTTCAAGAGCAGCGCCGGGGCATCGGGTACGGTGACCATGCAATACGTCTATCAGGACGATGGAACAGTCAATTTGGATATAAACAACAAATAAGTATTAACAGTTAAAATAAGTATGGTATGAAAATGAGAAGAATTACCCTTTCCCTTTTAAGTTTATTATTCCTGGCCGGAAGTGCAAAGTCTGATGAATTTACTTACAAAGGCTTGTATGCCGGGCAGGTGAATGTGATGGGCACATTCATGGAGCTTCCCGATTTCACCAAGTGGCACTACTTCGCTTTCGATGAAGCAAACGGCGTTGTCTTGAAAGGCACGAGCGAGTTTGAACTCGAAAACCTGACGCCGGCCAGGACGGGCGCCGAGGTAATCAATGCCGAATGGCAAGCGCGCACCGACTGGGACGTCGCTTTCCACGCCTTCGACATTCGGACAAACAGCGGAATAGCCGGGAATGGACGTGCCGGAGCCGCCTTCATCGCAGACGCCGCTTCGCCGGGCGGCACGCCCGACCAGGTTTATGCCGGTTTGAAAGAAGCTCCGGATGTTTCCTATCCGGCAGACGCAGTGGTGAATGGTTCCTTCTATCTTAGCTTTTCGGGAATGCCTCCTGTGCGCGCCACCTCCCTTTCTGTTTCTGCCGCTACCCGCAAGGCCGGGGAGGGCGGCGCTTCTGCCGACTTTTCGACCCTGGCTATGGCAGGCGGGCCAACGGTAAATCCGATGGTGGTTGTATTCAAAACCACGGCAGGGAAATATGTCAAAGTGTATTTAAAGCAGTTTATCGAAGACGGCAAGCCAGGCTTCCTGAAGTTCGATTATGAGTTTATTCCCTTGCAAAACGGTACGGGCATATCCCGCGTTAAAACGGAACCGGTGGCCGTATATCCGAACCCTGTCACAGACGTGCTGAATATAAACCTTTCAGGGAAAGCGGACATTGCAATTTATACCCTGCATGGAAGCATGGTGAAGCAACTGAAGGCGCAAACGGGCAAGGTTTCAATCCCCGTTTCAGACTTGGCAAAAGGTATTTACCTCGTGAAAACAAGTTCGGGGAGCGCAAGTAGCACGCAGAAAATTCTTGTAAAATAGTAATGCAGGATTATGACAAACAATAAAAGACGGATTACATTCATTATAGTTATAGTAGCTATAGCTGTGGTTGGAATGGCATGGACGGTATGGCGCCATACTGCTTCAACGACCCGGATTGCATTGGTTAATTTCCAGGCATTTCAGGCGACGAACATCATCAAAGCCAATTCCGACAGGTTTATCCGGTATGAAGAAGTGCCGGTGGAAAAAGTAAATACACTGGGAAGGTATGATATGGCGCTGGCCTTTGGTATGGGTTTGCAAATGACTGCCGAACAGCGTAGCCGGCTTCAGGAGGCGGCCGCCAAGGGAACACCCGTTTATGTCTTCAGCCCCACCTCGCCCGAAAACGACATTTGCAGCCTCGACAGTATGGACAGGGCGCAAATCCATGATTACCTTAGCAACGGGAACAAGAAGAATTACCAAAGCTTAGCCAGGTATGTCCGCAAGAATATAAACAAAAAGCTATTCTTTGCCGAAGCACCCGATTCCGCAGTACAAAGCGCCACCGATGCTTTGTACCACTTGGATGAAAACATCTCTTTTGAGAATGTCCCGGATTATGAAGCATATCTGCGAAAGCATAATTACTACAAGGAAAACGCCCCCAAAGTGGCCGTTATTGGCGGGCTGAACGACCCCTTCAGCGGGAATAAAGAGGAGATAGACAGCCTGATTGTTTCCCTGCAAGGTTCGGGACTAAATGTATATCCCGTTGTTTCGTTTATGAAGCGGATGAGCTTCCTTAAAGAAATACAACCCGACGCCGTCATCTACTTTGCCCATGGGCGGATGGCGATGGGGCAGGCCGACGCCGCCATTGATTGGCTCAAGGAGCGCAACATACCTGTTTTTGCTCCCCTCACCCTCTTGCAAACCAAAGAAACATGGATGGCCGACAATATGGGCATGTTCGGCGGTTTCATGTCGCAAAGTATCGTTATGCCCGAACTCGACGGAGTCATCTATCCTTACGTACTCAATGCGCAGGAAATAGATAAAAACGGCTTGTTCCTGTTCAAAGCCATCCCTTGGCGTTTGCAGGCTTTTACGCAAATCGTGAACAACTTCATCACCTTGCGCAAGAAGGATAATGCAGCGAAAAGAGTTGCCATCTACTACTTTAAAGGCGCTGGACAAGCTACCTTGACGGCGCAAGGATTGGAAACCGTCCCTGCGCTCTACAACCTGCTGAAACGCCTGAAAGCCGAAGGCTATAAGGTAGACAACCTGCCCGCAAGTGAACAAGAGTTTGAGAAACTGTTAATGACGCAAGGCGCCGTCTTCAGCACGTATGCAGAAGGAGCTTTCGACAACTATATAGAGAACGGCAATCCGGCTTTGATAGAGAAGCCGGAATATGAATCATGGATTAATCAATCCATTCCCAAAGAACTGTATGCCGACGTTGTAAACACCTACGGGGAAGCTCCGGGAACATACATGAGCGTCGGTAAAGATGATAAGGAATACCTAGCAGTCGCTCGCATCGAGTTAGGGAATATAGCCTTAATACCTCAACCGCCGGCGGGACTTGGCAGCGATGCCTTTGCCATTGTTCATGGCGCCAAATCCGCGCCGCCTCATCCGTATATAGGCGCCTACCTTTGGTCGCAATATGCCTTCAAGGCCGATGCGATGTTGCATTTCGGCACGCATGGAAGCCTTGAGTTTACGCCTCAGAAGCAAGTGGCGTTAAGCCATAACGACTGGCCGGACCGTTTGGTAGGAACTGTTCCGCATTTCTATTATTATACCATTGGGAATATAGGCGAAAGCATGATGGCCAAACGCCGTTCGTATGCTACGACCTTGTCGTACCTCACTCCACCCTTTATGGAAAGCAATACCCGTTCACAGTTTAAGTCGTTACAGGACAGAATCCGCGATTACTATAACGCAGAAACGGACAACCAACCAAAGACTTCTTTGCCGGCTAAGGCAATCGCCGTACAAATGGGATTACACCGGGAGTTACGCCTTGATAGCATCTTGACTACTCCATATACTGCGTCCGAGATGGAACGCCTCGAAAACTTTGCGGAAGAAATAGCCAATGAAAAAATGACGGGACAATTATATACGACGGGTATTCCTTACGATGCGGAAAAGATAAAGTCGTCCGTCCTCGCCATGAGTGCAGACCCTATTGCTTATAGCCTGGCCGCCTTGGACAGGCTACGCGGCAAAACAAGCGAACAGAAGTTAAAGAATAAAGCGTTCTTCACCCTCCATTATCTTGAACCGGCCAAAGCATTGGTAAACCAAGTGTTGAACGGCAAAGCCACAGACAGTACTCTCCTTTGCAACATAGCAGGCATATCAATGGAAGACCTTCGCGAAGCCAAAAAGATACAGGCTCCTCCTAAGCGCAGTATGTCCGCAATGCCCCAGCAACCACAATATACCAAAGAGCAGAGGGAATACGCACGGGCTATCGCGGAATTGGAACGCAGCATAAATCATATCGTCCATTATAAGGAGGCGTTGGAACAAAGTCCCGAATGGGAGATGAAAGCCATACTCAATGCACTTTCGGGAGGTTATACCGTTCCCTCGCCGGGCGGCGACGCCATCGCCAATCCCAATGCCGTACCAACGGGGCGTAACCTGTATTCCATAAATGCAGAAGCCACGCCGTCGGAAGTTGCATGGGACAGAGGCGTTGCATTAGCCAATGCAACACTTGAACAGTACAGGGCCTTGCACAATGAATATCCCCGGAAGGTAAGTTATACCTTCTGGAGCAGCGAGTTTATCGAAAGCGAAGGAACAACCATAGCGCAGGTTTTATATATGCTGGGCGTTGAGCCTGTCAGGGACAGTTACGGCCGGGTTTCCGACTTGCAGTTGATACCTTCCGGGCAGTTAGGGCGGCCGCGCATTGACGTAGTGGTGCAAACATCCGGCCAGTTCCGGGACTTAGCGGCTTCGCGGCTGGAATTGATAAGCCGCGCAGTAGAATTGGCTTCGTCGGCGGAGGGGGATAAGCCGGACAATTACGTAAGCGCCGGTACGGTTGAAGTCGAACGGCTGCTGGTAGAGCAAGGCATCTCCCCAAAAGAAGCGCGGGAATTATCCACGCAACGGGTATTCGGCGGCATAAACGGAATGTACGGAACCAATATCCAAGGCATGGTAAAAAACGGCGACCGTTGGGAAAACGAGAAAGAGATAGCAGATACCTATATCCACAACATGGGAGCCGTATATGGCAGCAACAAAGCTTGGGGGCAATATCAAGACGGCCTGCTGCGTGCCGTATTGCATAACACGGACGTTGTTATCCAACCTCGTCAAAGTAATACATGGGGAGCGCTGAGCCTCGACCATGTGTTTGAGTTCATGGGAGGGCTGAACCTCTCCGTTCGCGCAGTAACAGGTAAAGACCCCGACGCTTATTTTGCCGATTACCGCAACCGCAACAATATGAGGATGCAGGAACTGAAAGAAGCGATCGGCGTAGAATCCCGTTCGACCGTGTTCAATCCTGCATATATTAAGGAAGTGATGAAAGGCAAAGCCTCCTCTGCGTCGCAAATAACGGAAGTAGTAACCAACACCTACGGATGGAATGTGATGAAGCCGGATGTTATCGACAATGAGATGTGGGATACCTTCTATAACATATATGTAAGCGATTCATACAACCTGGGCGTACAGCAGTATTTCAAGCAACAAAACCCGGAGGCCATGCAAGAGATTACCGCCGTAATGATGGAAACAGCCCGCAAAGGCTTATGGAAAGCTTCCGGGCAACAATTAGCGGATCTTGCAAAGCTGCATACAGGCTTGGTCAATGAATTTGGCGCAAGCGGTTCGGGCTTTGCAGGTTCTAATGAGAAGCTCCAGGACTTTATTGCGCAAAACGCAACGCCCGAAAGCGCTGCCGGATATAAGCGCCAACTGCAAAAGATGAAAACCGCAGGCGCTTCCACGGATATTCAAAAGAATGGAACGGTGCTTAAGAAAGACACGATTCATTCAACCGGTACGGGCAAAACAAATTCCATGAACGGAATCGTTACGGTAGTCGTGATATTGGCGGTATTTGCAGGATTGTTAGTGGTTCTACGAAAGAGGAGATGGAAATAATCATTCAGGTACTGGCGCTTTTTATTGTTATCAACAGCATCCTGAAACTCAGTTTCCGGAAGCTGTGGCAAGCGGTTGTATTCGGTTTACTCTGCGCGGCGTTCATTGTCGGCACATGCCGCTGGGCTATTTTGCAATCAAAAACACAATTGGCGGACTTTCTCAACGACATCCGTGTGATGCAAGATGCCGCCGTGTTGGTGACTGTCGAATCGGTTGTTTGCTTCGCCTTTTGTTTTGTAGAGCTTCGGCAAATGTATGGCAGGAAGAAGGGAATATGGTGGAAACGGCTGCTCGATTGGTATCCGGGATTGCTATTGTTCCCTGTCCTGTTTTATGTGCAGACGCAAATCATATTCGGAATGCCCGGAACAAGGTTTACGCTTATATCATACGCCCTGGCAGCGTTGGTGGCGGCAGGTTTGCCTTTGCTGGCCCGGCTTGCCGGACGGTTGTATCCGGAAAAAGCTTTCCGGCTGGAAGTGCATTTCTTAGTTTCCTTCTTCGTTTGCATCACCGGGTTGATAACAACGGAGAATGGGAATGTGGTGTATGCCGCCGTGAAAGCGCCGCTCAATATAAATGCCTTGCCGGCGTCTGTTGCCGCCTTTGCCGGTTTGTTCCTGGCGGGGTGGGGATGGCATTGGCTGAAATGGCGTATTAAATCAAAGAATTTATTTAAACACGAAAATAATTAGATGGAAACAATTTCCCAAATACTATTCCGGGTGGCAAACAGTTTGCTGATACCCGACATTATGATCCTTTTACTCCTCTTTATCCGTTCGCTTTTACTCGCCGGCAGCTTCTACAACCAATTTATGGTGAAACGCCGCAATGATATGCTTTTAAACGACCGGATCAAAGCGCTCTCTCCCGCTACAATCGGCGGCCTGGAAGCGTCTTTGCCGGGAAGGGACAATTCCCTGTTCACAAAATACCTGAGGGACATGCTCTCCACTCCGCCAAGCGAAGCCTATTCCGATTTTCTTATCTCCAATTACGAAAATGAAGCCGAGAAAGACCTGGCCTTGTCCAAGCTCCTGGCAAAGATGGGGCCGGTACTTGGGTTGATAGGCACATTGATCGCTATGAGTCCCGCTTTAGTCGGCTTATCCACCGGTGATATAGCCGGCATGGCCTATAACATGCAAGTCGTTTTTGCCACGACGGTTGTCGGATTGGTAGTCAGCGCCACCGGATTGGCAACCTTGCAGTTCAAACAACGCTGGTATGCCAAAGACGTCAATTACCTGGATTATGTATCCCGGATATTAACCTCTCAAATTCCAAATGCAAATGAAAACCAAGATGCGAAGGGGAGATAAATTTATAAAAGGAGAAGATACCGACCCATTAAGCGTAGTCGTAAACCTTTTTGATGTAGCAATGGTCTTTGCCGTAGCCCTGATGGTGGCAATGGTGATGCACCTGAATATGGCGGAAGTCTTTTCGCAGGAAGATTTCACCATTGTGAAAAACCCCGGCAAAGACAATATGGAGATAATCACAAAAGAAGGCAATAAAATAAATAAATATACACCTTCCAACGCCCTTTCTTCTTCCCAAAAGAAAGGCCGGAAAGTAGGTATCGCCTATGAACTCGAAAACGGTGAAATCATTTATGTGCCGGAATAACGGCTATGAGAAACCGGATAAAATAAGGACAATAAAACTTTTTTCAGAATTATTGTTGCATAAACAAATACTTTATTTTATATTTGTGGCGTAAAACAGCATCTAACCCCTGCAAATTAGATTCCTCCGGGTATTCAATATGCAAGTGTCAGGTGCTTTTTTTGTTAGTAAATGATGATATATTTACCTTAATAATGAAAAAAACTACGAGTAAAAACCTTTCTATGAAAAATTGAAGCAGGGGTGTTACCAACATTCCTGCTTCAGTGTTTTTTGAATATGGCCTGTTGATTTCCGGAGTACATCAAAAAAACATCTTACAATAAGGTAATTACTCTATGTAATTTGTTTCCAATTTAAAAAAACAACCTATATTTGAGGTGTTCTTAAAAATAAATATTTGGTATCATGAAAAGACGAGATTTTTTAACAAACACGGCACTCATTGGTGCGGGGATTCCATTGGGAGTAGCCCCCTTGGCGCTCACTTCATGCGGACAACAGCAGTCCGCGACTTCAGTCAAATCATATTCTCCGGAAGAATTAGGAATGTTTTCATTTGTAGAAATTGCACCTGACGGGAAACCGTTGAAAGCCGCTTTAGTAGGTTGCGGCGATCGGGGAACAGGAGCTGCTACACAATTCCTTAAATCAGGGCCTAATGTTTCCATTATCGCACTGGGAGATTTGTTTCCGGACAGATTGGCTACTTGCAGAGGTGTTCTAAAAGAAAAGTTCAACAATGAAGTGGCTGATGCTAATTGCTTTATTGGGTTCGATGCTATCCGGAAAGTATTGGCATTGGGTGAAATCGATGTCGTGCTACTTTGCACGCCCACCCATTTCCGCCCTGAACACTTCAAGGCTGCGGTAGAAGCAGGCAAACACATCTTCATGGAAAAACCATGCGCTGTAGATCCTACAGGCATTCGTACCGTTATTGCTTCCGCGAAAGTGGCAACTCAGAAAGGGCTTACCGTCATCACCGGAAATCAACGCAGACACCGCAGAGACTATTGGGAAGCTTATATCCAGGTTAAAAACGGACTAATCGGTGATTTGGTTTCAGCAACTGCCCATTGGGATCAAGGTGCTTGGTGGAACAAACGCAAACGTCCTGAATGGAGTGAGATGGAATACAACATCCGCAATTGGTTTAACATTAAGTGGCTTAGCGGCGACCACCTGCTCGACCAAGCTATACATAATATCGACGTTGTAACCTGGTTCTTAGGTCAACGCCCTGTAAAGGCTGTAGGCTTTGGAGGCCGCGCCCAACGTTTAACCGGCGATATTTACGACTTCTTCAGTGTTGATTATACGTATGAGCACAGTAAACGCATGTTGGCAACCGCCCGCCAGATAGACGGATGCGACGGCAATGTGTCCGAACAGGTATACGGTGCAAAAGGTGTTGCCTTTTTGAACGATAGAAATAACATCTCCATCGAAGATTACAATGGTAACGTGCTTTGGAAGTATGATTATGATGCTAAACCGGTAAAGAATCCTTACGACCAGGAACATGTACATTTGGTTGAATCCATCCGTTTGGATAAGAAAATCAATCAAGCAGAAGACTTGGCCTATTCTACCCAGGTAGCTATTCTGGGACGCGAAGCTGCCTATACCGGTAAACCCATCACATGGGATGAGATCATGGGTTCACCCCTACGCTATGGTCCTGAGACATACGCATTAGGTCCGATACCCGACTATAAAGAAGGCGTAGCCCCGATTCCCGGAAAAGCTCCGGATGCACCGGTATTGTAATGCGCAATCAAGTTGTCATCCAATAATTAAAAGCCATGAAACGCTATTTCATGGCTTTTAAATTTAGATGTTAATTCCGAAGCAGGTATACAATTATTTTCTTATTTTTGACCGTAAATCATACTAAATGAAAAATTCACAGATAGAAGAACTTAGATATGAGAGTGAGGCATTTGATTTTGAAAAAATATACCTTACGTATTTCTCTAAGATGAAGCATTTTGCCCAAGAGTATGTGATATCTGACGAGGATGCCGAAAACATTGTACAAGATGTCTTTATGGAGCTTTGGGAGAAACGGCTGGTCTTTATGAATTACACGAACCTGATTGCCTTCCTCTTTACTGCTGTCAAGAACCGTTCGCTCAACTGTCTGCGCCATCGTATGATTGCCCGGAAAACAGCGAACAGGCTTCAAGAAGAATATGCCATAACCTTGCAAATGCATTTGGATTCTTTGGAAGCTTTCGGCCAAACTGTTTTTTCCGAACACGACACGGAGCAAATCATATCTCGAGCCATTAATTCCTTATCCGAACGCTGCCGCCAAATATTTATAATGAACAAGCTGGAAGGCAAGAAGCAGAAACAAATTGCGGAAGAACTCAATATTTCCATTAATACAGTTGAAACACAGATGGGTATAGCCTACAAAAAACTAAAAGCCGAATTAAAAGATTACCTCCCTCTCTTCCTTTTTCTCTTTGTCCTGTAAAAAAATGATTCCCTTTTAGCGGATTTTTTCCCTTCGGGTGTTTACATTACAGAAACGATACAATATGAATGAACTGGTAGAAAAATATTTTCGCGAGGAATTAGACGCTTCGGAAAGGCTGAGATTGTTGAAAACAATCGAATCCGATCCTGAACTGAAAGAGCAATTCATTGAATACAAGAATATGTTTGGATTATTGGCCTTTTCCAACTACTCGGGTGATGAGGAAGAAAGCAAAAAGGGATATTCTCGCTTTACAGGAAAGTTGAAGAGACGGAAGATTTACCGCATTGCCTTGCAAATAACATCATCGGCCGCTGCTGCCGCTATATTGATCGCGGCAACCTATTGGATTACGGTACACAATATGGATAAGCAAATCCTTCCCGAACAAATGAATACCGTATATGTTCCCCATGGTCAACATATACAAATAACCTTGCAAGATGGCACAAAAGTATGGCTTAATGCCAACACTACACTAACCTACCCAACCGCATTTTTAAAAGATGAACGAAGAGTCACGATCGAAGGAGAAGCCTATTTTGACGTAGCCAAAGATGCTCAAAAGCCGTTTTTAGTTTCCGCCCAAGGGATAGAAATAAAAGCATTAGGTACCCAGTTCAATGTATACAGCTACCCCGATGAACATTTTGTACAAACCAGCCTGATAGAAGGAGGAATAAAAGTCTGGTTCCGGAATGCAGAGTCCAGCGCCATCACGCTAAAGCCTAACGAACAAATCACCATACAAGACAATAAAATGGAAGTGAAACCAATTCCCCATCTCGATTACTATTGGTGGAGACGAGGCATCTACACCTTCCATAACGAACCATTGGCCAATGTGCTAAAGAAGCTCGAGCTTTATTATGATGTACAAATAATCGTAAAAGACCCCTCCATCAACGAATGGACCTATACAGGGAAATTCCGCCATAGGGATGGTATCAATGAGATTCTCCATCTAATCCAGAAACTTCACAGGTTCACAATAGAGAAAGATGAAGATAATAATATAATAACACTTAAATAGAATTGTTTAACCTTTAAATCCACATCGCCTATGATAATACAAAAAAGAAAAAACGGCAAATGGTTCGAGCATCTGCCGTTCTACTTGGTAAGTAAACACCAGTCAATTAAAAATTTTAGTATTCACTTAACACAACGACAAAGATATGAAGATAAAAACTTTGTTACAAACCTTTATTGTACAAATTCACGACTTAAAAATATATTTTAGAGTTATGAAAATATCGCTATGCATACTATTTGTGTGCGTCCTACAGGTCATAGCTGTCAATACAGAAGCCCAGAATATTGTTGTAAAGCTCCAAACAAGCGAGCTTTCTGTGAGCCAATTGATAACTGCAATTGAAGATCAAACCGATCTTTTGGTACTATACCGAGACCGTGATATAAACACAGATCATATGTTCCGTGTTCAAAAAAATTCCGACAAAGTAGTTTCATTGCTTGAATCAGCTTTTGCCAACACAGACATCCTCTATGAAATTGAGAACAAGTACATTTTACTGACAAAGAAAGGCGCCCCCTCCATAGAGAGAAGCGTTATGCAGCAAAACGGAAGGCGTATCACTGGAACCGTAACTGATACCAGGGGAGAAGCCATTATTGGCGCAAATGTGATTGAAAAGGGAACAACCAACGGTGTTATTACCGATTTAGACGGCAAATTCTCCTTAACCCTTCAGGAAAATGCTGTTTTGCAAATTACATATATCGGATATATTACACAAGAAATACCCGTACGAAACCAAAGCAGCATCATAGTGGAGCTAAGAGAGGATTCGCAAAGCCTGGAAGAAATTGTGGTGGTGGGATACGGACAACAGCGACGTTCTGAAATAACAACTTCTATTACAAAAGTAAGTGCCGACAATTTTATCAAGGGATCCGTAAAAAGTGCAGAGCAATTAATTCAAGGAAAAGTAGCCGGACTTCAGGTGGTTAATCCGTCAGGAGACCCTACTTATGAAATACAGATGAGGCTGAGAGGTATTTCTACCTTGTCCGCATCAACGACACCTCTTATTGTAATCGATGGAATTTCGGGTGGAGTACTAAGCTCTATAGCTCCGGATGACATTGAAAGCATAGATGTTTTAAAAGATGGGGCTGCTGCTGCTATTTATGGTACACGAGGAACCAATGGTGTAGTTATTGTCACAACAAAAAAGAGTGATAAATCGGGTAAACTGACTCTTGATTATAATGGGTATCTTTCAATTAACACTATCAAGAAAGAAGTAGACATATTAAGTGCGTCAGAATATAAAGGCCTGAAAAATGATTCTCAGTTTATTGCTAATAACGTAAATATTCTTGACTACGGCGATGATGTAAACTACGTAGACGAAATATTGAGAACCCCGGTAAGTCAATCACATAACCTTGCACTTAGAGGTGGTAATTCGTCATCAAACTACTCAGCTTCTGTTACATACCGAGACAATCAAGGTATTATATTAAACTCAGACAGAGAACAACTAAATGCAAAACTCAGTCTGAACCATAACATGCTGAATAATCGCTTACAAATCAGCCTGAACGTTAACAATGCTACAGGAAAAGACAAATTGGTTGGAGAAAGGGGTATTTACGTCAGTTCTATTCAAAGAAATCCGACTATTCCTATTTACCGTGAAGACGGAAGCTATATGGATGAATACGGAATGGTTTCTAACCCGGTTGCTTTGCTGAAAGAAGATAAAAGGGAAAACGAATGGAACCGTTTACTTGCCAATGGCAAAATAACAATTTCTCCGATTGAAAATCTGAACCTGTCGGTTATGGGAGCTATGCAACGTTATGACTCTCAATATAATGGAGCGCGAACAAAAAAACATCCTGTTTATGCACAAAACGGGACCCTGCCGAACGCAAGTTTAACAAGTACGCTCAGTATGGATAAAACATTAGAGATAACCGGAGATTATGTAGCGAGTATAAACAATCATAAATTCTCGATCATGACCGGATACAGTTATCAGGATTTTGATTATAAGTGGTTTGATATGTATGCGGACAATCTGCCAACAGACTTGTTTGGTCCATGGAATATAGGAACAGCAGCCTCAATAAAAAACGGGAAAGCTTCTTTACGGAGTACGCGAATCGGAAGTAAACTCATTGCGTTTTTCGGCAGAGCAACCTATAACTATATGGAAAAGTATTTTGTTTTGGGAAGTTTACGTTACGAAGGATCCTCAAAATTTGGAAAAGATAATAAATGGGGGTTGTTTCCTGCTATATCTGCCGGATGGGAAATGTCAAAAGAAGATTTCATGAAAGACATAACATTCGTGAACAATTTAAAACTTCGGGTCGGTTTTGGTGTGACGGGAACTATGCCGAATGATCCTTATTTGTCACTTACAAAGTTGAATTACGGGCAGATCATACTTTCAGACGGCCAATGGATTCAGTCCGTTGTACCTACATCAAACCCCAATCCGAATTTGAAATGGGAAACAAAGAACGAGTATAATGTAGGTATCGACTATGGAATCTGGGGAAATCGTTTTTCGGGTGCGATCGATCTCTATATCCGTAAAACATCCGATCTGTTATTTAATTATCCTGTGCCCGTACCTCCGAACCTGGTAAGTAATACATGGGCTAATGTTGGTGAAATTACAAACAAGGGAGTAGAATTCACCATCAATTTCGATGCCATCAGAAAAAAAGATATTCAATGGACTATTGGCGGGAACATTTCATACAATCATAACATAGTAAATTCATTATCAAACTCTTTGTACCAACGGGACTGGGTACAGGTGGGAGATACCGAAGAGCCAATGAAAACATATACTCATAGATTGGAAGAAGGTCAACCGGTTGGAAATTTCTATAGTTGGCGTTATGCTGGACTTACTCCTGAAGGTAAATGGTTATTCAATAATAGAAATAATGAACCTGTAACTGCCGACAAGGTAAGTGAAGAAGATAAAGCCATTACAGGTAACGGTATTCCTAAAATCAATGCAGGGCTTACCACTTCTTTATACTATAAGAACTTTGATCTTACTCTTATGATGAGAGGCTCTTTCTTGTTTGATGTGTTGAATCGGTATGATATGCGTTTCACACAGGCGCAACATTCAAAAGCCGGAACAAACATGACGAAAAAAGCATTAGAGATACCTCGAAACGGACAAACTTATATATGGGATTCACCGGTATATTCCGATTTTTATATTGAAAGAGGTGATTTTCTTAAAATAGATAACATCACTCTTGGGTATACTATCAAATTCCCATGGAAAGAAATCAACAACCTAAGGGTTTATGCTTCTGGTTTAAACTTATTTACATTCACCAAATATTCAGGGTTAGATCCGGAAGTCAGCATGATTGGATCAAGCGTGCTCGATCCGGGAACAGCCGGTTCAATTGCCGGACGCGGAGAAATATATCCTACTACCCGTACCTTTACACTTGGAATAAATGTATCATTCTAATTAAATAAAAATCAATATGAAAAAAAATATTATATTAGTATTTTTAAGCTGTTTAATTCTCGGATGCACTAATCTGGATGAAACATTATACAGCCAAATAAATAGCGATGAGTTCTATAAGACAGAAGATGATATAGTCAGGGCCATGGGACCTATTTACGCTACTTTCAGAGAGATTCTTGATTGGCATTCCTTATGGGACGCTGAAGCGACAGGAGACATTTCCATTATACCGACACGTACTGGCGGAGCATGGTATGATGAAGGTATCTTTCAACGCTTGCACCTGCATACATGGATGATTGGCGACTCACAGTTTGACAGATGGTGGAGTATTTTATACACAGGTGTAAACAATTGCAATAGGGTGCTTTATCAGATGGGGCAATCAAACATAGAGCTAAAGAACAAAGATGCCATGATCGCGGAAATCAAATTAGTAAGAGCCTTATGGTATTATTATCTGTTTGAGTATTTTGGAAATGTCCCTATTGTAGACAAATATGATGTGCCGAATGGATGGCTTCCTGAGACAGCTTCCAGAAAAGAAGTATTTGATTTTATTGAAAAAGAACTGCTGGACAATATTGATAAAGTGTCAGATGATAAAAATGCTTCTTACGGAAAAATGAACAAATGGTCGGGGAAAATGTTGCTGGCTCGTTTGTACCTTAATGCAGAAGCAACAGTTGGGGTAAATAAATATACAAGTGCAATCAACTTGTGCGACGATATCATTCATTCCGGCAAATATTCTCTTCTACCAGTATTTGAAGACAATTTTGTCCCGAACAATGAAAATAGTAATGAGAATATTTTTGCATTTCCAATGGATAATACACAGGGTTTTGGCATGTATGTATTCTGTGAAATGACATTTCTCAATGGGCAAAACAGGCGTTGGGATGCAATAAGTTTTGGCGGTCATAACGGAGTATGTGTATTACACTCCTTTATTGACTCTTTCGATCCAGACGATAAAAGAATGGAGGGAAGCTTCCTGCATGGTTTGCAAACAGATCCGAGAGGAAATGTACTCACCGCTAATGAAAATGGCGTGCAAGTACCTTTTTCCTATCGTAAGGTTGTTTCCTCGCTGACAGATGCCCAGATATTGGATGGTTATCGAAATGGGAAATATCTTCCTAAAATGAATCAAATAGGTGCCTCGTGTGACAATGATTTTCAGTGCATGCGTTATGCCGAAGTATTGTTCACAAAAGCAGAATGTATACTACGCTCCGGTGGTAGCCTTGATGAAGCGGCGGACTTAGTGAATCAGGTAAGAGCGCGAGCCTTTAATGAGGCTCACCTTGTAACGGGAGCTGAACTGGCTGCAACGATTGAAGTAAACAACGTGCCGGTACGTTTTGGAAGAATGCTGCAGGAATGGGGTTGGGAATTTGCTATTGAAAATCTGAGAAAGATGCAACTGATCCGTTTTGATAATAATTATACCAAAGGATCATGGCCCTTCCATGAAGCAAGTAACAGTGACCATCTAAATTTGTTCCCCATACCAAATCCACAGTTGGTAGCTAATCCAAACCTGAAACAAAATCCAGGATATGCAAACTAAATATGAATGAATCATGAAATATTATTGTTCCTTTTTTGTCCTATTGCTTTCATGTATGGTAGTACGGGCCGGTGAAATTGACAAGAAAACAGTCGTCATACCTAAACAACCGAAAGTATGGCAGACGTTTTGTTTAGAAGAGGTAAGGTTATTACCCGGAAGCCCATTCTATCATGCAATGAAAGTGTCACAGCAATACTTATCAGATATGAATATTGATATGATGCTGAATAACTTAAGAATCCGAAATGATATTCCGGTTAAGAACCAGGTGTACCCTGGTTCTAACCAACCGGACAGTACGCGCGCCGGAGATTTATACCATTATATTTCCGGTATTTCTCTGATGTATGCACAGACAGGTGAACAGGAATATTTAAAGCGGGTGGATTACCTGATTGACGGATTGGTAGAGATTGATCAAATCGTCACCGATCGACTTACAGCTAATGACGAAAAACCAAGCTATGCTTTTGCAAAGCTACTGGAAGGAGAACTGATCCTAAACAATCCGGATGATGCAGGTTATCCCTGGGGAGGAACCACCGGCAATATGTTTTATGGTATACATAAAAAGCATGCAGCTTTTCGGGATGCATATCTTTACTGTAATAATCAGAAAGCCCTGAAATTGTGGGTTAAAGATGCTGACCTGATTGGTGACGTGGTTTTACGAATAAACCCTGACCTGTTCGATGGATTCCTCGATATCGAACATGGCGGAATGAATGCTGTTTATGCCGATCTATATGCCTTGACAGGAGACAAGCGATATATGGACGTGTCCATGAAATTCAACCACCAGAAAGTAATTCTGAATATTGCAAACAACAAAGATGTCCTGTATGGCAGGCATGCCAACTTCCAGGTACCAACATTTGAAGGAACAGCCAGACAATACCAGCTCACGGGGAACGAAGTCAGTGAAAAGGCCACGTTCAATTTCCTCGAGATGGCATACTGCAACCATATCAATTGCATAGGAGGAAACAGTTGTTTTGAGCGGTTCGGAATACCGGGAAAAACCACTAAACTGTTAGGATATACTGCCAGCGAAACTTGTAATACCTATAATATGTTAAAAGTGGCGCTGAATGCTTTTGAATCTACCGGCGACCTGAAACACATGGCGTATTTTGAAAGAGCATTATACAATCATATATTAGCTTCTCAAGATCCTTGTTCCGGTGGCGTTACATACTATACCGCAACGATTCCGGGAGGTTTCAAAACATATAGTGATCGTTTTAATCTGGGTGGCGTATGGTGCTGTGTAGGTACAGGAATGGAAAATCATTCAAAATATGGCGAAGCGATTTATTTCAATAACCACGAGGCATTATATGTGAATCTGTTTATACCATCCGAACTGAACTGGAAAGAAAAAGGTTTACGGATCAAACAGGAAACGTCCTTTCCGGAAGAAGATAAAATACAGCTCCAGATATTGGAAAACCAAGCATACAGCAAACCAATCTATATCCGGTATCCTTCATGGATTCAAACAACGGCTTCTGTGATGGTGAATGGAAAACCAATTGAGCTGGATTCACGGCCGGGCGATTATATTTGTTTGACACATAATTGGAAAAAAGGAGATATAGTTACGATTGAAATGCCGCAATCATTCCGTCTGGAAGGAGCCAAAGATGATCCCTACATGTATGCTATTGCAAGAGGCCCCGTTGTTTATGCGGCATCTCTTGGAACAGACCACATGCCCAAAGACCTTGTTAAGTTTGCAGGTGACAATAACACATTTGTTCCATTGAACGATATACCTACATTTGTCGTAAATAAAGCAAATCCTGATAGTTGGATCATTCCTGACGGGAAATCTCCCATGACGTATCAAACAGTGAATGCAGGTTACCTGAATGGGAAAAAGAAGGATATTACATTGCTACCCTATTATCAAATGCACCACCAACGATACTCTCTATATTTAAAAATATATACGACTGATGAACTGGATTTACGGAGCCGGATTGTTACTGATGAATTACGTCCATCGTATGTGGCGGATGAGAAGAGTCACTCAATGATAGGTGAGAAAACGGAATTAATCTATCAGGCTGGGCATTCGCCGGCCTTGGGATTCAACACCTGGGAGAAAACACGATGGGGGAGAGTTGCAAAAAACGGAGGATGGTTCTCATACCAAATGAATATAGATAAAAACAGCCGTGATAACTATGTGGTAGTTACTTATTGGGGAAATGAAAACAAAGATCATGATTTTGATGTTATGATCAACGATGTAAAAGTGGCTTCGGAAAGCTTATTCGACAAGAAGCCTCTCTCCTTCTACGAAGTAATCTATAAAGTGCCGGAAGAAGCCAAAGGCAAAGACAGGATCACAATTTCATTTGTATCACAAACAGGTAAAAATGCAGGAACAGTCTTTGCTCTAAAAACAACCTCAGATCCTTGGAAGTTCCCGAATTATCAGTTTTATTTTTAGCAATGAAAAGGCAGGATAAGGGATTTTAGCATATTCATTTTAAAAAAAGCGGCTAATTGACCGCTTTTTTTTGTTTTCATACGTATTGTTGTAATAATTCGGTGAGTTGTTTTACGCCTTCGGAAGCTCCTGTTTTTATAAAATGGATATCTTTCCTGTATGTATCCACCGGTTTGGGATCTATGAGAAAGACAGGTTGTCCGTTGCGGGCATAGTTAAGTAACCCTGCTGCAGGGTATACCTGTAATGATGTACCGATAATGACCAAGATGTCTGATTTCTGCACAAGACGAGTGGCTGGATCTATCATAGGAACAGGTTCGCCAAACCATACGATAAACGGGCGCAGTTGTTTTCCATGCGGGTCGGTATCTCCCAGATGTATCTCGGGGTTATTGGGCGGAAGGTCGTAAGTTGTTTGCAAATCGTTTACGGCGCAGACTTTCGTCAGCTCGCCATGCAGATGGAGAACATTCGTACTGCCCGCCCTTTCATGCAAATCATCCACATTCTGCGTAACAATCTGCACCTCGAAATCTTTCTCCAAAGCCGCCAGCCCATAATGCCCCGCATTAGGCTTGCACTCCAGCAATTGCTTCCTTCGCTGATTATAGAAATCAAGCACCAACACAGGGTCTTTAGCAAACCCTTCCGGCGTAGCCACATCCTCCACCCGGTACTGTTCCCAAAGCCCGTCCGCGTCGCGAAACGTAGAAATCCCGCTCTCGGCACTCATCCCCGCCCCCGTAAGGACAACTAATTTTTTCATACGCTTTGCATAGATTACATTTCCAACAAATGTATCGAAAAAATGTATATTCGCATAATTCCTGCTGAAAAATACGTTGGAATAAAAAATATATTTACTTTTGTCTGTTTTTGGTCCTCAACGATTAAACTATGAGGTACTTGTCAAGTCTTATACTTTAAGTACTGATATGAACTATCCATTTAATAATTATAGATTATGAAAAACAAGGGTGTAAATAGAAGAGATTTTTTGCGTTTATCTGCTGCAGCGGGTGCAGGAGTTGTGCTTACTCCGGGAGCTGCGGCTTCGACATTAAGTAATCCGACGATTAGTCAAAAGAGTGACTTTCCTAAACGTACATTAGGTAGAACAGGGTTGCAATTGCCTATTCTGAGTATGGGCGTTATGCGTGCCGACAATCCCAATGTGGTAAGGGCTGCCTACAATGCAGGTCTTACCCATTTCGACACAGCTCATGGTTATCAGAACGGAAGGAATGAAGAGATGCTGGGTAACTTCTTTAAAGACAAACCACGCGATTCATTCACTATCACTACCAAAGGAGGGTTTCAGTATCCGCTTAAAGACAGCTTTGAGACGGAATATACTGAATTGATTGATCTCAGCTTGAAACGTCTCCAAATGGATCATGTGGATATATTCCTTGCCCATGGACTCCAAAGCAAGGAGAGTTTTGACGATATTACCAACCCGCGTATACTCAATGTGCTGAAGAAATTCAAAGCCGAAGGGAAAACGCGCTTCATTGGCCTCTCTACCCATGCTTTAAAGCCCGCACAGATTGATGCGGCCATTGAAACCGGTGTGTATGACGTTATCCTGATAAGTTATAACTTCAAGTTGGACAACCTGAAGGAAACGCAAGAAGCTATCGAACGCGGTGTTAAAGCAGGTATCGGTTTCATTGCCATGAAGACTATGACAGGCGCCGTAGAAGACGCAGAAGGGAAAAAGAAAATCAACGCTCAGGCTTGTCTGAAGTGGGCTTGGGAAAACAAAAACATTGCAACCATCATTCCCGGATTCAGCAATTTTGATGAATTAGACGAATGTCTGGCAGCAGGTAATAATCCTTCGCTGACAGCCCCGGAGAAGAACTATCTGGCTATGCTTTGCAACCAGGAGATGCTCTTCTGCCAACGTCGCGGAAAACGCGAAAAGGAATGCCCCGAGCACCTGCCAATCCCCGATCTGATGCGGGCTTATATGTATGCCTACGGTTATAAAAATGCGAACCTTTCCAAGGATACCCTGATGGAACTGGATCTGCAGAATGTTGCCAATCTGTGTAAATCATGTAGTGGCGATTGTAAAGTAAAATGTACTTCAGGCTTTGATGTAGCCCGCAAGATTGCTGCTGTCACCCCTGTCCTGCAAGTACCTTTTATATTATTTACCTGAATTGCAAATTATGAATTATTTAAAGCTTTCAACTTTCGGTTTATGGTTATTTTCATTTTAATT
>BNTS01000049.1 GCA_025996775.1 Bacteroidia bacterium | reverse complement strand
CGCCGATGGTACTGCGTAGAGTGGGAGAGTAGGTAACTGCCGTTTTTAATTAAGAAAAAGGAGATAAGTCCAACAGGATTTAACTCCTTTTTTTGTGCTTATAGGGGTGCAATAAGGATGCGTTTTCGGGGTTAAAGCGAAAGATTGTTTTGATCTTTAAAACGTGATTCAAAGTGGGCTTTGCTGATGGCATTGTCGCGAACTTGAGCACCGGGATGGCCTTTGGCAAGGTCGGCTGCATGGGCAGCGATTTTATTGGCCAGTATATGATTACGGCCGGGAGTAATGCAGCCTATCATTGATGATCCATGCCAGGCTGATAATGCAGCACCAATAGCTGAAGTAATATGATCATTTGCCGGCGTAATGTCAGTAGTTATGGGGCCGAAAGAATAGAAAGGAGCCCCGTGAGCAGCGTATTGCTGTTCTTTTATGTATTCGGGTATCTTATTCATTGGGGTATGTCCTGAGCCCTCCGTCATTACCTGAACATATTGATCCCAGGCGGTATCAATTAGCTTACTCAAGGTACGTAATTCTGAATATTGGGCGGAGTCATTGGCATCGTAAATTGAGCCGGAACAAAGGCCATCACCGATAGAGATGGCTACATCGTATGCTTTCAATATTTCGCAAATCTCTGCAAAATGAGTAAAAAGAAAGTTCTCTTTCTTATGATGGCTCATCCATTGAGCGATTATTAAGCCTCCCATAGATACAATGCCCGATAGACGTGGCAGTAACATATCAGCCTGTTTCCTTAGCATAGCAGCATGGATGGTGACATAATCCACCCCTTGCTCGGCTTGCTCTATCAACGTGTCTCGATAGATATTCCAATTCAATTCTTCAGCCTGTCCGTTTACTTTCTCCAAAGCCTGATAAATAGGCACAGCTCCGATGGGTACAGGAGAGTTACGAATGATCCATTCACGATGCTCGTGGATATGGCTTCCGGTGTAGATATCCATTAGCGTATCGCTTCCCCATAGGCAATTCTCAATGACATTTTCCACCTTTGTTTCAATGGTGGAGGAGGCTTGTGAGTAGTCTATCAGGGAGGTGATTTTTACTAAGAATTTTTTCCCAATAATCATTGGCTCTGCTTCCGGATGGTTTATGTTAGCCGGAATGATGGCACGTCCCGCTGCCACTTCCTTACGAACAAATTCGGGTGTTATGTATGATTTTAAGTCTAAATCTTCAATTTGCTGGTTTTCACGAATGGCCACATACTCCATTTCGGGCGTAATAATCCTCCGTTTGGCATAAAACATTTGGGTGATATTCTTCCCTTCCTTAGCACGGTAAGGGAGTTGTGGGAGAGGGAAACTTATGGGAGTGGAATGGTTTGAGCGTGAATTCTGTTGCAGAATATCTTTTCTGTGCGCACTCCAAACTTCGCGAATGCGGGAGATACCGGCTTCGATTTCGGTTGTTATTTTGGGGTCGGAGTAAGGTCCGCTGGTATCGTATATAACGACAGGGTTGTTTTTCTTTCTGATTTCCATACCATCTTCATCAATCGTCACGGTATCCGACAATTTGATTTTACGCATTCCTACCATTATCTTATTAATGTCTCCTTTGATATACACTTTTTCAGAGGAGGGATAGTATGCCCGTATCTTCTTTTTCCCTTTCATAACAAGTATTTTCATAAAAACAGGGCTTACGTAACTGTAAGCCCTGTTAAATGTGACCGCGGCAGGATTCTAACCTGCAACCGGCTGATCCGTAGTCAGCTACTCTATACAGTTGAGCTACGCGGCCATTTATTAGCGATTTGCGTGTGCAAAGGTAGTACAATCTTTTTAAGTTGCAAATCTTTTAGACGTTTTTTTCCCGTATTAGTTCACCATTCTTGGGTTAAATATCAGGTATCCAATATTGATACCGAAGTTGAAATTGTTCTTGGGATAACTATAACCATTGGCATATAGGCTGATAGATGCGAAGGGGAGTTGGAGTACCAATGCAACTTCACCCATATACTCAAACGAGCGAAACAGCTTTCCATAATACGGTTTATCGAGATATTGATTCGGATTTTCCAGTTGAATGGTCTCTTTCTTGATTTCCTTGAGTGGGGCAAAGCAAAATAAATCGGCTCGCAGATGTGCCATTTTGCTTAATTTGAATATAGGTGAAGCGCCGCCTGCAACGTATTGATTGGCACGAAAAGCTTCATTGAAGACGATTGTACTGTGTGGAGTAGGAGAAAAGGCAGGCGCTTGCAGTATGGTAGCTGTGTAATTGTTAAGTAGTTTCCGGCTTGAGAGAACAAATTCGCCTAATACTCCTATGTTGAAATTTTTATGTAGCACAAAATACTTGTTCCAAAGTCCGTCAATCTTTAGCCAGTTATCAGTTTTATCGTTAATTCTCTCCTGTGATGAACCGAGAGACGGCATGAAATTATCTGATCCTATTGCATATAAAGCTCTGAATTTCTGCTTTTTTCCGCTTGTGGGGTATTGATTATAGTCTAATGTGTTGCGTTCGATATTAAACGATGCACTGAGAATGTTGTATTGACTATGATCAAAGCCGGCATTAGAAAAAGACATATTTGTGGTTTGTAGATAGTAATCATTCAGACCTCCATACGAAATGCCTATCTCCGTTTTGGATTTACCCAAGAAAGGAAACCCGAACTTCAGGCTCATGAATAATTCTTTTTGCTTGATGATAGACGGCACTATGTCCTCATAGAACAACGACTGGCTTTCGGCATATTTCTTGTTGGAGAAGGCGCCTTGAACATTTATATATGCAGGAATTTTGCTTTGCAGGTAAAAACGACTGTTCAGCAATATGCCATCAAAAGAATTACCAACTTGGAAATTAGCATTCAAGTCGGTTGCAAAAGAGGAGATGTTCTGATAGGAGATGCCCAAGAATAGCTGATTGGCTTGATACGAGGATACATTTCCTCCAAATCCGATTATTACATCATCGCTCATCGTTACGTCTAAGTTCAGGTCGAATATTTTTTCCCTCCAATTGTAAACAGCATGGGGAATAATCTCTTTGATTTTAGAATAGGTAAGCATTTTAAAGTAGGCTTGCTTAAACTCTTCCATCGAGAAAACGCCGTTTATATCCCGATGCAGTTGTGCTTCGATATAGGATTTCTGTGATTCGGTTACCCCTGTTATATTAATATTCTGGAAAATAAGTGGAGGGAGGCTTTCCTTGTATTCCGTCCTGCGCTTGGTCACGTCTTCCAGAGGTACTTCGCGGGGTACGCGACCCTTGATGGAATCTATCAACTCCAGTGTCCGGTAATAGCCGATATCCATTAATTCCTTTGCTCGTTGAAAGTCTAATAATGAAACGTTTGGGAAGCTGAACTTGAGCATCATTCCATCTTCTTCGGGGATATCATACACCGTCTTTTGCATCACCATTGTTTCGAGTTGGTTGTAGATATTTTCTGAAGGCTTGACTGCTGTTCCGGATACGGCGCATCCGAAGATAAAGTCGGGATGAAAAGCTTCCTGCATGGGAGTTACAGGGAAGTTGTCATAGATACCTCCATCAAACAGGGGTACGCTGTCTTTCCACAGAGGCTTGAAGACAAGAGGGAACGACATGGAGGCTCGTACAGCATCTGCTAAAGGGCCACTTCGGAAGATGATGGATTTCTTGTTGTAGATATCGGAGGCTACGCAACGAAACGGCACAAATAGATTGTCGAAGTTCCAGAAAGACTTGGCCGTAGCTTGTGCAAAAAGGCCCATAAAAGCCTGGTTCATTTGGATAGGATTAATAAGGCTTTGTGGAAAAAGATTGGGCTTGATTGAAAGTGAATCGGATATGGAAACAGAGAAGTGAACAATTTCGGGCGTCGGTTCGGGCTTCTTGAAAGAATAGATGTAATTGCTTTCAACTGTACCTGATTGCCAATAGCCAAATTCGTCTGAAAGCAACAATTCCAGCATCTCTTCAGGCGAATACCCCATGGCGTAAAGACTTCCTATTATGGCTCCTATAGAGGTGCCTGTTACATAGTCGATAGGAATATTATTTTCTTCCAATGCCTTGATAACGCCTATGTGAGTAGCGCCTTTGGCACCACCACCACTCAATACCAAACCCACTTTTTGAGCGGAAATGCCTTGTATGGACAGAATAAAGCCCATGATAAACATAACAATCTTTTTCATGCAACAAAAATAACCAAAAAAAATAGGAACTTCATTGATTAATCATAACTTTGCGATTCTCTGTGTTAAAGATGTAACGTTAACGGCTCTAATTATTGATTATTGAAATGACGAAGTGTGTTTTTCTTATACTGACCTTTGTATGCCTTTTTGGTTCGATGAATGCAGCTCCTGTTCCCCGTATTAAGGGTAAAATTGTGGAAGCGGGAAGTAGTAAGCCCATTGATTTCGCAGACATTTTCCTCTTGGAGAGCGGAAATGACTTGCCGGTTTCTCATACCTTGCCCGAAAGTGACGGGGGCTTTGTGTTGATGGATGTGCACGACGGCGAGTATATGCTGCTTATACGTCTGGTTGGTTTCGACGTTTATACGCGCTCGAATATCGTGTTAAATTCTTCTGTTGTACTCGATTTGGGCACGATAGAAATGAAAGCGCTGGAACTGGGGCTGGCTGAAGTAGAAGTGGTTGCTCAAAAGAAACAGATTATATACAAATTGGATAAAAAGGTAATTGAGGCCTCCGGCAATCTGCTGTCGAGTGGCGGAACAGCAGTAGATATTCTGGAGAATACCCCTTCTATAAGGGTGGATGCCGAAGGCGAAGTTACCTTCCGCGGGAGCAGCGGTTTTGCCGTTTATGTAGATGGTAAGCCCAGTATATTCAGCGGTTCTCAAGCTTTGCAACAAATACCCTCAGGCCAGATTGACAACATTGAAATCATCACTACTCCATCTGCTCGACATGATACGGGAGGAGATGTGGGTATAATCAATATCATCACCAAGAAAAATTCCCAACAAGGTCTTAGCGGGATGGTTAATGTGTCGGGAAGCACGCTTTTTTCTCGCTCGATAGACTTCCTGCTTAGCCGGCAGGAAAAGCGCTCCCGGTGGTACATTGGCGGTGATTGGTCTGACAAGATACTGAAGAGCCATTTTGATCAAGATAAGATATCTACCGTGAATGATTTGGAAACCCATTCACACTCTAACGGCATACGTGAGAGTGACAACTTCAACTATTCCCTTAAAGGAGGATGGCAATACATCCTGCCCAAAACCACCCTTTCTGCCGATATTGAAGGCGGATTTGCCGGACGTTTCAGGAAAGGAAACCTGGATTATAGCGAAGAACATTCGGGGCAGGCAACTCCCAATACCGGCATTACGGACTATTTCAGCCGTGACTTCTATAAAAACGATCAAATTTTCTTTCAGGGTTCCGTTGGCGCAGACCATAAATTCAACGACAAAGGCCACCAGATTACCTCCCTCTTCCTTGTCAGATACGCCGGAGATGCTTTGGAATACTTTCAAAGCGATCTCTTCGACTCCGGGGTAGACCGAAATAAGTTGGGTGACCAGCGCCAGGAGTATTACAGGGCTAATGATAACTATCAAGCTACAGAAAAGAAAGGCATCGTAGTGGAAGACCGTCAGCAAAACACGTATGAAGATCAGCATCGCCTGATGGGTCATCGTGCTTACGAAGACGAGCACCATTGGACAATTCGCGCCAATATTGACTATGCTTATCCCTACAGCTCAACAGGTCGGTTGGAAGCCGGTTGGCAATATTTCTCCTATCTGGAAGACGGCGATTACAGCATGGAATTCTGGATTCCTGAAAAAAACCAGTTTGAGTTTCGCAAAGACAATGCCATATACGACAACTTCTTCTATTTCCAACATGGGATTAACTCCTTCTATGGTATTGTAAACGACAGTTACAAGGCATTCAACTACCAATTGGGGTTGAGGGCTGAGCATACGCACCGCGTATTGCGTACCGATGTTCCAAATGCCAATCGTACGTACAATAATCTCCATCTTTTCCCTTCGGTACACCTGGGCTTCAATCTCCCGCACGAGCAACAATTGATGGCGTCTTATTCGCGTCGCATCACTCGCCCTGATCTCTATTATATGGAACCTTATATCACCTACCGTGATTTCTATTCTGCCGAGATTGGTAATCCCGATATTCAGAACGAGTTTATCAATTCCTTTGAGATGAACTACAAAAAGAATATCGGCACAAACTCTGTTTCGGCTACTGTCTTTCATCGCACCCGTTTCAATAAGATAGAGCGCCTGCGTATTCCTTATAAAGACGCTATCCGCGCCGGTGTAACGCTCGACTCAATGGCAAATGTGGGCAATGATTATTCTACGGGTATGGAACTCAGCGCTCAAATTCAAGCAACCCGTTGGTGGAATATCAATGTGAACGGAAGCATGTATTACTATCGCGTAGTAAACAAGCTACTGCGAAGCAATAAAGACGAAACAAGCACCAATTACGATATCACGTTTAACAACGGCTTAGACCTTGGTAAGACTACCCGCCTGCAGTTGGATGGTAATTTTGTTGGCCCATCAGTCACTACGCAAGGACGCACCAATTCATACTGGTATGTAAATCTCGCGCTTCGCCAGCAGCTATTCAACCGTAAGTTGAATGCCACGCTTGCCATGCGCGATGTATTTAATTCGGCTCGCTATGTAAGCAATATCACCACATCCGACTTGCAATCACTTACCAAGATTCGTCCCAGTTACCCACTGATAACCCTTACCCTGAGCTACACCTTCAACAATTACAAAGCGAAGGCTGCTCAAAAAGAAGACCGCAATCTATTTGAAGGTACCAATCACTAATAAATAACAGGTAGTATGAAACAATTAAGCAAAATAGTTTTATTCTTACTTTTTGGATGGCTGAGCGCTTGCGTCGTGCTTCCTGAAGATGAACCCATCTTTGAGGATGAAGCCCCCGTTTACTTTGAATCTGTTACAGATTCAGCACAATACACAGGAAAGGAATTTCTCACCAACGTACTTCAACTTGCTTATTCCGATCTGTTTGCCTCCTACGATATAGGTATCCGCATAGATGTCATACGTTACTATACTACAGACCCGAAAGGGGAGAAGATACTTGCTTCCGGAATTGTTGCCTATCCTGTGTCTGCTCCAATCAGAAGTGTAGTCATGGCTGAGCATTATACGATAGCCGCCAACCATGAGGCGCCTTCTGAGAGTAAGTTTGTCACCGAATCCGCACTTGCTTTATTGCAATATATTGTGATAACGCCCGACTTTCTGGGCTTTGGTGTTTCAAAGGATGTGCCCCATCCTTATCTGCATGTAGAGACTACCGCCCGTACTTCGCTTGATATGCTGTTTGCCGTTCGCGAATACATGAAGCAAAAAGCGCGTCCCTTGGCAGATGATATCAGTATCATTGGATACTCACAAGGGGCAGCCGCAGCCCTGGCCGTACAAAAGAAGGCGGAAGAAGCCTATCCCGATAAGATTCATGTTAATAAGGTGTTGGCAGGAGGTGGTCCTTACGACCTGGTTGCTATATTTGATGATTTGAAGGGAAAAGGCGAAACCGCTTATGCCTGCGCTGTTCCCATGACGGTAATGGGCTTGGATTATGGCGACAACCTGAGCCTTAATTACGCGCAACTATTTACCGGCTCCTTGCTCGAGAACTACGACGAGTGGATTAACAGCAAAAAGTATACTACAGGCGAAATCAATGACAAGATAGGCACAGGCTATGTAGACCAGTTTCTTCATACCGACTTCTTCGACTACGAAATGGAGATGCCTGCGAAACTCTATGCCTCACTTGTTAGAAATAGCTTGACAGACTGGACACCCCGCGCCCCGATACAACTCTTTCACGGCACAAAGGACGATGTTGTACCCTACGCCTGCTCGCAAAACGCCTATGATTCCTTTAAGACTAAAGGCTGCGACGTAACCCTCACCCCCCTAACTTCCGACCACAAAAGCAGCGCCCCCGAATTTATCCTATACGTATTAGCCGCTTTGATGTAAACATGTTTCTGTGGAGTGACATGGCGGTTTTTAACAAAAATTTGTAGAGACACAATTGATCGCGTCTCTACAAATTTTTGTTAAAAACCGTACAAATTGTCAGAATAAAGGCCATTTTTGTGTTACGAGAAATTCGGAGTTTCGACGAAATCGGCCAAAGTTAGCGGATATGTAAAGCCTTTGTCAATATTTGGGAAAAATATTTTGAAAAGACGGCTTCTTTTGGGGAAATCATTTAGATGATTGTCGGACGTCATCAGCATAATTTGGAAATTTCATTTAGATCATTTTTAAAATCATCTAAATGATTTTCCGGAGCGATGCAAACGAAATCTAAACGTATTTTAATTTTATGGAATATTCACTTAAATTTAAGAATCCTTAAGATCTGTAAGGGCCTTAAAGTCCTTCATGGCCTTGAAGACATTATGATGATTAATTTAAGATAAAACGTAAGATATGAGAGCTGATTCCGTTTTTTGCTTTCCATATTCAATTATAAATACCGAATTGCTATCATTTTGTATTTTACAAACCCTCAATTCCCGGCGTTTTTCGCCTAAAAGCCCCAAAATCCTCCAAAATATCAAAGAAAAAAAAGACCATTTTTTGACCCAGAATGACAAAAGTGACACTTTGATAATTCGTTTATCGAAGTGTCACTTTCGGCATCATATATCCATTATTTGCGACAACAAGCTTCCCTGGAGTATAAAATCATTTTTTAAAATACGTTGGGAATAGTTATTAATCAAAAAAAATCGTAAATTTGCACTTTAATTATAGATAAGCATAATTAGTAAACAGCGTATGATAAAGATTAAATTTCCGGATCTTTCCGTTAGGGAATATGCAGAAGGCGTTACTGCCATGCAGATTGCGGAGAGCATCAGCCCCCGACTGGCACAAGAAGTACTGGCAGCTGATGTAAACGGCGAAACTTGGGATTTGAGCCGCCCAATCCTTCATGATGTGGCAGTTAAGTTGCTGAAATGGGACGATGATGAAGGAAAACATGCCTTCTGGCATTCCAGTGCACACCTCATGGCAGAAGCTATGCAGGAATTATATCCCGGCATAAAGTTCGGTATTGGACCGGCTATTGAGAACGGTTTCTACTACGACGTGGATCCCGGCGAAGGAGAAACAATTAAGGAAGGCGACTTCCCGGCCATCGAAGCTAAAATGCTGGAACTCGTGGCTCGCAAAGAAGAAATCAAGCGTCAAAACATCTCCAAAGAGGATGCCCTCAAGTTGTTTGGAGATCGTGACGAAGTATATAAAACAGAGCTGATTGGCGAACTTGCCGACGGCTCGATTACTACCTATACGCAGGGTAGCTTCACTGACCTTTGTCGTGGCCCGCACCTGCCGAATACCTCTTATATCAAAGCGGTAAAGATACTGAGCGTTGCCGGCGCTTACTGGCGTGGCGACGAAAAACGCAAACAATTGGTACGACTCTACGGCATCACCTTCCCTAAGAAGAAACTGCTTGACGAATACCTTACATTATTAGAGGAAGCCAAGAAGCGCGACCATCGCAAGATAGGAAAGGAACTGGAACTTTTTGGCTTCTCGCAAGCAGTAGGAGCAGGGTTACCCCTTTGGTTGCCCCGCGGCACGCAATTACGCCTCCGCTTGGAAGACTTCCTGAAACGTATCCAAAAGAAATACGGCTATCAGCAGGTAATGACTCCACATATAGGCGGCAAACAATTATATATAACGTCCGGTCACTACGCAAAGTATGGCAAAGATTCTTTCCAGCCGATACATACCCCGCAGGAAGGTGAAGAGTTTCTGTTGAAGCCCATGAATTGCCCCCATCACTGTGAGATATACAAGATGGCTCCCCGCTCGTACAAAGACCTGCCACTCCGCTTTGCCGAGTTTGGAACAGTGTACCGCTACGAGCAAAGCGGCGAGTTGCACGGACTGACCCGTGTTCGCGGCTTTACGCAAGACGACGCCCACCTATTCTGTCGCCCCGACCAATTGAAGCAGGAATTCCTGAAGGTGATGGACATAATCTTCATTATCTTCCGTGCCCTTGACTTCGAGAGCTTTGAAGCCCAGATTTCTTTGCGCGACCCTAATAATAAAGAAAAGTACATCGGTACGGACGAGAATTGGGAGAAAGCAGAAGCTGCTATCGTTGAAGCCTGTGCAGAAGCCGGACTTCCCGCCAAAGTAGAACTTGGTGAAGCTGCTTTCTATGGCCCTAAGCTCGACTTTATGGTGAAAGACGCCATCGGACGCCGCTGGCAGTTGGGAACCATTCAGGTGGATTACAACCTTCCGGAGCGTTTTGAACTGGAATATACCGGCGAAGACAACAAAAAACATCGCCCTGTAATGATACATCGTGCGCCGTTTGGCTCAATTGAACGTTTCGTAGCTGTATTGATAGAGCATACAGGCGGTAAATTCCCCCTTTGGCTCACACCAGACCAAGTGGCTATACTTCCCGTAAGCGAAAAGTATAACGATTATGCATGGAAAGTGTCTCGCGAGTTGGAAGACAAGGACATACGCGTAGTTGTAGACGATCGGAATGAGAAAATAGGTCGCAAAATACGCGACAATGAATTGAAACGAATCCCGTTTATGCTTATCGTTGGAGAGAAAGAAGCTGAAAATAGTGAAGTTTCTGTAAGAAAACAGGGCGAAGGTGATAAAGGTTCAATGAAAATTACTACCTTTGCAGCGCTTTTAAACGATGAAGTGGAAGAAATGATGAATCGTTGGCAAAAAACAAAGGATAAATAGAAATTAATAATTGTAGAAAGGAGATAATTTTTAATCATTTTGAATGAAGAATGACAATCTGAAAGACCAGTACAGGCTCAATGAACGCATACGTGTTCGTGAAGTCCGTTTAGTAGGTGAAAATGTAGAACAAGGTGTTTACCCCATAGCCGAAGCATTAAAGATAGCAGAAGATAAAGGGCTTGACTTAGTCGAGATATCACCAAGTGCTGTACCTCCCGTTTGTAGAGTAACTGATTTTCAGAAATTTCTCTATCAACAAAAAAAGCGACAGAAAGAACAGAAGGCTAAATCTGTTAAAGTAATAGTCAAGGAAATTCGTTTTGGTCCGCAAACCGATGACCATGATTACGATTTTAAACTAAAACATGCCAAAGGCTTTTTAGAAGAAGGAGCCAAGGTTAAAGCTTATGTATTCTTTAAAGGTCGTTCTATATTATTCAAAGAACAAGGCGAAGTATTACTTCTCCGTTTTGCCAATGATTTGGAAGATGTCGGAAGAGTGGAACAGATGCCGATATTGGAAGGTAAGCGCATGACAATCATGTTTACTCCCAAGAAAGCAGGTGCTCCGGTACCTCCGCCCCCTAAGCCGGTGGTAAAGAAAGTGATTCATCTTTCAAAACCACAGGAGAATACAGACAGCGAAAATAATGAAAATGCAAAAAAAGAAAGCCTCGTGAAAGCGAAGCTGACAAATGTTTAATAATTAAAATAAATTGGAAAATGCCTAAGATGAAGACTAATTCCGGTGCCAAAAAGAGGTTCGCCCTTACCGGAACAGGTAAAATCAAGAGAAAACATGCTTATAAGAGTCACATTCTGACAAAGAAGACTAAAAAGCAGAAGAGAAACCTTACCCATATCGGGTTGGTAGACCGGGTGAATGTTAGTCAAGTAAAAGAATTACTTGGATTAAAGTAATCTTACAAGCTAAAGAGTTTTACAACGATTTTTATTAACCGAATGTTTTAGCAAGAAAGATCATCCCCTCAAAAGGATGGCGCTAACGTTCAAAAACAGATTAGAATTATGCCGAGATCAGTCAATCATGTTGCTTCAAGAGCAAAAAGAAAACAGATTTTAAAACTTACGAGAGGTTATTACGGCGCTCGTAAAAACGTTTGGACCGTTGCCAAGAATACTTGGGAAAAGGGTTTGCTGTATGCATTCCGCGATCGCCGTGCAAAGAAACGCAATTTCCGTGCCTTGTGGATACAGCGTATTAACGCTGCCGCTCGTTTGGAAGGTTTCTCGTACTCCCGCTTAATGGGCGCTTTGCATGCCAAAGGTATTGAAATCAACCGTAAAGTTCTGGCCGACTTAGCCATGAACCATCCGGAAGCTTTCAAAGCTATCGTTGAGAAAGTGAAATAAACGATAATCAAACGGTACATATAAAAGAGTTTCAAATATGAAGCTCTTTTTTTTCGCCATTTCCTTTGTTATTATAAAGTTTATACTTACATTTGTATTGAAGAAACAAATGAGTTAAGCCGCACTGATCGATTGGGAAACTCATCAAGTTTAATATAATTCCGAGACAAAGCTCTTGTCGTTAATGGCGGGCCGCAACCTCCGGGTAAGCATAGCTCAGCGGATTACAAAGACGGCAAAGCACTCAAATCCTGTCATACGGAGTTTGTTCATATCCATAGTGCGGCTTTCTTTCGCATTTGAAGGGGGAACTTGATAAAGTTCTCCCTTTCTTTTTTTTCTGACAAAAAAGTTCGATATTTGCACCACTTTAAGAATCAATGAAAAATCAGTATCTAATAACAATATAATCAGAGTAGAAATGACAAAGAGTGCATTACAAATTGCAAGAGCAGCATATAAGCCTAAGATGCCTGCTGCCTTATCCGGGACTGTAAAAGCAGTTGATGGTGAATATACCCAATCGGTATCCGATCAGGAAGATATCAAAAAACTGTTTCCGAATACCTACGGAATGCCCATTGTAACCTTCGAGAAAAGTAATGAGAAAAAAGAACTGCCTGCCATTAACGTAGGTGTAATCCTTTCAGGCGGACAAGCTCCCGGCGGACATAATGTGATAGCCGGACTTTTCGATGGTATCAAAACTATTAATAAAGACTCACGCTTATACGGTTTTATCTTAGGCCCCGGAGGTTTAATCGAGCATCATTACAAAGAACTTACGGATGATATCATCGACCCCTACAGAAATACCGGCGGTTTCGACATGATTGGTTCCGGACGTACCAAATTGGAAACAAAGGAACAGTTCGACAAAGGACTTGAGATTTTGAAGGAACTGGGTATCTCTGCTTTGGTAATCATTGGTGGAGACGATTCGAATACCAATGCTTGCGTATTGGCGGAATACTACAAGTCTATCAATGCAGGTGTACAGGTAATCGGCTGCCCGAAAACGATTGACGGCGACCTCAAGAACGAACAGATTGAAGCTTCTTTCGGCTTTGATACTGCTTGTAAAGTGTATTCGGAAGTGATTGGCAATATTGAAAGAGACTGTAACTCGGCTCAGAAATACTGGCACTTTATCAAATTGATGGGTCGTTCGGCTTCGCACATTGCCCTTGAATGTGCTTTGCAAACACAGCCTAATATCTGCATTATCTCTGAAGAAGTAGAAGCTGAAAACAAGACGCTTGATGATATAGTAACCTATATTGCCGGAATAGTTGCCCGTCGCGCCGAAAATGGAGACAACTTCGGTACGGTTTTAATCCCCGAAGGACTGATTGAGTTTGTACCTGCCATGAAACTTTTAATTGCAGAACTTAACGATTATCTGGCTAAGCACGACGCTGAATTTAAAATGATAAAGAAAAGTGAACAACGTACCTATATTATTAGCAAACTGACAAAAGATAACTCTGATCTCTATGCCAGTCTGCCGGAAGGTGTAGCCCGTCAGTTAACATTAGACCGCGACCCGCATGGAAACGTACAGGTATCCCTGATTGAGACCGAAAAACTGCTCTCTGAAATGGTAGCTACAAAGTTGTCGGAATGGAAGAAGGAAGGGAAATATAAAGGAAAGTTTGCCGCTCTTCACCACTTCTTCGGTTATGAAGGACGTTGCGCTGCTCCGTCTAACTACGATGCAGACTATTGCTATTCACTGGGCTTTACCGCTTCTTGCCTGATAGCTTCCGGGAGAACCGGTTATATGTCTTCCGTACGTAACACCACGGCTCCGGTAGACAAATGGATTGCCGGCGGTATTCCTGTCACAATGATGATGAATATGGAAAGACGTCACGGCGAGATGAAACCGGTAATACAAAAGGCTTTAGTAAAGCTTGACGGCGCTCCTTTCAAGGCATTTGCTGCAGACCGCGACGAATGGGCTGCTACAACCAGCTACGTGTATCCCGGTCCCATCCAGTACTTTGGTATGACGGAAGTATGCGATGAACCAACTAAAACACTTCAGTTGGAACAAAGAGGATAATATAAAAAAGAGACGTGGCCACGCTACGTCTCTTTTATGCATGCTGCATAATTTTATTCAAAAATAATTCTTATCTTTCGGCAATATTTACCTTAAATAAAAATAGTTAGATTATGAAAACAAGAATTTCAAAAATTAGCATGTTGTGTTTACTTATGCTTACAACATTAAGCATATCGTTAGCTGCTCAAAATGACGACCTGAAGAAAATGGTTGGTAAATGGTCATATACCATGGAAGACCCTATGGGAGGTGGTTCGTTTGATGGAACTATTACTATTGCAGAAAAAGGCGGCGCCTATATTGCTACCATCACTAGCCCGATGGGAGATATGAACACTACTGCATTAAAGTTGGAAAATGGGAAATATGTAGGCGCATTGGATATACCTGATTTTGAGATGAAAGTTGCGCTCAAGTTTAAAGATGCCGACACCTTGACTCAGGAAATGATTTTCCCTGCCGGCAGCGATTTTCCCGCCTTCCCGCCGATCGAAATGAAGCGGGCTAAATAATTTTATCTAAATTACTTCCCGACCGATCTGAATCCCGGTCGGGATTTTTTAATTCTACAAGGGTAAAAAAACAGAAGGAAAACTGTCAACAGGATTTTGTATCTTTGGTGGCTTACAAAAATGAATGAAATACATTAATGAACAAATGATAACGATAAACGGCATAACCTTTAATCGCGAGTCCGTTGAAAAGATTAGAGAATCTACTCATTCTACTCATTCTTATGCGGAAAATGAAGACGGGAAAATTACTCATCTTAATTGTTCAAACGCGAAAATTCACCATTTGGAGGAGTTTCTGAAAGATATAGATTGTTCCAATTGTAAAGAACTCTATCTGCAAGACAATCAAATCCGAAATCTTTACCGCATAGACAAAGACGGAAAAACAGTCAATTTTCTCGACAAACTTACAAACTTGAAAGTTTTAGATTTGTCTGGTAATCAGTTGCGGGATATAAGTTTTTTGGAAGTATTGCAGAATTTGGAAGAATTAGATTTATCGAATAAAGGAATTAGGGATATTAATTTTCTGAAAAAATTAAAAGATAAAGATAAACTTGAATACTTGAATTTGTCGAACAATAAAATTAAGGATATTCAGGCGTTGGGATCAAAGAACGCAATAATTTTTACTAACCTTATAATTCTTTATGTACACAACAACGATTTTGTTGTTAGTGACAATACTTTAAAAGACGAAATTATAGCGGGAGAAAATCATTTGCAAATTATTAATAGTTTATTTTCCAATCTATCAACTAAACTAAAATCATCAAAAATATTATTGCTTGGCAATCACAAGGCTGGAAAATCAACATTTCTAAATTATTTCTATAACATCAAATATGACGGTTCTACGCATATTTTAAATATTCATAAAAAAGACGATATTAATTATTTCGACTTTGGTGGACAGGATTATTATCACGGAATAAATCAGTTGTTTTTCAGCAAGAAAGCATTAAATTTACTGTTTTGGTTTGATAAAAACAATGTAAATGGCTATGGAAAAGACAGCACTAATGACAAGATAGATATTCGGAACTATAAATTGGAATACTGGTTGTATCAAATAAAATATGCCATACAAAAAAAAGAAATAGAACTTATATTGGAGCGAGATAAAGACAAACCAGTTGAAGACAAAATAAAGAGCGTCGAATCGGATAATTGGAAACAAAACGAAAATCCTACACTTTTAATTCAAACTCACGCCGACACACCGGAAGAAACAAAAAAGATAGATTATTTCTGCGATAAATTTAATATTACCGATTTTAATATCCTTAATGATTTATTTATTGGACTTCCAACACTGAACAAAGATGGAAAGGAACAAGAAACGTCAGACGAGCAGAAAAGCAGAGTTGTTCAAAAAGACTCATGTTTTTACAATTTTCTAAAGGAATATCTGCAAAATATTGTTGAAAATAAAAAAGACAATCAATTATATTCTAAAGAAGAAGCAAAGATTTTATATAAGGTCAATAAGATAAAAAAACTTCAACAAAAAGAAAATAGAACAGAAATAGAAGATACAAAAATTAAAACGCAAACAGAATGTTTAAAAAAGATGAAAAGCCGACAGGAAAATTATTTCAAAAATCTGCACGACGACGGTGAAATTCTTAATTATTCAACCTTTTTTGACCCCAACCCTGCCGATTTTACAGAAAAACTGTATACCGAAATATTTGATAAGGAATTATTGACGACCAGTAAAGGAAGATTTTATTTAAAAACCGACACAACCGATTCAAAAAAAGAATGTACAAAAAATATTGACGAGAATATTATCAAATTTCTTGAACACGAAAAAGTTATTTTTAGAAACAAAAACGACGAAAGAGAATGCATTGTTCCTTCATATTTGCCTTTGGCAGAGTACGATAACGATTTTAAACTGCTTACCTGCGATTTTGGCAAACCCAATTTTACACTGAAATTTCTGTGGTTTATTCCGTTTGGCTTGATTAATAACTTGATTTGCTATTTTGGCAATTTGCCCGATTGGCGCGATAATGTGATATTTACGTTTATGGGCGAATATAAAGTCAGAATTTCATTGGATTTTCAAAAATTGTCCATTGCCGTTTATATTACTGAAACAAAAAAAGAACATACAATAAATATGCAGCAAGTCGAACAGTTTATTTTCTATCAAATTTTAAATTTATATTGGAGTTTGTTTGATAATAATTTTGTAGAGTTAAAAAAACGAGACGACCAAGATACAATAATGTATTATGCTGAATTGAAAAAGGTAATTTGCGATTTTTTGGACGAAATAAAGAAAATAATTGCTTCCTCCTCCTCAAAACAAGATAAACCAAATCTTGAAAAAACTAATACCCAAAGCGATACCCAAAACGATGATTTAAAAAAAATAGAAACAAAAATCAAAGAATTAGAAGATAAATTAGGAATAACAGATAAAAATGAGTTGGAGAAATTAGTATCGCAACGAGAAAAGTTGTTGGAAGAAATTTTGAAAAATAAGTCTGAAACCAATAAAAATTCTTTAATTACAGATAAGGATAATCTGAAAATTCTTCTTAGACTTTTTCCCGACGATATGTACCTTTCAGTCGATAACGAATGGTTTATAAAGTACAGTGAAATAGATGGCACAAAAAATGGAAAATTAGCAGCCATTGCCGACAATATCAAAGATTTGATGTTTGACAAAGAAAAACAAACTAATGAACGACCTGAACAAAAAGAATTGCGTTTAAGTGATTTTAGAAATTATACATTTAATGAAAATATTATGGAGAAAAAGAAAATATTTATTTCGTACAGCAGAAAAGATGTTGATTTCAAAGACACTTTAAATCTGCATTTGCAAATTCTGGAACAGTCGGATATTGCAGTTGTCTGGAATTGTGAAAAAATAGATATGAATTTGGATTGGGATTCCCAAATACAACAACAACTTGACGAAAGCAATATGATTATTTATTTGCTTTCCCCTAATTTCTTTTCATCATACTATGTTTTGACAAAAGAAATATTTGAAAAAGAGTATATTAAAAACAAAGACAAGAAAATTCTTTTGGTAAAAGTCGGCGAATATCCTGATTTGGGTAAATTAAAAGAACTGGTTCCCGACGACCGAAAAAACAATTTGATAGGTAGATTGAGCAATCTTGAAACGTATAAAATGCTGCCTTACGGAAGGATTGAAAACAAAGTAACAGGACAGTCTGAAGAAAAAATAATTCCGCTTGACCAGTATCGTTTTTTCTGCGGCTCCATAAATCCGGCAATGAAACAAATTGTAGATTTGATAATAGATACGATACATTGAAATAAAAGCAGCAATGATTATGACCGAAAAAGAAAAAAAGGAAATCGAAGATAACATGGTAGAGGTCGAAGGCGGCGCTTTTATGATGGGAGCACAAAAAGAGGATAACAAGAAGCCGAATTATGACAAAGAGGCTTATGGTAGTGAAGCTCCTGTCCATAAAGTAGAATTGAAGAGTTTTAAAATAAGCCGCTATCCTGTAACTCAAGTACAATGGAAGGCTGTGATGGGCGACAATCCGAGTTATTTTCAAAGTGATGAGTTGCCTGCCGGTGTTAATAGTGATGATTTGCCGGTAGAGCAAGTTACTTGGCGCGATTGCGTAAAGTTTTGTAATAAATTGAGCGAAAAATATAATTTTGACGTGTATTACAACATAAATGGAGAAAAGATAACAGAAAATGCAGACGCAAAAGGTTTCCGTTTGCCAACCGAAGCAGAATGGGAATATGCGGCGCGTGGTGGAAATAAAAGTGAAAAAAACAAATACAGCGGCAACAATGATATTGATGAGGTTGCTTGGTATTCTGAGAATTCAGACAAAAGAACACACGAAGTCGGGACTAAATTGCCCAACGAGTTGGGACTTTATGATATGAGTGGGAATGTATGGGAATGGTGCAACGATTGGTATGGGAGTTATTCAAAGGAAGAACAAAAAACCGATCCTAAAGGTTCCAAATCTGGCTATAGCCGCGTGCTTCGCGGGGGCAGTTGGGGCGGCGATGCGGAGCGCTGCCGTGTGTCGCGCCGCAACGACTACGCACTCGGCTTCCGTGGCTTCTTTATCGGCTTCCGCCTTGTCCTTCCCCAGTAAACAGCAGAAATCTTTTCTTTTAAGCAAGAGAAACAAATTCCGCAAAGAGCGAGGGAGGGACGACCGAAGCGATAGCGGAATGAGTAAAAAAATAAAATACCGCCTTATGCCGTTTTTACCTAAAAGCATTAAGAGAGCGTTTGCTCCACGGAAATATTCAAGTTGGCGACTACCATTATTTTACCATTTTTGACCCCAAAGAGCGCATTATTTGCGCCGCCGCTTTTGGAGAAAGAGTTATGCATCATGCACTAATGAATGTTTGTCATCCTAATTTTGAGCAATATCAAATTTATCATAGTTATGCAAGCCGTATTGGTAAAGGAACTTACGCTGCATTGAAGCAAGCCTGCGTTTATCAAAAGCAATATGACTGGTTTTTGAAATTGGACGTCCGTAAATATTTTGACAGCATCGACCACGACATTTTAAAGCATCTGCTTTCCAAGCGATTCAAAGACAAAACATTGTTAAATATTTTTGATAAAATAATTGACAGTTATAATTCATGGATTTCTGCTGTTAAACAGACTGTTGTCCTGTCCCTCACAAAAGGGCGAATATTTTGAGAAGAAACGGAGTCAGTAGCAATACGGAGTATTGTCGAAAGCCCCGTTTCCTTTTGTGGATGCTTTTGCAGATATAATTGTGTTTTTCAATGGATTGAAAAATAAAAATCACTATCTTTGCAAAAGATATTAATTTAAAAACAGCAAAACTATGTTTTCAGGAATTGTAGAAGAGGCAGCTCAGGTAGTATCCATCCAACAGGATAAAGGAAATATCCATCTCACAATGAAATGTTCATTCGTGAACGAGTTGAAGGTTGATCAAAGCGTATCGCACAATGGCGTTTGTCTGACAGTGGTTCGCAAAGATGCCGATACCTATACTGTTACCGCCATCAAGGAAACCCTGGAGCGTTCCAACCTTGGGCTTCTTAAGGCAGGTGATAAAGTAAATCTGGAACGAAGCATGCTAATGAACGGTCGCTTAGACGGTCATATCGTTCAGGGTCATGTAGACCAGACCGCTATATGCACGAATGTGGATGAAGCCGACGGCAGTTGGTACTATACCTTTGAATACGTCTTCGACAAGGCCATGGCTAAACAAGGCTATGTAACTGTAGAAAAAGGTTCTGCATGTGTAAACGGCGTAAGTCTTACAGTATTCAACTCCAAAGATAACGGTTTTCAGGTAGCCATTATTCCCTATACCCACGACCACACCAATTTTTGTGACATTGCAAAAGGCACTGTTGTAAACCTTGAGTTCGACATCGTAGGCAAATATATCAGCAAACTCATTCAATACCAATAATAGCTTCAAGGGTCAAACCGTAAAGGAGTAGCCCTTTGTCTGCTTTTTGTACTATTAGATTTTTTTAAACAAAAAATATTCTTTGTTAGATATTTTTTGTTATATTTGCGGGTTCTCAAAATCAGACATTGTTGTTCGATGTTGACCTTTGTGTATAGTTGTGTAGTATGAACCCTTAAATGTAATATAAGTATGAATGGCACGTAAAAGAAAAGTTAATCCTTAAATGATGGAAGTTTCCATACCTCCATATATTCTCAATTTAAAAAAAAATCACAAAAATAGTAAGCCGTTATTATATGGCTAGTAAAGAACCTAATTATTTATTAATGTATGAAAAATCAACAAATTAATGCGCTTTATAATTTTATAAAGCATGGAAATCTAAGGTTTATACAAATCACATTGTTATTGGTTTGTATAAGTGTGGGAGGCGCTATGGCAGCATCTCCGGGAGCCACCACTACCCCCCCCCCCTCTGAAACAACTATTCAGCAACAGTCTAATGTAACGATTAGAGGTACTGTATCTGATGAAAGCGGCCAACCTATTATTGGCGCTAACGTTGTTGTATCAGGAACAACTGTCGGTGTTATTACCGACTTAGACGGAAAATTTGAATTATCTGTTTCTGCCAATGCTACTGTAAAAGTTTCTTATGTAGGCTACTTACCTCAAGACTTTAAAGTAGTTGCAGGGAAAAACCAGTATCCCATTGTGCTTCGTGAAGACTCGGAAGCGCTCGAAGAAGTAGTTGTAATTGGTTATGGCGTAGTTAAGAAAAGCGACGTAACCGGTTCTGTTGTTTCTGTTAATGCGGAAGAAATGATGAAACGTAACCCGACTACCATCGGACAAGGCTTGCAAGGCGCTGCCGCCGGTGTGTATGTAGGTAACAATGGTGGACCTTCGGGCGAAACCAGCATCCGTATTCGTGGCGCTGCTACCATCAATAACTCTACCGATCCTCTCTTCGTTGTTGACGGTATCCGTGTAGGTACAAACGTTAACTTCCTGAACCCCGCTGACGTAGAAAGCATCGAAATCTTGAAAGATGCTTCTGCTACAGCAATCTATGGTTCGCAAGGTGCAAATGGTGTTGTCATGATCACTACTAAAAAAGGTGAGCAAGGACGTGCCAGAATCAATGTGCAGGCTAATTTTGGCGTACAAATGGTAACGAATACGCTTGACGTATTGGATGCTCCGGGATACGCAAAAGCTGCTCAAAGGGCTGCTTTAGCAAACAACACTTCCGTCAATACGGCATGGTTGAATTATGCTGATCAGTTAAATACCATAGACTGGCAGAAAGAAATGGCACAAAATGCCTTGCGTCAGAATTATAATATGAGCGTGTCCGGTGGTAACGAAAATACAAGAGCCGTTATGTCGGTGGGCTATTTTAATAACGAAGGTGTTATTATCAACACCAACTTCCGTCGTGTAACAGCACGCGCCAATATTGACCAGACGATTAAGAAATTCCTCCGTACAGGTATCAATGTAACCTATATGTATAATGAAAGCTATGGTGGTTTCGGCAGTTTATTAAATTATGCAGTTACGCCGCCTACGATGGATGATGTGGATTCGAATGGTAATCTGGTACATATCCCTGTCCAATCTGCTGATGGAACATGGGGGCATTTCTTCCACACCGGAACGGATGTGAATAAAACTCAGGACAACCCTGTAGCCGCTTCGGTAGAAGGCAGAAAAGCCGGTAATAACAACTGGGGTAACATGGTTTTAACCAATGCGTATGTCGATTTTGATATCGTAAAAGGGTTGGTTTTCCGTACTATCGGTTCTATCAATTATAACACAAATAGTAGTTCCACCTATAACCCGGTAAACCAGCGTACTCAGATGAACATGAACGACACAAGCGACAATTATTCGGTAAGAATGTATTCGGGAACGACTTTATCATTGGAAAGTTATCTGACCTATAATCTCAATATTAAGAATATTCATAGTATCGGGGCTATGGCAGGTTATTCTATTTCAAGAGACAGACCCATGGAAGCTTATGGATACTCAAAATTCTTGCCTGTAGCGACCATTCGTCGCGTAGAATTGTCAACACAGCCTTCTACCTATAATACAAGTGGAGGTTTGGGACTTGAGACCCGTCAGGAATCATTTTTCGGACGTATTAATTATTCATACCAAAGTAAATATTTGTTGACTGCAACGGTTCGTCGTGACGGTTCTTCAAACTTCGGAGCCGGTAACCGTTATGGAGTATTCCCTTCGGCTGCACTTTCATGGCGTGCTTCTGAAGAAGAATTTATCAAGAATTTGGGCATTTTCAGCAATTTGAAAGTTCGTTTGGGATGGGGACAAACCGGTAATGCAGGACGTCCTACCAACCAGTCGAGAGACCAATTGTCATCTGACCATTTGGCTTATTATTGGTATAATGGAAGCGCTTTCACAACCGCTCCCGGTTTGGCTCAAATCCGTGAAATTGACACCAATCTGAAATGGGAAACCAATGAGCAAACCAATATTGGTTTAGATTTCGGCTTTGCCAATAACACCTATACCTTCTCTTTAGACTACTTTATCCGTGATGCTAAAGACTTGTTACTGGAACGCTCCATCCGTCCTTCTACCGGCTATACAAACATCTATACCAATGCAGGTCATATCCGCAACACCGGTCTTGAAGCAATGGCTGTTTACCAGAAGCAAGTAGGGAAAGATTGGTTCTTCAATATCAGGCTTAACGGCTCTACATTAAAGAACGAAGTAATATCAATAGGTGAACCTATCTTCCGTGAAATAGGTACTGGCGACTGGTGGACTCAGGCTTCTTATACGCAAGAAGGCGCACCCATTGCTTCTTTCAACGGATGGCGGGTAGACCACGTCTTCCAGAATCAGGCAGAAATTGATGCTTTGAATGCAAAATCCCCCGATGGCATATATCAATATGCAGCCACCAGACCCGGAGATTATATGTATAAAGACTTGAATGGCGATAACAAAATTACGGATGAAGACCGTGAAGTATTTGGAGATGGATTCCCCACCCTGAATTACGGTTTGAATGTAGGCATAAACTATAAGAACTGGGATTTGAATCTGTATATGTATGGCGTAGGCGGACAAGAAGTGATGTCTTTCGCTTATAAGAGATTGAGTACCATGCGTAACGGTACGGAAGGTTACTCCAATATTTTGAAGGAAGCTGCCGCTAATGCCTGGACGCCCGAAAATCCCTCCAATAAATATAGCCGTTTGACTCGTGCAGATGATAATCATAATGGACAGGTATCGGACGCCTACTTGAAGAAGGCCGACTTCCTGAAAATACAGAACTTGCAGATTGGATATAACCTCCCGGCCAGCACAGTTAAAAAGCTGTTGGTAGATAATGTACGTGTTTATGCAAGTTGTGAAAACATACTTACCATTACCAATTATGTAGCCGGTCTGGATCCTGAAATCACGGCAATCAATCCGAATGACAGAGGTAACAGAAATGGTAACGTTTTATGGACTGGTTTTGACACGGGTCACTATCCTCTTCCGAGAGCATTCTCATTAGGTATTTCAATAGGATTTTGATCAGTATGAATTTTATCACTAATAAATGACAATAGAATATGAAAAAGATATATTTATATGCAATCATGGGAGCTGGGTTCCTTTTGGGAACTACTTCTTGTGGTGAAGACTATTTGAATGTAAACCAATATGATATTATCCAGCCGGATATCATGCTAACAAGCCAATCTTACATAGAACAAGGTTTGCAAGGCCTTTACGACGAGTTCTATCCCGAACAAAGTTCTAATAATCACTCTGATATCCGTCAGGGCTGGAACTTGAAACCTCACATGGCCATGGCCAATTATCCTGCAATGGATATCCAGGCAGATGGATGGGACGTGAATTTCAACCGTCAGGCATGGACAACGCTTCAAGAAGAATTTAATGGAGGTTGGACAAAGTCGTACACGGCTATTGACCGTGCAAACCGCTTCCTGGATAATCTGAGTAAAGCGGATGCCTCTATCTTTGAAAATGGCGAAACGACTCGTAAAACCATCGAAGCTGAAGCTCGCGCCGTACGTGGATATTTCTATACCTGGCTGGTACAAAACTTCGGTGGTGTGCCTCTCTTGAAAACCGGCGATACCTATGTGACTTCTCCGGGTAAGAAACGTGGAACGGCTCAGGAAGCTTGGGAAATGATTATCGAAGATTATGAATTTGCACGTGACAACTTAGACTGGAATCCCTGGAAAGGCAATTACGGACGTATCACCAAAGGTGCCGCCAAGGCCTATCTGGCTCAAGCTTACATGTATCAAGCCAATCAAGGCGACCGTGCTACCTGGATGGGTAAAGCAAAAAAAGAATTGAAGGATATTATCGACAGCGGTGTATATTCCTTGAATCCCTGCTTTGGACAAATCCATTTGGAAGGTGTATGGTGGCAATCGGAAAGTATCTGGGAAATTGCTTTCCCTGTATGGGCTAATATGAGTTGGGGTGCCGGCAGCCAAAGTGATGCTATCTGGTGGCCTGCTCAGTTGAAAGGCGGTAAAGAATACGGCGGATGGGGTCCTCATTACATATCCTATGAATTTTGCTGGTCGTTTGAACCGGGCGATAAACGTTTGGATTACGAAGTGGCTCAATATGGACATACCAATCCGTTTATCATGGCTCAGGTTCCTGAAGATGATGCTGCCAGAAATCCTTATGGACCTGATTTCGGTCGTATCGGAGTACAACCTAATTGGCGTTCTTCTTTTATCACCAGTGATAATGTGCCCAACAACTTTGATATGAAGTTATGGAAAGAGTTATCAGGATACAAAGGCAAAGAATATATAGCTATGTCGTCTATTCAGCATCGTTTAGCTCAGGTGTATCTCAACTATGCAGAAACTTGTTTTGAAACAGAAGGCGACGACTCTGCAGAAGGATGGTTGTATATCCAGAAAATACGAGACCGCGCTTGGGGCGCTCTGGAAGCCGCTGCACCACAAGACAAGACTCCCGGTACATCCTCGTATCCTTTCCCATTCCAGTTGAATAGGGATCCCAGTGTAAAAGCTCCGGATGCCAAGGCCTTTTATTCAACCTATAAAAGAAGTCCCGGCAAAATAACCGGTAAAGTGAAAAAACTGGTTGGTGGAGATGTACAAACTCCCCAATATGTAGACGATGTATACACCAGTACGTATGACTATACACCTTATAGCGCTGCACCTTGGAAGGTGGCTTTGGTACAAGAACGCAGACATGAACTGCTTGCAGAATATAGTCTGTGGTATGATATCACCCGTATGGGTATGGCCAAAGAATATCTGGATGCCGAGTATCCGTATAACACAGAGGCTCTCAATGCTGTATCTATTCCGGGTTATCAACTTGGAGATAAGCTTATAACCAACCCTCATACGGTTCGTGCTTACCAGCATAGGGTTTCAAGGGAAATATATCCGATTCCCGTTGATGAATTAGTAGCGAATCCGGAATTGACACAAGCAGACCAGAATCCTGAATACTAATAAGCCTTTATTCTATAAATGAAAAGGGGTTGTCCGAAAGTTTTTCTTTTGGATAACCCTTTTCTTATTTCTATATGGTTTACATTAACGGGATTGGAAAGTTGCGGGTATGATGGATTGGCGGGCAGCCCGACTCCATTGGTAGGGCGATACGTCTATCTTACCTGTGATAAACTCGGGAATATTAAAGGATTTATAGCAGAAATCGTAAAATTCAGGGTTCCTTTGAGGGAGAAGGAAAGGCTTAGAGGCTCTGCCTTCTGTATCGAAATAGCAGATATAGGGGCGGGTATAGGCTCCGTCCATGCGCCGGCTGCCGAACACTAACCAACGTCCGTTACTTGACCAGGAGTGGTAACTGTCGCTTTCAGGGCTGTTTGCTTCTTCCAGATTGCTGATGCTTCCGTCGGCCAGGTTGAGCCGATAGAGATCATTCTCACGATGCCAGATTGGGAATGTGCCATAATCAGAGAGACAGAAGACTACAAAGCGGTTGTCGGGAGATACGCGGGCTAAGGCTACGCTTTTATGGGTTTGCCGGGCGCTTACCAAGGTGTCGGGCGAGTTGCCTAAACGCCCCGTCGTTGCGTCAAACGGGATGCGCAGTAATTCGTAGCGCAGGGAATCGTATTCCATCGGCATGGGGCGTGCTTCGGCGCTGCAATAGTACAGATAATCACCGTCGGGCGACCATTCGGGGAAGGTCTCGAAGCTTGTTTCCGAACTCAATTCGGGGATTGTGAAAATGCTGTTTGTCTCCGTATCGAAGATTACGACGTCGGACGCCATATCATACACCTCTATTTTGTTCATATTTTGCGTATGGAAGTTTTGCCGCGTCGTGTTGACCG
>BNTS01000048.1 GCA_025996775.1 Bacteroidia bacterium | reverse complement strand
AGGCGCCGCCTTGTGAGGCGCCGCCTTGTGAGGCGCCGCCTTGTGAGGCGCCGCCTTGTGAGGCGCCGCCTTGTGAGGCGCCGCCTTGTGAGGCGCCGCCTTGTGAGGCGCCGCCTTGTGAGGCGCCGCCGGCCGGTCTTCTTATTCTATTTGGAAAATAACATCCGCACCCTTAAAGGCAGACGTCCATGTTTTCAGTTTATAATTCATAATGTCGTTTATTATTTTCTATTCAGACTATCGTTTTAACATTCGACGCAAATGTAAAACAGAATTGTAGATAAATTATATCTCAAATCATTCAAACTTTTCATCAAATCATTCACTATATACATTTCCCTATGCCTAACGGCATAACATATTGGTGGAAATGCGTTCCGTATGCCGTTAGGCATAACCCATCGGAGGAAATACGTTTCCGTATGCCGTTAGGCATAATCTATTGGTAGCCGTGGTGTTTTAACCCACGGAACAAAAGCGCCCCCCCTCTCCCGCCGCGTAGCGGCGGCATATTGAAATAGCGAATCAACAAGCATATTAATCAAAGAAATATTCTTCCAAGATGACGCCGCTACGCGGCAAGAGAGAGAGGGGGGGCATTATTGTCCGTGGGTTAAAACACCACGGCTACCAATATATTATGCCTAACGGCATACAATTCTGAGGGTAAACATTTAAAAGCTCATCCGGCAAATGCGTAGAATTGACGATAGCCTAATATCTACGTTTCCGTATGCCGTTAGGTGTTAGGCATAGCATATTGGTGCAAATACGTTTCCATATGCCGTTAGGCATAACCCATCGGAGGAAATACGTTTCTGTATGCCGTCAGGCATAACCCATCGGAGGAAATACGTTTCCATATGCCGTTAGGCATAACCCATCGGAGGAAATACGTTTCTGTATGCCGTCAGGCATAGCATATTGGTGGAAATGCGTTCCGTATGCCGTTAGGCATAATCTATTGGTAGCCGTGGTGTTTCAACCCACGGAACAAAAGCGCCCCCCTCTCTCCCGCCGCGTAGCGGCGGCATATTGAAATAGCGAATCAACAAGCATATTAATCAAAAAATATTCTTCCAAGATAACGCCGCTACGCGGCAAGAGAGAAGGGGGGGGCATTATTATCCGTGGGTTAAAACACCACGGCTACCAATATATTATGCCTAACGGCATACAATTCTGAGGGTAAACATTTAAAAGTTCATCCGGCAAATGCGTAGAATTGACGATAGCCTAATATCTACGTTTCCGTATGCCGTCAGGCATAGCATATTGGTGCAAATACGTTTCCATATGCCGTTAGGCATAATCCATCGGAGGAAATACGTTTCCGTATGCCGTTAGGCATAATCTATTGGTGGAAATGCGTTCCGTATGCCGTCAGGCATAACCCATCAGAGGAAATACGTTTCCGTATGCCGTTAGGCATAATCTATTGGTAGCCGTGGTGTTTCAACCCACGGAACAAAAGCTCCTCCCCCCCCTCTCCCGCCGCGTAGCGGCGTCATCCCGGAATAGCAAATCAACAAGCATATTAATCAAAGAAAGCAAATATGTATTTTCCTTTCTATCTTCTTTCAAGATGACGCCGCTACGCGGCGGGAGAAGGGGGGGCATTATTATCCGTGGGTTAAAACACCACGGCTACCAATATGCTATGCCTAACGGCATACGGAAACGTATTTCCACCAACAAGGAATGCCTGACGGCATACAGATATGAAAGATAATTTTAAAAGATCATCCGGCAATGGGGCTGAAGTTTGTACGAATTTATCGCAAAAAATACCTTATTTGTGGTATATACAAGGATTATGCTTTTATTATCTTTGCTACCGAAACTAAAATGTAAAAATCGTATGGCTACAATCATTGTAAATGGAGAAAAACAAGAAGTTAACCTTCCGCTTTCGCTAACGGAATTGATCATTCGGAACCAGGTGGAGCAGCCTGACATGGTATCAGTGCAGGTGAACGGTGATTTTATTGTACGCGACAAGTATGACGACACGGCTATTTCAGATGGAGATGAAGTTGATTTTCTATACTTTATGGGAGGAGGTTGTTGTTGATGGACTTCAGACCTGACCAAATAGAACGTTACAGCCGCCACATTCTGCTTCAAGACATAGGGGTGGAGGGACAAGAGAAAATTAGTAATGGAAAAGTATTGGTAATTGGCGCCGGTGGTCTGGGCGCTCCCGTTTTGCTTTATCTGGCTGCTGCCGGCGTAGGAACGCTGGGAGTGATCGACGGGGATGTGGTAGACCTGAGCAACCTGCAACGACAAATTATCCATTTCACACCCGATGTAGGAAAGCCTAAAGTAGAATCTGCCCGCGAGAAAATAACACTCATCAATCCGGATGTAAAGGTGAATACGTATCATGAGTTCTTTACTCCCGACAATGCTTTCGACATCATCAAAGATTATGATTTTATAGTAGACGGAACGGATACTTTTCCGGTGAAGTTCCTGATAAACGATGCTTGTGTGCTGGGAGGGAAACCTTTCTCGCACGGGGGTATTTTGCGCTTTGAAGGGCAAACGTTTACTCATTTGCCGGGGACAGCTTGTTACCGTTGCGCCTTCCATGCTCCTCCGCCTCCCAATGCAGTGCCTACCTGTTCGCAAGCCGGCGTGCTGGGGGCTATCGCCGGTATGCTGGGAACCATTCAGGCGGCTGAGACACTTAAGTTCCTGACGGGTACGGGCAAATTACTCACGAACCGCCTCCTGTCGTTCAATGCAAAAACAATGAATTTTCGCACGGTGAACTTCAAGAAGAATCCACGCTGCCCTATTTGCGGCGAGCATCCGGTAATTACCGAACTCCATGAAGCCGAGCAGGCCGTTTGCGAACTAAAGCAGAAATAAATAAAAAATATGGTCGCTATCCCTACTCATATTATCGACTCCATAGTGAGGCAAGCGCAAAGCGAATTGCCTAACGAAGCCTGTGGTTTGCTTACCGGCAAAGGCGGCATCGTACAAAAACACTATCCGTTGACGAACACCGACCGCAGCCCCGAACACTTCTCTTTCGACCCGCGGGAGCAATTCCAGGTGCTGAAAGAAGCGCGTGCCGAAGGGCAGCGGATAGTGGCCAATTACCACAGCCACCCTTCTACCCCGGCTCGTCCGTCCGTGGAAGACGTCCGCTTGGCTTACGACCCCGATATTATCTATATCATCCTGTCGCTGGCCGATGAAACGCCTTCTATCAAGGCTTTCCGCATACAGGGCGGGGAAGTGAGCAATGTTGAAATCAGGAAAATCTAATAAACTATAATACATTACAATATGGCAAAAATAGCGAAGAATATCACAGAACTGATTGGCAACACGCCCCTTCTTGAGCTGTCGGAAATTGAAGCAAAGTACAGCCTGAATGTGCAAATCATTGCCAAGTTAGAGTACTTGAATCCCGGACGCAGCGTGAAAGACCGGATTGGATTGTCGATGATTGAAGACGCCGAACGGAAAGGCTTGCTCGACAAGAACAGCGTCATCATTGAACCCACCAGCGGGAATACAGGAATTGGCGTCGCGCTCGTCGCCGCCTCGAAAGGTTATCGTATTATCCTGACCATGCCGGATACGATGAGCCTCGAACGTCGCTCCCTGCTGAAAGCGCTCGGCGCACAATTGGAGCTGACACCCGGCTTTGAAGGCATGGGCGGAGCTGTGCGCAGGGCAGAGGAGTTGCAGGCAACCATCCCCCACTCTATCATCCTGCAGCAGTTTAAAAACCCCGCCAATCCCGAAGTCCATCGCCATACCACCGCCTTGGAGATATGGAAGGACACCGACGGAAAAATCGACATCTTTATATCCGGAGTCGGCACAGGTGGAACCGTGACCGGCGTTGGCGAAGTGCTCAAGCATTTCAACCCCTCGGTAAAGGTGATTGCTGTAGAACCGGCCGATTCACCCGTCTTATCAGGTGGTAAATCAGGCCCGCATAAGATTCAGGGCATCGGCGCCGGCTTCTTGCCGGAAACCTACAATCCTAAATTTGTAGACGAAATCTATAAGGTAAAGAATGAAGATGCGATCGAGACAGGCCGTCAATTGGCGCTTGTCGAAGGCCTTTTGGTAGGCATCTCGTCGGGAGCCGCTACGTATGCAGCTATCCAGATAGCCAAGCGGCCTGAGAATAAGGGAAAACGAATTGTGGTTATCCTTCCCGATACCGGCGAGCGCTATTTATCCACCGTTCTATTTAATCAACCCGAATAAACAAAATCCATTATGGCAAATAAACTATCACTCGTAGCTTTCAGTGGTGATTTCGACAAACTTACCGCTGTCTTCACAATGGCAACCGGCGCAGCAGCCGTAGGCTATGAGGTAAACATCTTTTTTACCTTCTGGGGACTTGATGCGCTGAAGAAGAAACAGGGACGTAGTTTTGTTGGAGGCACTGCCCTTACAAAAATGTTCGGCTTCTTTATGGGCGGGCTGAAGGTGGCTCCTGTAAGCCGCTTGAACTTCTGGGGACTCAGTGGAAAAATCTTCCGCTCGCTTGAACGCAAAAACAATGTGGCTACCCTCGAAGAACTGGTAGATGCAGCCAAAGTGTTGGGCATAAACTTCTACGCCTGCGAAATGGCAATGCATATTCTGGGTCTTAGCAGAGAGGACTTTATCCCCGAAGTGAAAGACGTGATTGGCGTGGCTACCTTCCTGCAGATATCCGAAGGCGGACAAACATTATTCATCTAATACCTCTACAATGGCTACCTATAATTTAGATATCACAAAAGACCATTGCCCCATGACCTTTGTTAAGACAAAGATTGAACTGGCAAAACTGAAAGAGGGAGATGTACTGGAAGTACTTCTTTCCGAAGGCGAACCTTTAGAGAATGTGCCTCGCACAACGAAGGAACAAGGCTACAACGTATTGGGCGTAGAGCCTTTAGAAGGCTCTGTTTACAAAGTGACGATTCAAAAGTAAAAAACTAATAAAATAATCCTACATTATGGCAAAGAATGATTTGCAACGCAGTGTAACAACTTCAACTGCACGACAACTGGCAACCACCACTAAGACCCCGCCACAGATGGGTTCTATCACTCCCCGGTTATTACTTAAATTATTGCCCTGGGTACAGGTGGATTCGGGTACGTATCGCGTGAACCGCACAAAAGTGGAACTCAAAAAAGCGGATCGTATCGACGTGGAATACTACGACGGCGTACCGGCCTTCAGCGCCGCTTCCTTCCGTCGCATCCCCCTGTTCTCACATATTAATAAAGATATTGTCAACCGATTGGCTAAGAAATTCGAGATCGAAGAAGTGCCTCTGGGCGGCTACCTGATAAAGGAAGATACCGACAGCCAGAAGTTCTTCATCGTAGTCCGCGGACAGGTGGAGATATACAGCAAAGGCCCTCACGGAGAAGACCTGCGCATCGCCCTGCTGACCGAAGGCGAGTACTTCGGCGAGGCTGATATCCTGTCCGACAAACCTTCTTCGGTTACAGTAAAGGCTGTAACGCCCAGCGTATTCTTCACCATCAGCAGTTCTGAGTTGGAGACCATCATAGAAGAGGTTCCCAACTTCCGTGAAGAGTTTCAGAAAGCCGTTGACGAACATCTTCGCCTGAAGGCAACTGTCAATACACATGGAGAAAAACATATCGACTTAGTTTCCGGTCATGAGGAAGATAACATCATCCCCGAAACCTATATCGACTACGAAGAGAACCCTCGCGAGTATTCTCTGAACACACTTCAAACAGTGGTTCGCGTACATACACGCGTATCCGATTTATACAACAATCCCTACAACCAGCTTGAGCAACAGATGCGCCTCAGCATTGAGAGCGTACGTGAACGTCAGGAATGGGAATTGATCAACAACAAACACTTCGGCTTGCTTAGCAGCGTAGAGCCGGGTTATCGCATCAGCACACGCTATGGCGCACCTACGCCCGACGACCTCGACGAACTGCTCTCCTTAGTTTGGAAAAACCCCTCGTTCTTCATCGCCAATCCACGAGCCATTGCTGCTTTCGAGCGCGAATGTACCTGGCGCGGCGTACCTCCTGTTACAACCAATTTGTTCGGCACTCCTGTCATCCTTTGGCGCGGCGTACCCATCATCCCCAGCGATAAGCTGGAGATTAAGGGGCAATACCTCACCAACCGGGGCGTGGGCATTACCGATATCATCCTGGTACGTACAGGTGAGAAGGAACAAGGTGTAGTAGGCTTGCACCAGGCAGGTATCCCCGGTGAGATTGCCCCCAGCCTCTCGGCTCGTCTGATGGGCTTGGATAAGTTTGGCGTTGCCTCTTATCTGCTTACCAAATACTTCTCGCTGGCCTCGCTTACCGATGATGCGATTGCCGTACTCGAGAACGTGGAAGTAGGCTTCTATCACAACTATCAACACCGCAATGCGGTTGAAAAATAAGGCCTGATGGACTTTGAACTGAACGATATCGGTAAACTCAGAGAGATTGCCGAACGGTTATACGCTACGGAGGGACAGCAGGGCGAGACTTCCAAACACACTTTCGACGACGTCAATCTCGACGTTGTTTATAAGTCGTTTGCGTCCATTCAAAATGGAGGTCTGCCCTATTCGGAGGAACTTCAGCGGCTGCACTTTGACGAATCCATAACTTCGGGTGGTATCTTTAGCCCCGAAATTATCCGCAAAGACTTCCCTATCCTGCACCAGAAGGTGAACGGGAAGCCGTTGATATGGTTTGACAATGCGGCAACCACGCAGAAACCCCAAGTGGTGATAGACGAATTGGCGCGCTTTTATGCCAACGACAATTCCAACATCCATCGCGCTTCGCATACACTGGCTGCCCGCTCTACCGACGCCTACGAGCAGGCTCGCGAGAAGGTACAGAAGTATATCAATGCCTCTACTCCCGAAGAGATAGTTTTTGTGCGCGGAACTACCGAGGGCATCAACCTGATTGCCCAGACCTACGGACGCAAGTATATTGGGGAAGGCGACGAAATTATTGTCTCCCTCCTCGACCATCATGCGAACATCGTACCCTGGCAAATGCTGGCTAAGGAAAAGAAAGCCAAGCTGCTGGCTATCGACATCAATCAAGATGGCGACATCAGCCTCGACAGTTTCGAGCGTCTGCTCAGCCCCCGCACAAAGATAGTAGCCATCCCACAAGTGAACAACACCTTCGGCACCATTACCCCCATCAAGACCCTGATTGATATGGCCAAGCGCTATAACGCGCTGGTGGTGGTGGACGGCGCCCAGGCGGTAGCTCATACGCCGGTGGATGTGCAAAAGCTCGGTTGTGACTTCTTCGTCTTCTCGGGACATAAGATTTATGCTCCCAACGGGATAGGCGTAGTATATGGAAAGAAGGAACTGCTGGAGACACTCCCTCCCTGGCAAGGTGGCGGCAATATGATAAAGGATGTAACGATAGAAGAAACGCAATACAATGCTCCCCCTGCCCGCTACGAAGCCGGTACGCCTAATGTGGCCGACGCCGTAGGCTTGGGCGTGGCGCTGGACTATGTAAAGCGCGTTGGATTGGTGAATATAGAGAAGTACGAGCATGAGCTGACGGAATACGCCCGCGCCCGCCTCGGCGAGATAAAAGGTTTGCACATACTGGGCAATCCCCACGAGCGCATCAGCGTAGTATCCTTCGTCTTGGATGGTATCCCCACCCCCGAAGTGGGCCAGTTGCTCGACAAAGAAGGCATAGCCGTACGCGCCGGCCATCACTGTGCCCAACCGGCTCTCCGCCGCTTAGGTGTAGAAGCCAGTGTACGCCCCTCCTTCTCCTTCTACAACACCATCGAAGAGATAGACCGCCTCATCGAAGCTATCCTCCGCATCCAAGCTTCCCGGATATAAAAAAAGCCTCCCAATTCGGGAGGCTTTTGCTTCTTTCTTCGAATGAGAGTTTAACGTCAATAGTGTTTAGCCTTTGCTTTAGCAAAAACTAAATGAGATTTAGACTTTCTCGTTTACCAATAACGTATCAATTAATGAAACACTTTTTTTCAAAACTTGCAGTATGAATCAGGTTTATATATCGGACAGGATATTTAGTAAGGAGGATTTCGTGGTGAACCCGTTGGAAATGGGGGCGTATGAGAATTGCACATTTTCAAACTGTAACCTTTCCGGTGCGGATTTAACGCAATTTACTTTCGTGGAATGTGAGTTTAAGGACTGTAATTTGAGTTTGGCAAAGTTGCTGAAGACGGCTTTTCAAGGTGTGGCTTTTCGGGATTGTAAGATGTTGGGACTACGGTTTGATGAATGTAATGAATTTGCTTTGGATTTTCGATTTGAGAATTGTTCGCTCAATCATTCTTCCTTTTATCATCGAAAGATGAAGAACACCCGTTTCAAAAACACTCAATTGCAAGAGGTAGATTTTGTTGAGGCCGATCTAACCGGCTCCGTTTTCGAGAACTGCGACCTAACCCGGACTATATTTGAAAGAACAATCCTTGAAAAAGCAGATTTCCGTACATCATATAACTATTCCTTAGACCCGGAAGCAAACCGTATAAAGAAGGCTAAATTCTCCCTAACAGGCCTCCCCGGCCTTTTATCCAAATACAATATTGAAATAGGGTAAGTTAATTGGATGCCTCCTAAAAACACCACAACAAACCCCATTGTCATTAAGATCTTAGCAAGAAAAGTCAGGATGAAAATACTTTTCGACAATTGTTGAAAAATAATATCTTCAGTACGAATGCAGCCATTTTCTACACGATTTTGGCGGTTCATGCGCATGTGCCGGAAACTCCCGCCAATTCGCTATCAGCACCGTTAGTATGAATAATTCAGGCTAAATTCTTCTTTACTGTTGCATAATATAAACAAATAGTATATCTTTGTGACATTGTAAATACTTAGTGTTATGTGCATTGGACTGAAAATGAATAAAAACTTGATCGGAAATACTGTCGTTTACTTGGCTGAACGTTGCAAACCTTTATATCATACAAAGTTATTAAAACTACTCTACCTCATTGATGAAGAAGCAACTAATCGTACAGGTGCGCCCATCACATGGCTAAATTACAATGTTTGGCAATTTGGTCCGGTTACGGAAGATGTATATTTTTCCAAAATAGAAGGACTAAACAAACTAAGCGATTTCGTACGATTTGAAAATGTGAGAGATAATTCTTTTATAATTAAACCTATAAAGCAGTTTAGTAATGCCGAATTATCTGATTTGGATATGCAGATTATTAATGACGTAGTCGTTAAATACGGAAATATGACGACTAAACAACTCATTGACTTAACCCATGCGGAAGGCTCCTTATGGTACAAAACAAAGAAACGTGCCGGTCTTCAATTTTCTAATACCAACAGAACCAGTAACATCTCACTAAATTTTGCAGATTTAGTAGAAAATGACGGTTTCAAAAAAACAATATACTATGCCACACTCGAGAATGTCGAATTACAATCCACATTGAATGACTTTTGAGATAGGTTCTATTCTTTTCGTAAAAGATTACCAATTGCCTACTAAAATAAAGAATAAATTCTTTATCGTGATTGGAATAAGTGATGGTGATATCCTTCTTTTATCTATGACCACATCGCAATTATACTTTGACGAATCCCTAATAAAACATGGTGTAATCATTGACAGAGATATGTCGGTATATTGCTTTGAACAAAATAGGATGATTGGCAGAAATGGTTTTGCCTTTCGTAAAAACACATTTATTTCTCACCGTGCTAATATCCACGCATTCAATTCCGAAAAGTTAGATTCACTGAATATTGAATACATTGATTGCTTAATAAAGGAAGAAATCATAGAACTGATTTACAGCTTCTACAAAAGAACACCTCCTAAATATACAACAATCTTTGAAAGAATATTGAGTATGCTTTCAGAATGAAAATAAACAAGTTAGAATCTCGCCATATTGGACGTAAATGCTATCAGGATGTGGCTCCATGACAAACACCTCTTTCAGCTTCGCATGCGTAATCCCACATGGCCGACTGCCCGCCACCAAAACCTTTTCAACCTCGGCAAGCATTAATACGAATGGAACTTTTGCGTTTCAGGGCGGAAGAGTTGAAGTGCGTGCCAAGCTGCCTGCCGGAAGGAGCGTATGGCCTTTTGATGCCCCTCAATACCTGCTGATCAACTTAGCCATAGATGGCGAGTGGGGTGGTCAGCAAGGCATTGATGATAGCATCTTCCCCGTGGAATACAGAATTGATTACGTGAGGATATACTCTTTTAATTAATATTGCATGAAGGACTTGGAAACGAACTCCATCACAATGGGGAGTTCCATACGCCAATAGGTCCATGTATGAGCCCCGTCTTTGATGCGGTATTCATGTGGTATCTTGTTCTTAAGAAAGGCATTGTGAGTAAGATTATTGCCTTCGCTCAGGCCGTCATCGTCTCCGCAACTGATATACCAACGGACTTGTCTGATTTTAAGCAAGTCATCGGACGAGGAATTACTGAGAACGCCCTCAATACTGTGGAGCTTGAAGTACTGCTCAACTTGGCTTGCCGATACTTTGTTATCACTTTTATACCTTGTTTTCACTTCGTCCAAATTCCAGCTTCCCGTAGCGGCGCTAAGGGGCGCTGCTGCAGCAAACATCTCCGGGTGGTGCAGGGTGTAGAAGAACGATCCGCCGCCTCCCATGGATAGCCCGGCCACAGCGCGGAAGCGTCTTTCGGCCCGTACACGGTAGGTTTTCTCAATATGAGGAATCAGTTCCTTGAAGAAGAAATCTTCGTAGTTGAAATCGCCATGAATATCGTTGAAGTAACCCCGCCTTCCGGTATTCGCGTCGGGCATGACAATAATCATCGGGCCGGCAAGGCCGTCGGCAATAGTTTTATCGGCAATATTCTGAACCTGTCCGAATTGAACCCAGCCCGTTTGGTCGTCGCCCGAGCCATGAAGCAGGTAGAGTACCGGATAACTGAGGTCGCCTTCATTGTAACCGGCGGGAAGATAGATCGCATAATTGCGGTCCATGTTCAGGATGTCACTGTGCACTTTGAGTGTCTCGAGCACAGTGCCGCGCTGTGCCTGTACGAAGGTCGCACAACACAGCAGCAGCATTAGATTTACAAAATGTTTTCTCATGAATAACTATTAATAGTTTGAATTACTTTCCAATCAACGTTACATAGGCCATAGCCGGAAGGTCTACCGAAAGGCTCCCATCGGCTGTTTTCGAACTTTGAGCTTCTTGCATATTCAGCTTATCCGTCGTAACATATACCTTTATATTAGATAGAGCAGGCAAGCCTTTGATGATAGCTTTGCGAGCCGCTCCGTTATTCACTAAGTGAACAGCATACGAACCATTGGCAGCCGAACCGTATGCAGCGCAGTTCACATCTTCCTTGCTACTTGTGAAAGGAAGTGCAAACACCTCCGGGGGAGTAGAGGCAAGCTGCTTCAGATTCCAAAAGCGTTGCGTAGGACGAAGCGGGCCTGTAGAGCCGTATATGCCATTTCCCCAGAGGAGAGAGTAGTCCGAAGTAAGCTGCCATTGCAGGATACTGAGGGGCTGAGAGATAGCTGCGATGCGGATGTAGAGGTTAATCTCGTAAAGCGCAAAAGTCGGCTCGATGAAAATCTGCGGATAACGGTGTGCCGAAGCATCAGTACTACCCTCGCCAATCAACAGAGGCAAGTTGAGTTGCTTAGCTGCGCCGCCCCATTTTTTCAGTGTCTCGTCGTCACATCCCCTCCAGGAGTGGAAGGAAACTGCTGCAATGTATTCATGTGTCTTTGGGTCATTGAGGGCAGGAAGAATCCAGTCGAACGTCGTTGCATCAGAATTATCGCCCAGCAACATTTTGGTAGCCAAGCCTCTCGAAGCCAGGTAAGCGCCCAATCCCTTAATAAGATCTGCATGTTCTTGAGCCGTATGCAGCACGTCGATACCTATATCAGACTCGTTGAACGAGAAGGCATACGCTTCTACACCATATTCCTGCTTGAGGTATACCAAGTAATCGGTAAGCGATTTATAGATTTTCTCCGTTTTTGCAGGGTCGAGCTTTAATCCGGCCACACCTCCGAATCCACGCGTTTGTCCGGGCATAAGTGCCCATCGAGGGGGGAACCAAGCGCTGATGATAACAGGCATCCCTTTGGCTGCCAGGCGTTGCGCCATCTTCATAGACCTGTCTACCCTTTCATTCAGGTTACCGCCACGAGCAATGGCTATGGGGTCGGAGTTCTCTTCCGGTTGCCAGGTAGCCCAAGGCATCTCGGCACGTCCGAAGGCAACGCGCATATTATCCAGACAGTAGTCTATTACTTGCGGGTCGTTTGTGGGGTTTTGCAGACGGAAGTTACCGCCGAATCCGGCGAACAGACGTCCGGGGTTGTGGCGATCGATTACCACCTCTACCGGTGCGCTGTCAATGTCGCCCGAAGCCGTAATGGTAAGTCCAAGCTTGCCTTTTTGTCCCTTCTTCAAGTTACTGCCCAGCAGTTGGATATAAAGTGTGGGGACGCCTGCTTCCTTGCGTACAAAAGCTGTAACAGAGGAAGTGAGGTCAATTTGAATGTTGCGTCCGGGTGCTTTAATCACAATTTTATTGCCGGAAGCCTTCTTGCTGTCTGCACTCAGGCTTGCTACAGGTATCTGCGTACCACCTATCTGCACAGTGGCAGCTGAATAGCGATTGACAGGAAGGGCAAAGCTATAATAAACGCCTTCCACCTTGCGGGTCGTGTCTGATTGGTAAGAGATGGAAACGGCTGCTATACCTTTATTTTTATCTGTCACCGTTTGCTCAAAGCTAATCCGCTGTGCGTTCAGCTTTACCGTTTGAGAAGAGCCTTCTCTACTATACTGAGATCCTTGACGTTCGCGTCCGGTAGCAAAGACACTTGTCCAATTGCTCTCTACTACGCGAAAGGAAGACTCAAACTCGATCAACTGACCTTCAATCCGAATACCGGTCATGTTGCTCCATGCCATCACTTCCGTTTGAGCCTCGGCTTTCGGGGAAGTGAATAGCGCAGCGATCATACATATTCCTACTATACCGAAGGAACGTTTCAATACGTTTATACTCATATTCTTTACATTATTATATTGGTTTAAAGAAAAAAAAATCAAGTTAATGAATTCCTGGCTTCCTTGTCAGGATCATTCTTCACTTCACATACATCATTCAAAATCATGGTTTCTACATTCTCAACGGTGAACTGTGGCCAAGGCGGAAGCTCGCTTCCGTTAGGGTCACCAGTACGGGCAAATGCAACCAGTGCATTGGCCATTTTGAGGGATAGTTTGCGAGGCCGTTCACCACCTCCGCTATGGGTAAGCATCAAATCTGTGTTGAGAAACCAGAAACTTATGTCCAAGCAGTGGAAAGCACGCATTCGTCCGTCGAACAAAGGCGGATTCCAGCCAAACCATGCTAACCATATTGGGCTGCTTTGTTTGGACTTAGCCGTAGCCGCATTCACTACCGCCTGACGGTTGGAGTTAATCATCGAAAATATTTCTATCGGCTTGGCATCCGGGAAGTTGCGTACGAAAGCATCCACTATGGCCGAAGACTTTTCTGCATAGCGTGGAGTAATTCGCTCCACTACCTCGGGAAGCGTTATCTTCTCTAAGGCAGCATCCGTACGGCTGGGTGATTGCTCGTTAAAGGTGGTACAGAAGAGAATGGGAATATCGGGCGAATCAGGTAAAGGAGCCTCGAAGAAGGTCCCTTCGGGCAGATGGACGCCATCAGCAACAGGGCCAAAGCCTCCGCGACGCATCCCACTGTCTCCCTGTTCCTCGCGCAGCTTTTGGGCTGCTTTGTTGGCCAAGTCAAAATAGTCTTTCCAAGGTAGCTTTTGCAACTTGTCGGCAGTTGCGGCCGTAAGACCAGCTTCCTTCAGGATGTACTCGCCAAGCTTCTTTGAATAATCTTTGTTATTACCCGAAACAGCCGAGCCACTCAGGGCTACACCTCTATGCACAAGTCCTTTGGCTTGCGGACAAGCAGCTACGAGACATACCTTGCCTCCTCCGCCCGACTGACCGATAATGGTTACGTTGCCGGGATCGCCACCAAAGTTTGTGATGTTATCGTGTATCCATTGCAGGGCAGCCACCATGTCAAGCAGACCAACGCTGCCGGAGTCTTTGTATTTCTCTCCGGCTGCCGATAAATCGGTAAAGCCAAACGCTCCCAGACGGTGATTGATAGAGCAAAAGACGATGTCTCCATGGCGGGCTAAGTTCTCACCGCCGTAGCCATCTTGTTCTATGGCGTTACCGCTGGTGTATCCTCCGCCATGCAGCCATACGATTACCGGGCGCTTCTTGCCATCAGCCAGTCCGTTTGTCCAGACATTAAGCGTCAGGCAGTTTTCGCTTATCTCGTCGTAGTTCCAATGGTCAACGAAGGCACCATAGTTTGTCGTTGAGCGGTCATAAATATTTTGTGGAGCTGAGTTACCGTAGAAGACAGCTGGGCGTACACCCTCCCAGGGGGCAAACTTTTTGGGTGGCATAAAACGGTTCTCACCCGTTGTATCGGCTCCGTAAGGAATACCCAGAAAAGTATATACACCCCTCAGGATGAATCCCTTTATCTTTCCGCTTTCGGTATTAGTCACGGCTATGTCATCACCGATTTGCAGTACCTGTCCATCATCTTTCTTTTCAGCATGTGCGTGTTCACCGGGAGCGCTACAAGACGTAAAAGGCAGTAATGAACCGGCGCCGACTGCCGCCGAGCTTATGCCTAAGCCCTTTAGAAAGTCGCGCCTGTTGAATGATTTACGTGATTCGTTCATATAATGGAAAATAATTTAGGTTCAAAAGTTATTTAGAAAATACCTTATAAGAGTGAGGCATAAGGGTTACGCTAAACACATTAACCTTATCGTCCATACGGAAGCGTCTGCTAAGTGGAGTTACGGGCGCCGCCGGTTGTTTGTTTACAACAGCTCCGGTAAGGATGTCGGTAATCTTGTCTATCCCTTCCTTGGCATTGATTTTGATGGTCACCGGTGTGTCGAGGAATGATTCCACGATAAAGGTTCCGTTGTCGTACAAGAACAAGCTCACTTTGGCAGGGGCATCGATACGCAGGTCTAAGTCCTTGCTAAGTATCGAGCGGAAACCGTTGAGTACGCCTTGTGGCAGGTCGTAGAGGTTGCTGTAATCGTCGGGGATCGTGATTACGTACAGATTACCTTTGGAGTAAGGAGCACGGAGCACCATCGGGTATCCGCTTGTACCGCCCGAAAGAGGTCGTCCTGCACTAAGTATTTCCCAGGCATCATTGGTCTGATACTTCACCTGTGTGATAAGGATGTCTTTATCCGACTTCCCTGAGTTGCCGAAGTCGTTTACCAGCGCTTTAAGGTCGAGGGCGCGAAGTTCGGCTATCTCGGCTATCTTTTCGGGGATGGCATGTAGCAGGCCACTGGTGATTACCACATCGTTTCCCTTCGTCAACTGTGCTTTTATCTTCGTTGTGATATTGGCATCACCCTTAGCCTGTTCGGTAAGGAGAACTACCTTTTGGTCGGTAGGGAAGTCGGAATAAATATCCATAGGCAGACCTATCATACCCAGATAGTTTGTCAGGAAGTCATCGCCCAGTGTGTGAAAGGATTTGTAAGACTTGATACCTATGGGTTTTCCCAGTTTGGAGATGAAAGCATTAATGGTCTCAAAGGTATATCCGGCTGCACGCGCCAAGGTGGTACCTGTAACCGTTTGTCCGTTCAAATTGACAGGTTTCATCATATCGTCGTAGACGAAGCTGGTACCTTGTCCCTGCCAAGGAGTGCGATGTCTATCAGCTACTAAGGGAGTACCTATTAATTGATTGTAGGCGAAGAGGGCAATTTCGGGGGCCTTGGCAAAGAAGGTAAGCCATAATTGCTCGGCATACCGATCCATACCCAAATTTGAACCGCCGCTGTCTACCCATCCACCATAGTTATGTCCGGGGCGGAGGTTGTCGAAGTAGCGCACGATGTTATAGCCTAAGTAGTTCTGTAAGTGCTGATCGCTGGAAGGGTCTCGCGTTTCGGTTCCGCTCCATACCCCGTCGAATATCTGAGGGCCGGTTGCCAAATTGAAACCTAAGCCCTGGAAGTGGTCATACCAGTTGGGGTATTTAATAATGACCTTCACCTTGGGGTTCACCTTCTTAGCCGGGTTGATAACCAAGTTTTGTCCGGCTTCCGTCATTAGATCGATGCGATACTGCGTCCAACTCTTCGTTCCTTTAGCTTTGATTTCTATATCCGATTTGCAACTGGTAAAGAAGAAGTCGTCCAAAATAAAGTCGTCGAAGTGTTTAGCCGTATGTTCGGCTATTTCCTGCACCAACTTCCGATGTTCGGGGTTCGAGTAGCAGAATGTCTCGAAACTGTTGGATTCGTTGATGGTGTAGGTAATACCACCACCAACTTCGACTCCTTTACTGAGGAAGTACTTCTTGGCCTGTTCGAGGGTTTCACTGGGAACAATCAGGAGGTCGCGATGCGTTTCCAGATAGATTTTATCCACCTTTACCTGGCTTGAGATAATGTTCCAGGTTGAATCCAGCCAATGAAGGTCTTTCATCTTTTCCACTTCGTAAGCTCGGGTATAAACCGACACTTTAAAACCGTTATAATTTCCGGAAAATGCAGAACTACTCATCACTAAAAAAGTAATCGCTAAAAATAAAATTCGTTTCATGATATAGATAATTATTATTTAGACTCAGTATTAGGAAAACGGGTGAGGACTTCAAAGCCCATCCGGCTATTGTGATATGGACAGCGCCATTGGCTGGCTTTGGGATCATCCTTCTTGGGTGTATAGTCAGCATTCACGTGGCCATACCATTCACCGTATTCGTAGTCAATCATGTAAGTCTTAATCCATGTCCAACTCTTGAGGGCTGCGTTGAGGAACTTTTTATCTCCGCTGATTTGCCAAGCATTGAGGAAACCTACCACGCTCTCTGCCTGTGGCCACCATTCCAAGTTGACTCTATTTTCACCGGGACCTTTTTCATACAGCATGGCTCCATTTTCGTCAACACCTTCCGTCAGTTGTGTTTCAGCCAATTTTACAGCAATGCGTTGGGTTTCCTTTATTGCTTCTTCCTCTCCTAATGCCTCAGCAGCTTCTACCAAGAGCCATGAAAATTCTATATCATGTCCATACGAGTCAATATCAGCCAGATTCTGCCAGTCCATGGTGAGGTATAGCTGTTCGTGCCAGGTTTGCGGATTCAGTATCTTGGTACACATTACGAATATCTGCTCACGGAGTACATCTCTCAATTCCGGTTCCGGCCACACGCGATACAGATTAGTGAGGGCTTCCAGCACATGGAGGTTCGTATTCATGGTTTTCGGGGCACGAGTTGGTATCTCTTCCCAATTGCGCTTAAAAGATTCTACAAAGCCTCCATCTACTACATCGTGTGCCCTGTTCATCAGTTCATTAAAGACGTCGACAGCAACATGAAGGCTTACTTCATTTCCGGTAGCCCGGTAATGTTCGCTCAGTCCGTAGATGGCGAATGCTTGCTGATACACCATCTTTGTGGAGTCGAGTGGCGTGCCGTCTGCATTAAGCATCAGGAATGTTCCTCCAAAAGGTTTGTCTCTAAAGTTCGAAATAAAATAGACTTGTGCACGGTTGGCCAGTTCTAAATACTTTTCGTCTTTCAGTATACGATAGGCTGTGGAGTAGGTCCATAGCAAACGGGCATTGAGAATACCGCCCTTGGGAGCGTCCGGTTTGGGAGTGCCGTCGTAGTTCAAAAACCCATAGAAACCACCTTTGGGGTCGACTGAATGAGTGGCCCAAAAGGGTAGGATATTTTCTGTCAAATCCTGAGCGATTTCCAACTTCAGTTGATCAACTATTTTTTCTTCAGGCGTTTTTCTGTCACACGATGTTGCTAATACAAGCAACATCGTGGCCACTACAAATACTTTCTTCATCATCTGTTTTTTAAAATTAAAGTTTATGTTAGTTATTATGAATTTTTCAACATGTTTTGGGCTGCCAATACTAAAAACATATAGTGAGAAGAGCCTCCTCCTAAAACATATTCAACCTGCTGCCAGAGATAAGGAAATTCCAGCAATTCGGGGAAGTCGGGACGAATCAAGGCAGTACCTGAAACTACACCGCCGGGGATATACGACCAATCGGCACGGTTCAGTCCGTATCCTACAGTAGCTGACTTGGTACCGATACCTGAAGCAAACGAAGCCGTGTTGCTGCCTGGGTGACAACCAAGTACGAAGTTAAGGGCATTGTAAACAATGTCAGGTCCAAACACTTCGGGATAGGCTTTATGCAGGAAGTAGTATTGATATCCAAAAGTCTGAATATCCCACCCAGCTCCCCATATACGTGGGCGATAAGGGATTCCGTAAGGCGTCTCGGCTGCTTGCTTGTCTAATTGAGCTTTGAAAGCGGGAAGAGCATCTTTGATGGCTTTCGAAAACTTAGCATCCTTCATGGCCTTATCGGCACGACCTATAAACCAGCCTATGCGATTGAGGTTCTTCGTAATGAATTCGGTTTCCGACAACAGGTAATCCTTGTATTCTTTGTCTCCCGTAGTGAGGAACAATTCCGTAGCGGCATGTACTTTAGCCGACTTGGAGAAGGAATTAATTTGGGTCACCTTAAATAATTCCTTAGCAGCATCCAGTGCTTGAACGCTCAAGGTGTCATTGAAACCCTTCAGGGCACGAGAGGCTGCAGCCAGTCCAGCGGCTGTGGTCAGTTCGCGGTTGGGATTCTCTTCGGTAAATACCCAGCGGTCGTCTTCATTGCCTTTGATGCCGTCGGTCATAGCACCTGCATCACCCAATAATACATACTGTCTCAGGTCGTTGCAGATGATGCCGCGATAGAGGCGTCCAAGTGCGCGGTATCCGCCAACTACAGTGAGGGCGCCGTTCTCTATCTGTTGCAGAATATCGTTTTTGCCGTCGGGCTGATGTATTTCGGTGATATGCTTGTTTTGATCTATGCTTGTAGCATCATAGTTTACATTGAATGCCTCATAAGCCATCGTGAGGATGTAGGTTTCTCCGGCTTGTGATTCTACGCGAAGGTCGAAGTCGCCTGCGTCATGCCATCCGCCAATGTTCAAACCTGGTACTTTATCACCGGGATTATATTTCGTTAATGTAGAAGGTCCTTGTACGTATCCGTCTATATGATTGAAGTTGGTACGAGCCATAAGGGCGTCGTCTTCATGACAAAAGTCGTGCCATACACGGTATTTCTCGTTCACCCGCATATGGCACATTTGTACGGGGAGAAAATATTCCAGTACCGGTTGCCAAGCTCCGCGGTCGTATACATCAGATGCAATACGGAAGATTGACGAAACCGAGTTACCGTAATGTATCTGATAAAGTCCTTCTTCTTTTACGTTGCTGAAGTCGTACTGCAGGTAGTTGTAACGGAGAAATTGCCCTCCCCAGTCTTTTCCTGGTGCAGAGGTTACTTCCTTTTCGCCATCGGCTGTGATTTTATAGAGCGATGGTTTATCGCGGTTCAGTTCGCGTTTGTCCAACTCTATGATTGCAATCTTCGGTTGATTGGGATGGTATCCCAGTTGCGAGGTTTGTATTACCGGATTGTACACCCAATTGCTCACTACGTTTGGAGTGATGACCCACTTGATAGCTTCCTTGGTTGCTCCGAGAGGCACATCGCTGCGTACTACAAACCAGCCGTTGTTGTGGTTCATACGACCGTCATAAAGTTTGAGATCAGAGCCTTTCGATTCAATCGTGTACCTGTTATAAGGATCGTCAGGACGAACGGTGAAGCGTTTACCAACGGCATAAGGCAGAGCAATGATATCGTCGGCCAGAATAGGGTTATATCCATGGTGATGACCTGAAAGATGCTCTTTGTCTACTTTCGAGTTGGGTGTGTAATTCCCTGAATGTGCATAGTTTTCAGGCTGCGACAGTGTCGGGCCATTGGGATGCTGGGGGAAAATTCCCTGCTTGTTATCCATTATCCAAGGCTTGCTGAACAAGGCTCCGGGAAACAACTCAAAGTTGAATCCTAACTTGCCCTCCAGATAGGCCGGGATGGGGCGGTCCAAATCCACCGTAACTACTATCGATTGACCCTCACCCTTTACCGTCACCGTATAGTTAAAGGCAAACTCAGGGTAGATCATCGGATTAAAGCCCTTCATGTCTCGGGCTGAATCGGGGAAGCTCAGTTGCGTAGTGATGGTATTTGCCGAAGCATCCAATTTACGCTCGTGTTGAGCCGGTACGGGCTGCCATTGACCCGGCGTAGGTTCGTAGCGGATATCTCCGTTGGTTGCTACCCGGTTGCCGTGCATAATAATGCTCACACCACTCTGGTGGCCTTCCGGATAGATATCGTCGAAAGCCATTACATCAACTCCTTTGTTTTGAAAATAACCTGAAGTCGTGTTCAATTTAAAATCCTGTGCCTGTATCGTCATTAGTCCACACAAGCTACACATGCCTAAAGAAAGAATTAGTTTTTTCATATCAAATATTTTTTTTGATTCGCAAGTTGCAAATATAGTAATTCTGTCCATTTAAATCCATATATTTACTGTCCAAAAGAAGAATGTAAAATTAAACTTTTTTTTAGTATTATGAAAACACGCAGAGATTTCATTAAAACAATGGGGTTAGCCTCAGCCGGATTACTGATGGGAGGCACAAATTCAATAAGTGCAAAGAGCTATAGCCGGATTATGGGAGCTAATGACCGCATCAGTGTAGCTTTGTTTGGTTGTAATCGCCGCTACAGTGCTATTTCCAAGGCGCTTACTACGTGTAAAAATGTTGATGTTTCTTATGTTTGCGACGTGGATAGTCGTCGTCAGTCAAAAGCCGTCAGTGATATTACTAAACTATTCAACGCCGCACCAAAGGCGCAAAAAGATCTTCGCAAAATACTGGAAGACAAATCAGTAGATGCCGTATTCAATATGACTCCCGACCATTGGCATGCAGCTGCTGCCTGGCTCTCATTAGAAGCCGGAAAGCACGTGTATACCGAAAAACCCATCTGCCACAATCCAGCCGAGGGCGATGCGCTGCTCCGCTATCAAGCTCGCTTTCCTAAACAGTTTGTACAGGTAGGTACTCAGCAGCGCTCGTCTGTCGAGAGCAAAGAAATTATTGCTCAGATTCATGCAGGCGAACTGGGTGAGGTATACGAGGCTGAGACGTTCTATATCAACAACCGTGAGCGTGTACCCAACCCCAAACAAGTACCTGTTCCCGATTTTTTAGACTGGGAACTCTGGCAAGGCCCTGCTCCTCGTGCCGCTTTCATGGACATTTGGGAAGATTATATGTGGCATTGGTACTGGCAATATGGCACGGCCGAATCGGGCAATAATGCCCTCCATGAATTAGACATTGCCCGCTGGGCGCTACAAACACAATATCCGAAAGAAGTCGCTTCGTTTGCCTACAAAAACAACTTCAAGGACGACGGTTGGACAATGTACGACACGATGGACGTAATCTTCACCTTCCCCGGCGATAAGCTGATTAAGTGGAATTGTCAGTGTCGCAACGGTTACTTCACGTATGGCAGAGACCGTGGCACTATTGTCTACGGTACCAAAGGCACTGTAATGATAGACCGCAACGGCTACGAAGTATACGACCTCACCGGCAAGAAAGTACGCGAGAGCAAAGCCTCCATAAAGAACCATGGCACCGCCTTGGGAGGAAGTGGTGACGGCCTCGACGCGCTCCATCCACAAAATTTCCTTGCTGCCATTCGTGGCGAGGAAAAACTTAATTCTTCTCTTGAACAAGGCGTCACCAGCACTCTGCTCTGCCACTTGGCCAACTTCTCCTACAAGGAAGGCAACCGCGCCCTCCCCATAGACCCGTCAACCGGCCACTTGACAGACCCCGCCCTCCAAAAGAAACATTGGGGCCGCGAATACGAAAAAGGCTGGGCTCCCAAGTAACAATTAACAGTTGAAAGTGACTTTGTTGCAAAGGAATAGATTATCAAAGTGCAAACTAAGGGCATTCTATGCATTTGCCGGATAAACCGAAAATCTGCTAAAAGAAGATGCGGAAGCGGGTGATACCGTCGGAGGAGGTAATGAGTGAGAAGGTGAAGCCGTGTTTGAGGAGTACTTCACGGATGAAGATAAGGCCCAAGCCTTGTCCGTTGGGCTTAGTGGAGAAGAAGGGGCTGAATAATTTGCTTTCGATTTCTTTGGCAATACCTTTGCCGGTGTCGGCTATCTCGAGACTTACGGGATGGAGTGAGGTGCGGATGTAGATTATGCCGTCGCTCTCGATCGATTCGGCAGCGTTCTTGATGATGTTTACCAGTACCTGCTCAAAGAGTACATTGTCTATGTTTACAACCGGGGACGTTTCGCTCAGCTCCATCACTAATTGGATTTGGCGACTGCGGCAGATGGTTTCCATAAAGCGTAGGCAAGAAACGACCAAGGCATTCAGTTCCTGCTCGCGTACCTGAGGCTCGGGTATACGTACCACGTCGGCAAAGTTGGAGATGAAGCGGTTCATCAGGTAGCACCGCTCGATGGCCATCTTCAGCACATCGCGCACATCGTCGGCCGCAAGAGGCAGGTCGCGAAGACTGTTCTCCAACGTATCGAGGGTGGAAGTGATGCCGGCAGTGGAGTTATTTACCTCATGGGCGATCATGCGAATAACCTTTTCGTAGGCTTTTTTCTCTGCCCGGAACACCTCCTCGGTGAGCAGTTCCAGCAGATAGAAGGAATGAGGGAATCCCTTGTCGATAAAAGTGGAGTGTGTACATTTATATATATTCGCGTCACTGAGGCGGATGGTCTGCGAATTGTAGGGTTTAAGAAGGAGCAGTTCGGCAGCCAGGGGTGAGACTATTTCTTCCAGACGTTTCCCCAGAGCTTCGTCTATTGAGGCAATGCTCAACATTTGCGAGGCCGCTTGATTTCCGGAGAGAATATGATTGTCGAGGTCAAGGATAAGTACGCCGAGGGGAGAGGCGTTAATCAGTAAGTCAAGAAAATGGTTTTGCTCGCGAACGTGCAGCCGCTCGTCCTTCAGCCGGTCCATCATCTTATTGAAGACCTCCACAATGCGGTCGGCCTCAGGCTGGCCAACGTCGCGCAGACGCGAACTGAAGTCCTGCTCTTTCAGCAGTTCCATACCGTCGCCAATAATCTGCAGTGGCTTCACAATCCGCCGGTAGAAGAACCACAGATAAATAGCCGTGAACAATACCAATAACTCCACCATCAGAAACAAATAAAAATCCAGCGAGCGAAAGACATAATAAGAGAGCGTAGCCAAAGTGGCAACGAGCAGAAAGCTTAATATCCAAAACAAGCCCTTTATACGCATATGTTAGGATTTATCCGTTTTTATACCGTACTTCTCCAGGCGGCGGTAGAGAGCTGCCCGACTGATGCCCAGTGTTGCAGCCACTTGTGAGAGGTTGCCCCCATGTTTCTCTATCGCCAAGAGAATGGACTGTTTCTCCAACTCGTTCAAAGTGAATCCTTCGAGCGAGGCGCTCCCCTCCTTATGGACAGAAGCGATAGAGGAAGTTTGCTCAGCAAGGTCAGCCACATCAATCAGCGTTTTGTCGGTCACTAATAAGGTGCGCTCGACGAGGTTCTTCAGCTCACGCACATTGCCGGGATAGGGCAAACGACAGAGGTAGTCCATGGCGGCCTGCGTAAAGTCAGTCTTGGAGAGGCCATGTTGTCGCGCCTGATTATCGGAAAAATGGCGAACCAGCAGCGGAATATCTTCCTTCCGCTCACGCAGCGGAGGGAGATGGAGAGTGATGAGGTTGATGCGGTAGAACAGGTCTTCGCGGAAGGTCCGAGCAGCCACCATTTGACGAAGGTCGGAATTGGTAGCGCTTACCACGCGCACGTCTACCTTCCGGGGACGACTGTCGCCCAGCACCTCAAACGTCTGGTCTTGCAATACGCGCAGGAGCTTTACCTGGCAAGATAGCTCCAGGTCGCCTATCTCATCGAGGAAGATAGTCCCTTTGTCGGCCATCTCGAAGCGACCTGTCCGATCCATATAGGCATCAGTAAAGGCTCCCTTTTTATGTCCGAACATCTCGCTCTCAAACAAGCTATGCGATACGCCACCGAGGTTTACCTTTACAAAGGGTTGCTTGGCTCGGGGGCTGTTGGAATGGATGGCCTCAGCAATGAGTTCCTTCCCTGTCCCGCTTTCTCCGGTAATCAGCACCGAGGCAGATGTGGCCGAGATCCTCGAAACGGTAGACAGAATACGCATCAGCGCCTCACTTTTGCCGATAATCTTATCAAAGTGCAGGGATGTAGTCTCGTAATCCGGCTTGTTGAGTTCCAAAGCCGTACGAATGGAGTTGAGAAGCATCAGGTTATTCCATGGTTTGGTTACGAAGTCGAAAGCGCCGGCCTGCATACCCTGTACGGCCAATGAGATAGATCCCCAAGCCGTTATCAAGATAACCGGCGTTCCCGGGCAAAGTATCTTCACTTGCTTCAACAACTGTATCCCCTCCTCGCCGGAGGTGGTGAGCGTAAAGTTCATATCCATCACGATAAGTTCGGGTGTGGTTTTTCGAACCGCAAGCAAAGCCTCTTCAGGTCTGCTCACAGCCAATGCCTCGTAGCCCGCATGTTTCAAAAGAAAACTGAGCGAGTAACGAACGGCTGCATCATCATCTACTATTAGTATCATTTATGGCTTGTTTGTCCCCAAAATTAGTAATTAATTCTTTGAAATCAGCATCCAGGTCGTTATCTGTCTGAAAATCGTATAAAGTTACGCTGCGAATGTTGTAATAGTAATTCCAGTATTTGAACAGTTCTTCAATGTGTTTGAGTCGCGCTTCGTCTTTGCTTTTGCGCGCATCGTTCAAATCAAGTATGTTGATTTTGCCTATCAGGAAGGTCTCGATGGATGTGGCATGGCGCTTCTCGGCAATAACATCGGACTGCTCGGCAATCTCCAACTGTGCGGCTTGGTTATTGAAGTTCTCTACCAATAAGAAGATATTCTGATTGAAGTTCATTTGCTCCTGGCGGTTTCTGGATGCCACCACCTCGCGATTCGATTCGGCCACCTTCACCTTGCCTTTCCGTTTCCCCCAGTCGAGAAGCGGTATGCTGACGCCTACTTCCACAATCTGATTCCCTCTCAAACGGTCGTAAGAAGCTCCTAACACCTGGTCTTTTCCTGTATAACCTACCGAAGCAAACAGATTGATACTACGTTGGTTTCCTTTTGCCGAAGCAACCGCGTAGTCGGCTTCTAATTGCTTACGCATGATACTTTTGGCAAAGGAGTTATTCTCAAGTGCCTTTTGAAGCACCTCGTCGTACTTCATGCGAAAAGCCGGAACCAACTCAGGAACAACCGGCTCAATAATATCCTCCTCGCTGAGAGCTAAGAAAGCACGTAAGCGGAACATCTGGGCATTGAGATTAGACTGTGCCTCGGTTACAATCCCCTTGGCTTGAAGAGCCGACAGCTTTAGCTGCATCAATTCGCTCTCTGAAATATGCCCAATCTCACGCTTGGCTACGGCAATATCGTACAGTTTATCAGCAGTCTCCAGGTTTTGATTGGCAATGGATAAATTTTCCTTAGCCTGCAAAAGGGAAAAGAAGTAGGCGATGGTAGTCAAGGTAACGTCTTCTACGCTCTCGATATAAGCCGCTTTGGCTTCTTTATAGCGCAAAGGCTCGATGCGGCGGTTCCATTTCTGGTGGTTGACTCCAAATATGGGCTGGGTAAAGGTAAGTCCAAGCGGAATACTCATATATTCATTATAGGCTCCAGCACCCAGTTGGCGGGTAAAATCGAGCGAGGTGCTAAGGGATACTTTTCCTCCTGTAAGCGCCACATTCTGCTCGATAGAAATCTGCCCGTTTAGTCCCAGCCAATTATTCTGCACGTAGATGTAGGAACCATCGCTCTGCTGGTACTTGCCGTAGCTGTTGCTATAGTTGGGCAAAGTGCCCGTGAAATTGACTTCCGGCAGTTGATCTGCTTGATGCGTGCGGTATTCCCAATATGCAGTGCGGAGTTCGTTTAAGGCAACGGCAGCATCAACCGACTGTAGTTGAGCTAAAAGGATAGCCTCTTTGAGGGTAAGCTCCACCTGGCTGCTGAGTGTTGAATATTTACCTGTGAATAACAGTATCCCTGCTATAATATATGCTATTTTTTTCATCTCATTATTCGTTTCAGAGAATAAAACAAAAGCTATGCCAAAAGTGTAGAACGCTGATAATCTTCTTATTTCAGATAAACAAGGTGTCCGAAAACGAACACTTTGTTCGTTTTCGGAGAATATTCTCTATATTTACCACATGAAAACACCTCCCTCCCCTATCCGCAAGCGGATGCTTAGCTTCCGCTATGCTTTTCAAGGCATTGGTCGTCTGTTTCAGTATGAGCCAAATGTCCGCATTCATGCCGTGGCTGGCATTTGTGTCATCATAGCCGGATTCCTTCTTAAGATTTCCGCCATGGAGTGGATAGCCATTGTTATTGTAATAGGCTTGGTTATATCAGCCGAAGCCTTCAATACAGCTATTGAGAAACTATGCGATGTAGTCTCTCCCGATTACAGCGAATCCATTAAGCACATCAAAGACATGTCCGCCGGAGCCGTCCTGCTCACCGCCATCGCTTCCGCCATCACAGGCCTCATTATATTCATTCCTAAAATTACTGTTATATTTCTATAAATAAAAAAAAGGAGTTAAATCCTGTTGGACTTATCTCCTTTTTCTTAATTAAAAACGGCAGTTACCTACTCTCCCACTCTACGCAGTACCATCGGCGTGGTTGGGCTTAACTTCTCTGTTCGGAATGGGA
>BNTS01000047.1 GCA_025996775.1 Bacteroidia bacterium | reverse complement strand
AGAATGGCCGGTATCTGCCTATTATGGTAACCTTGATATACCTTCTTATATAGGTGTTGTTCCTGCTCCTAAGGATCCCATTTATCCTCACTACTGGTGGAGAAGTGGTACCTATTCAGCACAACGGAATACCCCGGCATACTATAACAATTTGGGAGTCCTGAGTATGATGCAGGGCAATCTGGCACGCGCTAAGAGTCTGTTCCAACGGGCAGCTCAGGCGAAACTCGCACCTGCGTTGAAAAACCTGGAAGAAGTGAAGAAGAAAGAAGAAATTGATGCTCAATTGACAAATTAAGATGATGATGTAAGATGATGATAGTTCACTACAACTAAGGTAACACAACTTTGCAGAGAATGAAATGAATTACTACGACTAATTAATAAATATTGTATTCACACTACAACAAAAAATTACTAAGCAAAAAAAAACAAGAAATTAAATTTCTAAGTGTATTATTAATTAAATTCAATGAAAATGAAAAATTATTTTAAATTTCTATCTGTTGCTGCGTTAGCAGCAGCAGGTTTGGTAGGTTGCTCTACCAGCGAGGTAGTTCCTCCCGATGTGATTGATCCCACTGGCCCGAATCAACCGCAGGTGGCTCTCACAGATCCTACCTATGCAACATTCCAGATTTTTGCAGATGATGCAGCTTTTACAAGAGTTTCTGAGTTCCCCAGAGATCCCGGATCTGAATCAGTAACTATCAACAGGCTTCGTTTGATTATTTTCGACGGAGTAAATGATGGTGCGAAATTAGAGAAAAATGAGCTTCTGGCTTTCGGTACACCTGGAGCTAATGGAGCGAAAACGGCAACTGTAAAGGTTAACTCTGGTAATAAGAAATTATTCTTGATTGCCAATGAAACAACAACCGGTACTGAACCAATTGGAGCAGCTTTAGATCGTTTAACTGTAGGTATAACAACGTTGGCTACATTTAGAGACTCAGCAAACCTTTGGGATTTAGCTGGAGGTAATGGTAACTGGACTGCTGGTAATGCTTATGGTAGTGTTCCTGTATATCTGAGGCAGAATGCCGATCCTACAACTCTACCAACAGGTACAGGTATTGGTTCTTTAATAACTCCTTCTTTTATATTCACCAATGCATTTGCTGATTCTTCAAGTACGAAGACCTTGAAGGCAAGTATTGACTCTCTCCAGTCTCTTCAAGCTAATGGTAATGTTCCAGATTTGAATCACTTTGCTATTTATGTAAAACGCTTAGTAGCTAAAGCTGCTACCATTTACACAGGCGGTGACTCGGTTACAACAGACGGAAGAGGAAAACTTTCCAACATTGAGTATACCTATCGTAATGTAAATCGTGGTGTACAGATTTTTGATCGCATTGGCGGTGGTACAAGACAAGAATGGCCGGTATCTGCCTATTATGGTAACCTTGATATACCTTCTTATATAGGTGTTGTTCCTGCTCCTAAGGATCCCATTTATCCTCACTACTGGTGGAGAAGTGGTACCTATTCAGCACAATGGGATGTTATAGCTAAAGGCACGACAAATCCTTCTGCTAATGGTATTATTACTACAGGCATGGGTGTTGGCGCTCATTACAATTATCTTACTGAAAATCAAGTCAACCATGATGCTGGTAAGACCCACGTTGCTTTGAAAGCTAAATATTCTCCTATCGTACCCGGAACCAGTGATTTGGACTCCATCATTGCTGGTAAAGATTATGGTACTGCATCTAGTGGTAATCCTTTAGGTTTGGATAGATTTAGTTTCAATTCTACTTTAGGTACATTTGGTGGTATTATTAAAGTTCCTTATTCACTGGTTAATACTGTAAATGGAGGTACATTCTGGAGAGTTAGAAGTAATTATAGAACAGCTACATCAGTTGTTATTAATGACCCTATCACTGGAACCAATCCTACTGGTACCGCTGTTGTTCAGGCTTTCCCGAAAGACGTATTGTATGCTGACTCTGTTTTAGCTTATAAGGTACATTGGTTAAATAGCCATACTGATTTGACTGGTTTCACTATTGTTCCTAATGATACTGTTCAGAAATATACAAATGGTTTGACATACTATCGTGTTAACATCCGTCAGAAAGGTACATTTAACAGTAATGATCCTGCAACATACGATGACGAATATGTATTACGTAACGTTGCTTACCAAATTGGTATCAAGAGTTTCTCTGACTTAGGTTCACCAAGTCTTGAAGATTTGGATAACGATTCAGGTCGTGGTAACAACCCGACTTATGTAACAGCAGAAATCTATGTAATTCCTTGGAAAGATGCAGTTTCTGACACCAATGTTGATCCTTACTGGCCATAAATAAGGTTTAAAAATACTAATATACCGGGGGAGAGGAGTTCTCTCCTCCCTTGGTATTTTCTAAATTACAACTAATTAATTCCGGTATTATGACACCAAAAAATATATATAAAAGGCTTGCCCTGCTCCCTATTGTGAGTCTCTTTTTGCTGGTTGGGTGTGTGAATGATGATTTGTCCGTATGCGGATTAAAACTTCATTTCAAGTACACGCGTAATATGGCAAATACGGATCGATTCAAAGAAGAAATCACGAAAGTGAATCTTTATATCTTCGACTCAGTAGAGGGAACTTTGGTTGATGAATACACAGTTGAGCAGAATCCCATGCCGGAAGATTTTACGATTTATTTGAATCTTGAACCCGGTCTATATGATTTTGTAGCTTGGGGTGACTTGAAAAATAGTTATAGTCTAACTTTCCCCGCCGTGAAAGGGGTAACTACCAGAACCGAATTAGAAGTTCAACTTAATCGTAGCGATAGCGCTATTACAAATTTACCCACCAACTTATACTATGGAAGTATCGAACAATATCAGGTAGCATCTCACGATCTGTTAATACAGAAAGATACTGTAATCTCAATGATAAAAGATACAAAAGAAATAACTGTCGTTGCTCATGGTTTAGCCATAATTGGTTCAAACCGCACGGCGGGTACTGCCTACGATTGCCATATAAGCGCCCTCGATGGCAACTTAAGTTTTAAAAATTATACAATCAGCGACGATTTAATACAATATATTCCCAATGCAGATGTAGAAGAAGATAGTATTCTTGTTTCCCGTTTTGCGATTGTTAGAAATCATGATATTATTAGAGATGATGAAGGAAGGCCCCGAAGCCCTCAATCACGAGTAAGAGTTAACCGTATTGATTCCGACGGAACTTCTCAAAGGTCATTGTTGGATATGGATTTATATCCCATTCTTGTTGCTGCCGCTAATATGGATCCTTTAGTGGTAGCAGGAGGAGGAGATTTGCCGGTAGATATTAAAGACAAATATCAGATTGATATTTTCTTCGACGAAACCTATGGAACAGCAAGCATTTTTATAGGAGACTGGGAGTATAGGTGGACTGATCAACCTGTCGGAGGAGATTATAATTGGAAATAAACACAGAAAATACTAAATAAGAAAATGAATAGACAAGTAAATATAATAAAAATAGCAACATCCTTCCTTTTGATGCTGGGGGTCTTTGCCGCTTGTTCTATGGAAGAGGCACCGGACAAGGTGAAACCGTCACCTCAGCCTGATGGCCCGGTAAATGTTGCATTAACACGCGCCGGAGTAGGTGTCGATGTCAGCAATATTGAAGATTCTGTTGCTACAGCGCGTTTGATAGTTGTTGAGCCTTCAGGCAAAATTGTGGTAAATGACCCCAAGACTACAGCAGAGTTATTAGCGCTGACAAGAGACGCTACCTCATCCCCACCCAAGCGCATTGTTCACATAGTCTTCACAGATTCGGTACAAGCCGGATACAACAGTTTTTTTACAATTACAAACGAAATACCCGGGTGGGTATTAGATAGCTCTACATATTATGAAGGTCAGTATATAAATGTTGAAGATTTAAAAAGAAATATATTAACCTTTTCCTCTTATCCCAATGTGGATACAGGTTCTCCTATCCCCATGGTTGGAATTTATGAAAACCTTTGGGTGCATACCGATGGCGTAGTTTACAAGGATATGAGTCTAACGGAAGAAGTAAATCCGTGTGAAGTAAACCGTGTATATGCTCAGGTGAAAATTAAGTTAGATTGCGATTTTAGCCAATTGGTTGCTACTAATGGAGGCGCTCCGATAGAGGTAAAAAGTGTAGGAATAAAAAGAATGCCGAAATATTCATTCATGGCTCCAATCTATTATACATTATCCGATTTTGTGGATGGTTTATATGAGTATGAGTATTCACCTCTTCTACCACTACCTTCTAATAAATTTAATTATACAAGTAGAGATTTAACACCGAGTACGGGAGGATTTCAAACGAGTGAAATGTCCTTCTATGTACCGGAATATTTATTATTGGATACAGCTAAGTATACATATATAGAGGTTAAGACCAATCTTGTGGGACAACCTACATCTGTCGTAACTTACCGTATCGTGGTTGGTGATGGCATAGACCCAAATCGAGATGGTTTAACAGGTAATAATAATGCTTGGATGCTTGATCCAACAAGTAGTGGTAGAGGGGTGAAAGACTTGACAATTCAACGGAATACCCGCTACAATTTCATAGCGCACATCAAGGGTTTCAATATAAGTGGCGATCAGGTGATAGAAATTCATCCCCGCGTATTGCATTGGGATGAAGTAAATACTTTGGATAGTATAGATATTGTAGACTATCAACTCACACTTTCACAAGATGTGTTTTTCCCTCCGGCGACACCGGGCACATCATATTATGGCGTGGTTAATATTACAACCGATTATTCAAAAGGATGGAGAGTTATAGCAGCTACAGCAACACCACCCAGTACTGTGACAACAACATCAGCTGTGGGTACCTATGTAGCTTCAGGTAAACTATCGTTTACATACACAGGAACTTCACCTGCTCACATTACAGTTGCCACGGGCCCGGGTGACAAAATAAAGAAAAATATTTATATTAACACAAGTGGTTTACCTGGTTCGGGAGACGATTAACTAAGTTAATAAATATAAGATAAGCAACAAAAAGAAAGAAAATATACAATGAAAAAATTTGGTATATATTTAATCTCGTTAGCGCTTCTGTCGGCTTGTACAACGGAAGAGATTACGAAGCCTTCTACTGGTCCGGATACAAAAGGAACTGTTGACCCAACAGAGGTGACGTTTATGCTCTCATTCCCTCAAACAACGCAGAACGTTACACGCGCTATAACGGATCTCGAAGAGAACCAAATAGATAGTATCCGACTTTTCGTTTTCAGAAGCGGAGGATATATTATGGACGATGTATATATGTATAACGTATCTATTCCGGGTGATTCAATACACATAGATGGTACCTCTCCTGTTGGAAACGATCCGGCGGGTCATGATCCGGGTTATTATTATAGAGCTACGGTTAAACTCAAGGCAACAACATATGGGCAAAGGTTTGTTTTGGTAGCAAATCCTCCGGCAAATTTGAATACTTATTTGGCTGGATTAAGTGAGAATACTACGACTATCAAACAGTTTAATGAAATGTTGTCGTATTCAGGGGCGCCATATCAAGAGGGGCTTAATTCGCCGACTCCTCCTCCTACTAAATTTACGAAGGCATTCCCGATGTTTGGACACCTTACGGATTCATTTACAATAAGTGCGACTACAGGTCCGCATTCACCACCGGCACCACCGGCAACAATCATTGTCCCTATGGTTCGTGCTTTAGCAAAAATAACGATCGGTGTGGATGTAAACAATCCGGCCGGTGACGACCCTGCTTTAGGCTTTGGCCATATTTTCGTAATTGATTCTGTTTATGTATGCAATGCTTCCGACAATGGTTATATATCACCGGATTCGAGCTATTTAAAGGCTGTATTTACAAATAATATAACGAAAGTTCATGCCCCGAATCCAAGAAAAACGTCTATAGGATACAAGTTCCCGGATTTAAATACGTTAACGAAGCGAACGCTGACCAACACGATTTACATCCCCGAAACGGATACGCTCCCCAATGCTGCCTTCTTAGTTATCAAGGCAAGGTATTATGGCAATCCGGCTTATTACCGGGTAGACTTTACCAAGAACGATAAGTATCAGCCATTGATACGTAACCATAACTATTTAGTTAATATCACAGGTATACGTAAATTAGGATACACTAATTTGACAGATGCTATCAATGCCCCTGCGGTAACGCTCAATCCATATTTAGAGCTTGACAATGAAGATGCTATCATAAGAGATATTGTATACAACAAAGATTCTTGGTTAGGAAGTGCAACTACCGACCTTAAGATTGATTGGATGGCGCAAAAAGGTGTGCCGATAGCTGTTAAAACCAATTTTCCCGGCGGAATTCAGATTAAAAGTGTAACAAGCGATGCCGGTTGGCTTCTTCCAAGCAATGTTATCCTTACAACCCCAGATGCTTCCGGTTTGCGTTTTATAGAGATTAGTGCATCTGACAACTTGACCGGGGCGCCCCGTAAAGCAATGATTACGATTGCGGCAGGCACCATGGTTCAAACGATTACAGTAACACAAGGCTACGGCTCTTATTCATATATCGTACAGCAAGGCCAGTCAATAGAGATACCTATTACATCCGCTTATGTGTCGCCACTGCTTACAACAGGAACTGTAGAAATCTTATGGTCCCAGAGATCAAGTGCAGGTTTAGGAACTCCCTATTTAAGTAATTCTAAAATTATAGTTAATGTTTCACTTTCATGCGATCCGGGCCCTGCTGTTATTGGGTTGCGAAATGGCGCTGGTGGATCGGTTCTCTGGAGTTGGTTGGTATGGGTTCTGCCTTCAGGACAAAAGTTTGAAGGCCCCACAAACACAAAGACATTTAACGGCTATACCTTTATGAATTATGATTTAGGTCAAAATTTGACTACTTTAGCAGCAGATCCCCCTATATTCCAGTGGGGTAGAAAAGATGCTCTTTACCCTCTAAGCTCCTCATTAGTAAATTCAAGTCTACCAATGGCTATCGCTGATATAAGCGGTAGCAACATAAATTCAACTGTGTTGAATCCGACTACCATCTATTTGTCCACTTCTCATCCGTATGATTGGAAGAAAGATTATCAAAACAATAATCTATGGCAGACAACGGATGAAGAAAAAGGGCCGTATGATCCTTGTCCTTTTGGATGGCGCGTACCCCCTGCTAATAACGATCCTCTATCTCCTTGGGCTGGTTTTACAAATGGAGCTAATGACTTGACTTTTGATACAACCAGAAAGGGAGTAGATGGAGTATCAGGCAATACCATTACGAATGCAGGATATTTCTGGAGCGCTTCGGTCAGGAGTACAGACAGTTATGGGTATAAAGCAGACGTTGGCGGACAAACGAATCACCGCGCCAATGCTTATCCCGTTCGATGCATACGCGATAATGTCAAGAAAATACAAAGAAACTAAGTTGTTTATATTAATATATTTCTTTTAACCGTTTTAATTTAAGATTATGACATAGAGAACATACTGTGAAAACAGCAGCATAGAACAGAACATACATACATATTTTTACTACAATGAGAAATTTCAATTTAAGAGTTATAGGGATTGTTCTTGCCTTAATGGCAGGAACATCCTATTTAGGCGCTACGGATATATACGTACATACAGGCGCCAACGGGACAGGTACCAATGTAACACCTTTTGACATAGGAGGTTTACGCAGTTACCTTACAAGCTACACAGTAGCGAGCGGCACGGAATTAAATGTTTACTTTACCACTGGGGCGTATAACGTTACTTCCGTTCTGACTTTTAACAGTACTGTTGCTAATGTTAATGGTTTGAATGTGAGATTTGCCCCGAATCCGAGCAATATAGGGAACGTTACTTTTAGTAATGGATCAAGTAATAATATTCGTTTCGCAGCTACTACCGGCAATGCTGCCAATCCCATGTCGTTGAACATCGCCAATGTTACAATTTCTGATTTTTCTACCACCACCGCAGCAACTGATAATGGAAGCACATCCTTATTTACACTTTCAGTCGGTGCAACAATAGAATTAGAGAATGTCACGCTGAATAACATAACAAGTACGGGTTATACATTAGTAACTAACTCTGGAAGCGCTGGAGCTACTTTTAGCGTTTCAGGTTCAACCCTTACAAATATTACTTCTACGTCTGCCTATTTGTTCCGTACGTCGGCGGCAAATGAAAATGTTATTTTTGATGGTTGCACCCTGTCAAACTGGACATCTGCCGGGGGAGCTATGTTTTATCTTTCCTCATACGCTGATTGTTCACTTACTTTCTCTAACAATACAGAAGTAAGTACTTTTGCAGTTAATGCAGGCCATATATTCCATTTGAACGTGGCTACAAATAGCCTGACTATCACAGGAAATACTTTTACAGCCAACAGAGCCGGGCCTTCTACCTCCGGAAATAATGATTTTAACTTTGTATATGTATCCAATGCAGCAACCGGAAATGGCTCATTAGATATTACCAATAATACATTCACGGATAATCACACGAATGGTGTATTTATCCAAACTGCGCGAAGTGGTCCAATTACAGGCAATACGTTTTCACTCAATACAACAGAACATAATACTGCAGCCACAAACAGGCCTTTTATCCAAGCAACTGCCGCTGTGGAAATAGAGAATAATATTTTTACCACCAATACAGCGCATGGTAATTTCATTACTGCGTCAGGGGCAACTTCCTTAGTTGGAAACATGTTCGTAAACAATCAGTCAGCAGGAGGCAATTCTACAGGAAATAATACTTTTGTAGCTTTATCAGGCGCTGCCGACGTCAGCTTCAACACTTTTGAATCAAACGGACCGAGCGCCACAACCTTAGGGCATCTCATAAACCTGACAGGTGCCGGGACTAAGCTATATAATAATACATTCAAAACGAATGCACCGACTAATGGCGGGTATGTTATTTTAGCTGGTGCGGGATCATCAGCCAGCCCCCTTCTTATTTACAACAATACTTTATCGGGCAATACTTCAGGATATGCTATAAACATAGGCAGCAACTATGTAAAGCTTTTCAACAATACCATTTATGCTTCAGGCAGAGTGATCACCGGCGCCCAATATGGTGATCTCCGAATATACAACAATATTGTTGGGCCTGGTCCAAATGATATAATTGATGTTACCGGGGCTAATGAAACAGGTCGAACTGTACGTAATATAATCGGTACAAGTTATTATGCAGCAGGTGTGTCAAACGGTACAAATATAGCCGGTCCATTAGCTGCGCAACTTCAAACTACTTTAAGTGGACCACCCGAATGGGGAAGAGAAGTTTATGATTTAGTTCAAGCTCAGATATATGCTCCCTCTCATGCCATTCTTAAATTGGGAGGTTCGCTTTCGGCCTTGGCCACATCTTTGAGTGTATCTACTCTCCCTACCCTACTTGCCACCGATCAGTTAGGTACAACAAGAAATCCCGCAGCCATATCCCTCGGCTCTGTGGACAGATACGGACTCTTTGTAACGCAACCCGGAAGTATCAAGGTTACGTACGATGTAGACGACCCTATCCCACATGCCATGAATTACGACTTGAGAGATTTGATCTTGAAATATCCTGAAGGAGTTGACCCGAATAACGTTCGGTTCGATTTTGTTGGTGGTACGCCAACATTAACGAATGGAACAGTCTCGCTTAGTGGTTCTATTTTGCATTTTGCACCTTTTGTTGATAGTGATGGATACGCCGGAGGCCACCCTATATCAAGCGTTCAAATCAGAGTACATGAAGATATCGTTTCGAATCAACAATCCATAACTCCCGTAAATATTTACGTGTTAGAAGTACCTCGACCGCCGGGTCTTCTTAATGTCTTTGACTATCCCAACACCTGTTTTGACTTGATGGGTACAGTAGATTTCACTTCTGCTTTCCGCTTTGTCACCAGCCTGTATAATAATCCTCCGATTTTTGCGGGTATACCTCCCGGAAGGAAGAATCCTAGCGAAAATCGTATCTATGGTTTTTCCATACCCTTAATTGGAGATTTAGACAAGGATGGTTATCCGGAAATATTTGCTATCGGACGAGATGATAACGGAACAGGTTTACAGAGCAATATATATCGCTATCTGTATATCTATAGTGGACAAACAGGTACACAATTAGCTAAATTGAGATTGGATTTAGGTACCACAGGGACGCCTGCTGCTGCAGGTCATCCCAGCGGATACCATAGTACTCCCTCTATTATGGCTTTAGTAGATGCAGACAGGGATAGTATTCCTGAAGTTATCATGGCTTTCCCAGCTTCTACATATGGTACATTTCCTTATGCAAATAAGGTAGTATCGTATAAATTAACTAAAATTGTTCCAACCCCTTCCACAGGTAATCAGTACACAATGTCATTAAATTGGCAGAGCGCAGCAAATTATAATTTAGGTGGCTCAAGTGGCAATTCCGCCCAAACCTCTTATCAGAGACCCATACCCCAAATCGTGGATATTGAAGGGAATGGCGATGCTAAGGTAGTAGTCTATAATAAGATTTACGACGCAGAAACAGGCAAACTGGAAGTAACTTTAGGAAAATTGGGAGCAGATGCTTACGTTGGAACTGCAACAAATGCCGCAGTTACGCAGGATGGGTATATCAATTTTTCGTACATCTATGATTTGGATTTGGATGGAAAATATGACATAGTTGCCGGAGGTAAAGTCTATTACAATATAGATATCGCTAATGGTACATATCAGACTGTGGATTTCTCATCTCAAGTAAAGGACGGCCGTACCGGAGTAGCTGATATCAATGGTGATGGTATCCCTGACGTCGTTGTAGTGAATCGTGTAAATAGTGGCAGCAGATTGGAGATTTTTGTTTGGAATCCGGATTTTCTTCGCATTAATGCCGGAGGAGAAATTGAAAGAAACGCGGGAGTGAAGTCTCCAAGTATGCTGGCTACTCTGACCATGCCTTTTAATAATAACGGTACGGGAACCAATTCGTATGTCTACATTGGCGACATTGATGGTAAAGAACAAGTAATCCCTGTTGCAGGGGGGGGGACAAAAACCTACCGACTACCGGAAATCGCCATATTGAGCGGTACAATGACTTACAACAATGGTACCGGCACTTATCCGGTACACATCCATCCCAATGTATCCTCGATTATCCCCACCATGGGTGGTATCCCAACATCAGGGACTTCACCCGCAAGTGGAGTCTTGGCTGCAGTTACATGGGATGCCAGACCTTCCATACCCATTAATCAACGATTGAAACTCTCTTTTGTTTTAGGTCATCAAGATGGTTCTATAAATACAGGATTTACCATGTTTGACTTCGACAATGACGGCATGATGGAAATATGCTATCGTGATATGCAATACCTGCGTATTATTAAAGCATCCAGGCCTTATATAGCCTATAATGCAGCGTTAGATGATCCCGCGGTACTTTTCAGAACAAGGGCTCGTTCCAATACAGGCTTTGAATATCCGGTTATTGCCGATATAGACAATGACGCTTCTGCTGAAATGGTCGTAATAGCCACAGACCAAGACGCCAATCTTACCTATGGATATGTTTATGCAGTTGGTAATGGAGGAGGCGACAAGTTCGCACCGGCGCGTCCGGTTTGGAACCAGTTCATGTATGATCCATTTAAAATAAATGATATTCTGCAAACACCGGTAGGTCCTGCGCTTAACCGCCTCGGCAAAGAATTCCAGTATGATCTGAAAATCAGGAATAGTGCAGGAGTTGTAACCCAGATTAAAAAAAGCTTCAATCCCTTTAATGCCACATTGAACCAGATAACTTATCACGAAGCCGATACGGTTGGCGCCACAGATCGCCCTTACTTTGAGCCGATTGTGTTCCTTACGGAAGCGTATATTGTGGGACATGACGACCCGTCAAGTGCAAGGCGCCCCCAAATAGTTACTGAAGCCTCTAATAATTATTTAGAGTTTACTCTCGGAAACAGGGCAACTGCAATGACAGCTCTTTCCCTCAATATACCCATAGCCGTATATCGGAACAATACGATATCTCAAGCAACTCATGTAGGAACGACTTCTTTGGGGCTGTTGACCTATCAAAATAATCTTCCCATCACACAGGTAGTCAGACCGGGACAGGAGATACGAGTAAGGATACGAATAGTTGCCCCCGATACGGAATTGGGAGTATATTGGATTCGTGCAGGAGATGACAGCAAGCTCAATTCTTCAAACGTCTGGGAGTGGCATTTCGGATATAACAGCACAAATGAAGTTGTATCCGGTACAGGTTATGGATTATCCAGCAAAGCATTCCGAGATTGCAATTGGAGCGACCAAAGTGTACGTATTTCACAATACAGACCCTTCGATGATGCGGTAACCGTTCAGCAATACAATCAGGCAGAAATCTTTATGTTTCTGAATGATATCTTACCTGATCTTCCTGGTAATAATTACTACTCAGGGGTAGTCTTGGGCACTAATTTTAGCTTTACACAACCTGAAGCGGGAACGGTTTCCTTCAACTCTTCGGGACAAACTTCCAAATTCACTTATCTTAATAATGGTAATACATTGGAAAACAATGTTGACTCGTTTACTTATACGGTTCATTTCCAAGATCCTGCAACGCTTGCTTATATAGACAGGTCTGCTAAGGTATATATCTATGTTATGGAGAGCGCTTCCGGCAATTTCGCCTCTTGTTTCGGCATCACTACGGTAATTGACCTTGTCAACAAGCCAACGGGCGTAAGTTTTGATTGGTATCGTGAAAATGTTGGTGGCTCGCGATTTGGAGTCGGGCGAAATTATACGATGACTTCTCAACAGATGGCAGACTCCATTTACTATCTGAAACCTAATATGCCTGTCGGAAGGTATCATGACATTGATTTTCCTCGCGGACGATTAGCAATTTTGCTGATTACCCCAGAATTAAATGCTGTTGCAACCTTGCGTTGGACGGGTTTAGTGGACAATAATTGGGCGAATCCGAATAACTGGGTTGAAATCATCACCGATGGTGGCAAAAAATATGAGAAGCCTGCAGGTTTTGCACCATCTTCCTGCGTTGATATCATTATTCCAACCGGAGCAGTTAATTATCCTGAAGTACGAATAAAACCCTCCCACGCTCGTCATATTACAATGCAAGACCGGGCCATGCTGAAAAACCCGCAAAACCTGGTTTATGAATCGGCAAGTGCGGAATTCAAATTGAAACCGGCTGAAAGGGATCGTTATATTATGTGGTCAGCCCCACTAAAGTCTGTATATTCAGGTGATTACCATGTCAAACATGCCGTTACCAATCAACCGGTGTGGGGAGATGTTTTTGTGAACTTCTTCCAGCAAAGCAATCCTGACAATGGTTCGCTTGCAACGGGAGCAGTCAATATGTTTACTGCCAGCTTCGGACATTTAGGAACACCCTTAGGATTAGGCAGGCCTTTCAATTTGAAGGTAGTGACAACGACGAGTTCGAAAGACAAAACCTTCTTATTCCCGCAAACTGCACCATCGTATACCGATAATCAAACAGTTCCCGTAATGTATCCAACGACTCGTAGTATGGGAAATCGATTTATCACAGACGACTTAAGTCTGAATCCAAACATGGATGTTTTCGGTGGTGAGTTTAATGGTTCTTTAGTGCAGGTGGTAAATCCATACTTCGCCTATTTGAATGTAAGCGACTTCTTAGCGAACAACCCGGCATTAAGCGCCGGTACCTATCTGATTTGGAACGGGGAAATTCATAGCAGCTTTGATGCTGTAAAGGTTCACCCGGCGCCTAACGGATTGAGATATACATCAACAGCGCCTGCAAATGTGAATGTAGGCTGGATACCTCCTTTGCAATCATTCTTTGTGCAGAAAGTTACTCCTTCTGCCATTTTAACGAAGGTGCAAATGTCTGCAGATTGGACTTCCGTAAGAAATACGGATATAACGAATCCTTATGTACTGCGTGCTACTCAGGAACCTGAAAAAGGAGTCTTACATATCAAAGCTACACAAGGGAATAATACCAGTTATACCTTGTTGAGCTACAATAAGGATGCTTCTCCTAACTTTAACAGTAAGGAGGATGTTTTATCGTTGTTCTTCAATGAGATTGGTTTAACGCTTTATTCGGTAACACAATTGAAAGAGCCATTGGCCATCAATACCAGCGGTAATTTCGTATCACAGCCCACTTATTTGGGTCTGCGAGCAAGAGATGCGGGTGAGATTAAACTTACATTTACAGGCTTGCCCACCTTCGAGCACGAAGTAAGCTTAAGAGATAAGCAACTGAATAAACTTGTACCGCTGAAGGAAGGAGACACCTATACATTTGCCGTTTCTAAACCCTCAGGAGCAGGAGCAGCCTTCGATATTCTCGACCGGATTAGCTTGGAGATGAAATATACGGGATCTGTAGGAACTGAATCTATATCCGCCGAAGTCCTCGATGTACACGTGTCGTCAGAGTACGGTCGCATCCTTGTTAAGTCGAATAAGGGATTAATAAGCAATCTGCAGATATACAGCATTCCGGGCACTTTGGTTTATAGCTCGAACACGCTTTCAGACCAGTTTAGCATACCGGTAAGCGGCGCGCAAACTTATATTGTAAAAATTCAGTTTGCCAATAATGAAAACAGAGTAGAAAAAGTATTTGTAAAATAAGCAGCCAAATTATAAAGTAGAGGCTTGATCGTCCATAGTTGTAGTGTAGCTAATGTTTAGCAGGGTCATAGCGCCCTGCTAAACACTCCTTTTTTTTGGAAATTGTGCGTTTTTTGGAAAATAGTTGTATCTTTGTTCAATCAAATGAGGAAATAATTAGCTATTTGATAATTTATAGCCTGTTGGGTGCTTAGGTGTATAGTTCTATTTCTCATACAAACCAATTAAATATACCCCTAAGCGGTTCACAGACCTACATCGTTAAGGAGCTGATTAACAATAAAGAGTGCAACATAGAAAAAGCCTTCGTAAAATGAACTATCGATTTTCCATCAAAGAACCGCTTTCGTTGCGGTTGTATTCACCTGTTCAGCCTACAGGATTCAGATTCCGTGAATTGAACGAAAAGAATGCCACACTATCCGGAGTGAACAAAGACTACAACCATTTGTTATTTGTTCTCGATGGAGAAGCCGTGGTTAGTTGTAACGAATTTACCAACAGAAAGCTACATGCGGGAGAGTTTGTACTCATCCCTATTGCAGCCGATGTAGTATGCAGAGCCATCACGCCCTGCCAAACCTTACTTTTCAGTTTTGAAAAGTTCTTCCACCTGTCGGACAGGGAGTATGTGCACGAGGTATGCAACATTGCCTCTGGCGTCACCTATGATTTTACACCTACCCAGGTGCGTCCTCCTTTGGATAAGTTTTTGTCTCATCTCTTGCTCTACTTCAAGCAGGGAATGAACAAACCGCTTCTTCACGACATCAAGCATGTAGAATTGTCTGTTATCCTGCGTTCGTTCTATATCAAGAAGGAAATTGCGGCTCTGTTCTATCCGATTGCCGGAAGAGCCATTGACTTCAGGGTAGAGGTGATGCGCAACTACCGCAAGGTAGCACATGTAGACGATTTGGCAGCCTTGTTTGGCATGGAGAAACGTACCTTTGGCCGGCAGTTTAAAGACGAGTTTGGCATGTCGCCCTATCAATGGATGTTGACTCAAAAGGCAAAGCATGTACACTTCAGCCTGACAGAATCCAGACAATCGCTTGATTCAATTCGTAAGGAGCATGGGTTTAAGTTTCCGGGGCATTTCACACGTTTCTGCAGGGAACAATTCAATATGACCCCCACTAAATTAGTAAGGAGCCTGCGCCCGACCGGAAAACAAAAAACCTCATAGCCGCATCAGTGGTTGACAAAAAAACCGCCGTCATGTCTCAACAATGTTCGACATGGCGGCGGTTTTTTTCGTCATCTTCTGACTTTTAGGCCATTGCCGCTCCCTTTGTGATGTAGCTGTTTAACGTTTGAATATCTTTGAATAAATTGTAATAGGCTGTATCCACCTGAGGGCGGATAGTTTTCATTGAGCCTAACCCTGTCTCAACCGTTATTTCCCTTGATCTCACTTTTTTAGTACTGCGTTTATAAATCATTTCTTCCAAATCGAAGATCGTGATGTATATATTCCAATAAAACTGAAGGGAGGGTAAATCCGTAACAATCCCTTCCATCTGCCGAAGCATTTTCCGGTGAAATTCGATATGTTCGTCGTTACGCAGACGTTTTAATACCTCAGTTTTTTGTCCAGTCACGTTTCCCATGTAATCAAAAAGTTTATTACAATTGACAAATGTAGTAATTATTTTAATCAAAAATGCATTTTCGCAATAAATTGGCCGTTTTTATCGAATCTGCGATTTTCTCAGAACACAAAAAGGCCTGTTTGCTGACATTTTGTAAACTATTTAATGGAAATTAACTTCTATTGAGTTTACGAAAGCGGGAGGACTTTGTTTTTGGCGATGGTGGCTTGGAACTCTTTGAGATAGAAGGGTTCGAAATAGGCTACGTCTTCAAACTTACCGGCACGGAAACGGGCTTCAGCTATGGGAGCCATATCAGCGGCCAGAGGATAGACGTCGTCTATGAAGGCGGCATTGGGGGATGTAATGACTGTCTTGCATTTGGCGGCTCCGTTGCCGAAGAAATATACTTTCCCTGCCTCGAGGTAGGGAGCGTAGGTATCCGGGGTTACGATATCGGCAGCGGCGGAGCGTACGAGTTGCAAGTCGGCGTCGTAGATTGCCGCATATACCTCCATCCGCCGGGCATCGAGCATGGCGCAATATGTAGAGGTGTTGCATGCAACGTCTCTACAGAAACGGATAGCTCGCGAGGCAAGCAACTCAAGGGTGGGGACACTGATCAGGGGTATGTTGAAGCCGAAACAAAGACCTTTGGCCAAGGATACGCCGATGCGCAACCCTGTGTATGACCCCGGGCCACTGCTTACCGCCACGGCGTCTAACAGGATGGATTTACGCTTGAGCACGGCAAGCGCCTCTTCGGCATAAACACCCAGCAAAGCCGCATGAGAAGAGCCTTCGAACGACGATTTTTCAAAGATTATCTCCCCATCAAGGGAGAGAGCTACCGAACAAACGGCAGTTGACGTTTCGATATGTAATAGACACGACATAAGCAATTGCATTGATGAAAGTTGCAAAAATACATTTTTATAGGGTAAGAAGGGGTCTCTCTTGAAATAAAAAGGTATTTTTGCATCAAATCTATTAAAAAATGATACAATCGATGACAGGATTCGGAAAAGTAACCGCCGAATTTCCCGAGAAAAAAGTTACCGTAGAGTTAAAGGCGTTAAACAGTAAACAGTTTGACTTGTCTACTCGTATCCCTTCTGTTTACAAAGAGATGGAAATGCAAATACGAAGCCAGCTCTTAGTCGCTTTGGAACGCGGAAAAGTGGATTTTTCAGTCCAAATAGAGTATATAGGGAAGAATATCCCTACTCAACTCAATCAGTCGGTGTTGGAAAACTACTTCCTTCAGATTAAGTCTGTAGCCGACAAGTTGGGTATTGACCCGCCTGCCGATTGGTTTCAGGTTTTGCTGAGGATGCCCGAAGTGATCAAAAACGAAATTACCGAAATGGACGAAAGCGAATGGGCAGTGGTGCAGCAAACCATTGACCAAGCTATCAAGCAACTGCGCGATTTCCGTATACAGGAAGGAAGGATGTTGCAAAAACTTTTCATCCAAAAGATAGAGAATATAGGCTCTTTGCTCAAGGAGATTGAGAAGTACGAGGGCGAACGGATTGAAAAGATCAAGGCACGCATCATGGAAAACCTTGAGAAAGTGGTTTCTACTGATTACGACAAGAATCGCTTTGAGCAGGAAATGATTTATTACATCGAAAAATTGGATGTAAACGAGGAAAAGAACCGCCTCCTGAACCACCTGAAGTACTTCGTCAGCACGATGGAAAGCGGACAGGGACAGGGAAAGAAGCTCGGCTTCATTGTGCAGGAGATTGGTCGCGAAATCAATACCCTCGGTTCGAAAAGCAACCATGCGGAGATGCAGCAAATCGTAGTGCAGATGAAAGATGAGCTGGAACAGATGAAAGAACAGATATTAAATGTATTATAACAAGTTATGAGTGGAAAGCTGATTATATGCTCAGCCCCTTCGGGGTCGGGCAAGTCAACGATCATTAATTATTTACTGAAGCAGGATTTACGCCTCTGCTTCTCTATATCGGCTACCAGCCGCCCTCCCCGTGGCGAGGAGCAGCATGGACGAGAGTATTACTTCCTCAGCCCTGATGAGTTTAAAAACCGAATAAGCGTGGGCGATTTCCTGGAGCATGAGGAAGTCTATGCAGGCCACTTCTACGGAACATTGAAGAGCGAGGTAGACAGGATATTGGAACGTGGAGACCATGTAATCTTCGATGTAGACGTGGTAGGCGGTTGCAATATCAAGCAGTATTACGGAAACCGCGCCCTTTCCATCTTCATAGCCCCTCCCGGTATAGAAGCCCTTCGCAGCCGATTGGAGAAAAGGGGCACCGATTCGCCCGAAGTGATTGAGCGCCGCATAGCCAAGGCAGAATACGAGATGAACTTTGCCCCTCAGTTTGACGTGGTTATTGTGAACAACGACCTGCACAAAGCACAAGCCGAAGCCCTTCACATCATAAAAAACTTCCTTGAGTCATGAAAAAGACCGGCCTCTTCTCAGGTTCCTTCAACCCGGTGCACATCGGGCATCTGGCGTTGGCCAATTGGCTATGCGAATATGAAGACCTGGACGAGGTATGGTTCTTAGTCACTCCCCAAAGTCCCCTGAAGGCGCAGGCAACCTTGATGGCAGAACAGCGTCGCTATCACATGGTAGAGCTTGCCATTGAGGGCTATCCGAAGTTCAGGGTAAGCGATTTTGAGTTCAAGCTGCCCCGCCCCTCCTACTCCGTCGACACCCTCCGCGAGATACAAAAGGCCTACCCCGACCACCTCTTTCACTTTATCATTGGTGCCGACAACTGGCTGATATTCAACCAATGGAAAGACAATCAAACCATCCTTGCAAACCACCCCATCCTAATCTACCCCCGCTTAGGCTACGAGGTGGTAATCCCCCCCGACTATCCCAACGTCCGCTTAGTAAATGCCCCCATCCTCGAAATTTCCTCAGCCGCCATTCGCCAAGCTTGCAAAGACGGCAAAGATCTCCGCTTCTTCCTCCCCGAAAGCATCCGCGATTATTTTCAGCTACAATAATGGGGTATGATTGGGGTGGAAAAAATGGTGTATATTTGTACTCCAACTTTTGAAAATACATTCGTGATGGAAAAAATTAATAAGATGTTTGTTTTGTTGCTGAGCCTTGGCTTTTGGGGATCGGCATTGGCGCAGGTGAAGGATTCTGATGCGCGAGAAGTAGTTATTATGGCGGTTAATGACATGCATGCTGCTGTTGAGATGTTCCCTAATTTAGGGGGAGTTGTGGATAGTGTTCGTGCAATACATCCCGACTTGCTGCTCTTCTCGGCCGGCGATAACCGTACAGGCAATCCTGTCAACGACCGGTATTCAGAGCCGGGCTGGCCTATGGTCGATATGATGAACATCCTTCGTTTTGATGCTTCGGCCGTTGGCAACCATGAGTTTGATGGCGATATCAGTGGTTTTCGCGATCTGTTGCAGAAGTCTAACTTCCGTTATCTATGCGCCAATATGGATTTGCCCGATTCGATGAGGCTGCACGTTGCCCCTTACCGATTCTTTGAGCGCAATGGTATCCGCATTGGCGTACTGGGATTGATTCAAACAGGACCGTCCAACATTCCCGGTACCCATCCCGACCATGTGAAGGGTGTTACTTTCCGCAAAGATATAGAGGTGGTAAAAGAGTATCGGTGGATGCGAGAACAATGCGACGTCTTCATCCTGCTTAGCCATTGCGGGTATGAGGAAGACCTCGAACTGGCGGAAGTCTTTCCTGAAGCAGACGTTATCATAGGGGGACATTCGCACACGATTCTCCATGATCGCATCATGCGAAACGGAATACTCATAACACAGACGGGGAATGCTCTCAAGTATGTTTCCGAACTGAAATTGGAAGTATCCGGCAATCGCGTAACAACGAAGGAATCCAAACTGATTGACCTCAAAGCCACAGGGCAACGTAACAAGGTGCTCGAGACAGCCGTTAATCACTATACGAACGAATCTGCCAAGACATTGAATACGGTACTTGCCAAGATTGAAACGCCTTTTGACAATGAGATAGAACTGGGATGCCTTTTAGCTGATGCACACCGCTCGGTAACCGGCGCAGACATTGCTTTGATGAACAAAGGCGGCATACGCTTTAAGACACATCCGGCAGGCGACTTCACCATGAAAGACGCTTTCATGCTCGACCCTTTTGCCAACGAGTTGGTCACATACAACCTCACAGGCCAGGAGGTAGAACAAGCCATCGCTTCCGGCTGGGAGATAGGCGAAGACCCACATGTATCAGGCATAACCTATACGATAACACCGGAAGCCCCCAAGAAGGTGAAAAAATTGTCTGTCTTGATAAATGGCAAGCCCATCAACCTCAAGACAACCTACCGCGTAGCCCTAAACAGCTACCTCGCATCAGCAAGTCCCTTCTTAAAAACAAAAGAACAAACGTCTACCGGCATCACTTCGACAGACGCCCTGATAAAGTATCTCCAAAAACAAAAGTCAGTAAGCTACCAAGGCGCAAATCGGATATCTGTATCAAAATGAAATTAGCGAGCCTTGATTATTTCCTGGAAGGATTTTGCAAGGCTTGGCATGTCGGGGAAGAGGAGATTGGCGCCGGCGTCCCGGAGGACTTGATCGGGAAGAGGGCCGGTGTTGACGGCAATGGTGAAGATGTCGGCGGCGCGGGCAGATTGTACGCCCATGGGAGCGTTTTCTACTACGATGGCTTCGCCAGCTGATACGCCTGCTTTGACGAGGCCCATCAGGTAAGGTTCCGGGTCAGGCTTGCCGCGTTTCACATCAAAGGCTGTTACCATCTTCTCACGCTTGAAGTGACCTGGGAAATCAGTTTCTAATTTATCTATCAGGCTCTTTTGGCCGGAGCCGGTGACTACCAAAGTCTGAGTGCCAAGGTCTTTCACTTGTTTTAACACATCGGCTACACCGTGCATGGGATTGCCGTCATTGTATTTCGTAAAGAGGTTTGCTTTCTCACGATAGAGAATCTTTATTTCCTCGGCGGTAGCGTTGCGGCCATAGGTACGTTGATACAGGAGGTTGATTGTGTATTCACCCGTACAGCCTTCAAGCAGGTAGAAATCTTCGGGGACGTAATCTAAGTGATGTTTGGCGCTTATTTCGCTCCAGGCGCAAATATGAAATGGCATGGAGTCGTATAAGACTCCATCCATATCAAATAATACTGCTTTTATCATTTCAATCGGGCTTTAATGGCTTCCGACTCTTTCTCGTATCCGGGCTTGTTCAGCAGGGCGAACATATTCTTTTTATAGGCTTCTACACCGGGCTGGTCGAAAGGATTCACGCCCAAGAGGTAGCCGCTGATACCACATCCTAACTCGAAGAAGTAGAACAACTGACCGATATAGTAAGCGTTTACTTCAGGAAGGGTTATCTTTATATTCGGTACTCCACCGTCTACGTGGGCCAATTGAGTGCCCAGTTCAGCATTCTTGTTTACGTAATCCACCCTTTTCCCGGCAAGGAAGTTCAGGCCATCAAGGTCTGCAGGATCATCAGGAACAAGGAAAGTATGGTTGGGAGCCTCTACAGAGATAACCGTTTCAAAAATGGTACGTTCGCCATCCTGAATCCATTGACCCATGGAGTGCAAGTCGGTTGTCAAGTCTACTGAAGCAGGGAAAATGCCTTTATGCTCCTTGCCCTCGCTTTCGCCATAGAGCTGTTTCCACCATTCGCCAATGTAATGGAGTTTGGGATGGAAGTTAGCCAGTATCTCAATCTTCTTGCCACTTTGATAAAGCGCATTGCGAGTAGCGGCATAAAGGGCGGAGATGTTGTCGGCAAAGGGTACGTCGGCGCCGCTTGTCTTCTCGATAGATGCGGCTCCGGCAACCAAGTCGCGAATATTGATTCCGGCAACGGCAATAGGTAGAAGGCCTACGGGCGTAAGCACAGAGAAACGTCCACCTACGTTGTCTGGTATCACAAATGTCTTGTAGCCTTCCTGATCGGCCAAGGTGCGAAGAGCGCCTTTGCGGGCGTCTGTAATGGCAACGATACGTTTCTTGGCTTCTTCTTTGCCAACGGCGTCTTCCAACTGTTTCTTAAGTACACGGAAAGCGAGAGCCGGTTCGGTAGTTGTCCCCGATTTGGAGATATTAATCAATCCGAACTGTTTGCCTTTCAGTATTTCGCTCAGTTCATACAGATAGTCTTCGCCAATATTTTGTCCGGCATAGAGTACTACGGGGTTCTTACGATCCGAGAGCAGAAGGTCGAAGCTGTTGTTCAGCGCTTCGAGGACAGCTTTGGTTCCCAGATAGCTCCCACCGATACCGATAGCCACTACCACATCGCAACGTGAGCGGAGCACTTCAGCTGTTTGTTCGATGTCCGTTAGTTCCGCATCCGTAATGGAAGAAGGGAGATGGAGCCAACCCAGAAAGTCATTACCTGCACCCGTACCGTTTTGCAGGGTATCAATACTTGCTTTTGCCTTTGGTTCCCAAGCGTACACTTGATCCTTGGTAACGGCGCCCAAGGCCTTGCCGATGTTCAGAGAAATACGTTTCATTTGAATGTTTCTGTTAATTTACGGATAACCGTAATAGTTGATTTCTTTTCGTATAATATATCGTATAAGGCATCCAGAATAGGCATGTTTACCTTATACTTCTCATTTATTTCGTGGATGCACTTCGTGCCGAAGTATCCCTCGGCAATCATCTCCATTTCTATCTGGGCGGTTTTAACGGAGTATCCTTTCCCGATCATGGTTCCAAAGATTCGATTGCGACTGAAGGTAGAGTAAGCAGTTACAAGCAGGTCTCCCAGATAGACAGAAGAGTCTATATCGCGGGGTATATCGCTGATGGCGTCTACAAAGCGACGCATCTCCTGAATTGCGTTGGAGAGGAATACCGCCTGGAAGTTATCGCCATACTTCATCCCGTGGCAGATACCGGCCACAATGGAATACACGTTCTTGAGTACTGAAGCATATTCAATACTTGCCACATCCTGACTGATTGTATTTTTCAGATAGCTATTTCTGAATACGTTGGATAGCGGTTTAATCTTCTCTGTATCGGAGCAGGCAAGCGTGATATACGAGAGACGCTCCAAGGCAATTTCCTCGGCGTGACAAGGCCCTCCAATAACGGCAATATTGTCTATCGGCACATTGTAATATTCAGAAAAGTACTCGGTTATCAGCATATTCTCATCGGGAACCAATCCCTTGATAGCTGAAATATGGAACTTATCTTGTATCGGTGTATTCACCTTTTCCAAGTGTTGCTTCAGGAAAGGTGAAGGAGTAGCGAATATTAAGGTGTCTGAGTCCTTTATTACTTGGTTGATATCGGAGTAGAATGTGATTCTGGAGGTGTCAAAGGTTATGCTTGTGATGTATCTGGGGTTATGTCCCAATTGCTTAAAGCCTTCAATCTGGTCGGGTCGGCGCATATACCAATGGATGCTGTCCTGTGTGGAGAGCACAATTTTGGCGAGAGCCGTAGCCCAGCTCCCGCCTCCCATGATTGCTATTTTTCCGGGTAATGTCATGTTTATTCTTCGTTTTCGGTATTCGCACTCCGCTGAGGACGCATCTGGGGGAATAAAAGTACTTCCTGAATGCTTTGCTGTCCGGTGAGGAACATGACTAAACGATCCATACCGATTCCCATACCACTGGTAGGGGGCATACCGTACTCTAAGGCACGGAGGAAATCCTGGTCAATGAACATAGCTTCGTCGTCTCCCTTTTCGCTTAGGCGAAGTTGATCTTCGAAGCGTGCGCGCTGATCTATCGGGTCGTTTAGCTCCGAGTAGGCATTTGCTATTTCTTTGCCACATACCATCAGTTCAAAGCGCTCCGTCAGTTCGGGGTTGTTGCGATGCTTCTTGGTAAGGGGTGACATCTCAATGGGATAGTCGGTAATAAAGGTAGGCTGTATATAATTGGCCTCACTGGTAGCGCCGAATATCTCGTCTATCAGCTTGCCTTTGCCCATGGTATTGTCTTGCTCAACATGCAGTTTTTTGGCCACCTCGCGCAGTTGGTCTTCGTTCATTCCTGTAATGTCTATACCCGTGTTTTCCTTGATAGCGTCTATCATGGAGATGCGCTTGTAGGGAGCCTTGAAGTCCACTTCCTTGCCTCCGAAGTTTACCTTCGTAGTGCCGTTTACATCCATGCAAATCTTTTCCAGAAGTTCCTCGGTTGTCTTCATCATCCAGTTGTAGTCTTTGTAGGCTACATAGATCTCCATGCAGGAAAACTCCGGGTTATGCGTACGGTCCATTCCTTCATTGCGGAAGTTACGGCTGAACTCATATACGCCCTCGAAGCCTCCTACTATGAGGCGTTTTAGATATAGCTCGTTGGCAATACGCAGATAGAGGTCGATATCTAATGCGTTATGATGCGTAATGAACGGACGTGCAGCGGCTCCTCCGGGAATACTCTGCAAAACGGGCGTGTCTACTTCCAAGTAGCCCCGGCTATTGAAGAACTCGCGCATGGAATTGAATATCCTGGTTCGTTTAACGAAGATGTCTTTTACACCCTCGTTCACCACCAAGTCTACGTAGCGCTGGCGGTAACGTTGTTCAGGGTCGTTAAAGCCATCATACGCCACACCATCCTTCATCTTTACGATAGGAAGTGGGCGAAGCGATTTGGCCAAGACAGTCAGCTCGCCGGCATGAATGGATATTTCCCCCATTTGTGTACGAAAGACATAGCCTTTGATACCCACGTAATCGCCAATATCGAGCAACTTCTTGAAGACAGTATTATAAAGTTCCTTATCCTCACCAGGACAAAGGTCGTCACGAGAGATATACACCTGTATACGTCCCTCCGTATCCTGAAGCTCCATAAAAGAAGCCTTGCCCATGATACGCCGACTCATTATACGTCCTGCCACACTCACTTGTCGCCTTTCCGTATCCTCATCCTTAAACGATGCTTTGATTTCCTTTGAGTAGGCATTGGACTTATACTCCGCAGCAGGATAAGGCTCTATCCCCATCTGCCGCAACTGTTCCAGACTATTCCGTCTAAAAATTTCCTGTTCGCTTAGTTCATTTTGATTCATCATCATAACATTTGTGTAACACCCCGCAAAAGTACAACTTTTTTCGCTAACATGTTACTTATCTCCATAAACAATCATTGTAGAGACGTGGCGTGGCGTGTCTCTATAAACGTCTTAATGTCAGGGTGGGGTTATTAATTCTTGGCCTATGCCGACTTGTTTGATTATGGTGGGGGAGGATTTTTCTTTGTAGAAGTAGGCGCGGAACATGCCGGTACTGTTGAAGGGCATGGCTATTTGTCCGGTTTTGTCTATGGCAATCAGGCCTCCGTTACCTTCTACGGTGTTTAGTTCTTTGTGGATGATGTTGTCGGCGGCGGTTGCTATTGGCTCGTTCAGGTATTTGTAGCGGGCGCAGAGGTTGAAGGCTACAGCATGGCGGATGAAGTATTCGCCATGGCCGGTGCAGGATACGGCGCAGCTATTGTTGTCGGCGTATGTGCCGGCCCCTATTATCGGGGCGTCGCCTACGCGTCCCCAACGCTTGTTTCGCATACCTCCGGTACTGGTTCCTGCTGCCAGGTTACCTTGTTTGTCGAGGGCTACGCAGCCTACCGTCCCGTTCTTTCCCTTCTTCAACTCTTCTATCCACTCTAATGTTCTGGGCGTGGCAAAGTAGAGATTATCTACTATTTCAAGACCTTGTTCAGAGGCAAAGTGATCGGCGCCTTCCCCGCTTAGCATCACGTGTTCAGACTTGGTCATAACCGTATAGGCAGCCTCTATGGGATGCTTAATGGTCTTAACTCCGGCAACAGAACCTGCACGCAGGTCTTTGCCCAGCATGATAGCGGCATCCAATTCAAACGTACCTTCGGCTGTTAAAGTAGCCCCTTTGCCTGCATTAAAGAGCGGGTTATCCTCCAGATAGCGTATAACGGCTATCACAGCTTTCCCGGCTTCTCCTCCTTGCGATAGAACAGCATCGCCAATCGCTAAGGCCGAATCAAGAGCAGCATAATAAGGCGCCGCCCGATTAGCGTCCTGAGCAACTCCATCCAACACTCCGGCCCCGCCATGTATCACGAGGGCGTACTCCCGTTGCTGAGCGCTCATACAAAAAGCAGCGCAGAGCAGTCCAAAAATTAATATCACTTGCTTTTTCATTGTCTATAATATTCAGGAAAGCGATTAATAACTGTCATCATCATCGAACAAGGTGAAATTCAAGACAGCCACCAAATATACGCCTTTTAGTTGATATTTCCAACTTTTTCCGCGCTTTCCTTGCTTGGCAGACATAACATTGATTATTGGATTTACGATTTACGGGCATTCTCATAGAAATGTTGGAGAGGTAAAAATCGGCAATACAAAGCTGATTTGTAATCAATTAGGCTATGTTAGTCATAAAGAAAATTGGTCTTTCCAAAATAACATGCAAATTATTCTATAAAATTGCATAGTTAATTTCTTGGTTAATAACATATAAAATGCCTATATTTGCATTTCATGAATCGTGAAAATTTGAAGAATTATGCAAAAACATAATGGAATGCGTCCTCAGGATGTTGTTATCTTGTTAAAGATACTTACTTTTTCTAATGATGATTGGACTCTGATAGACATAGCTGAATCTTTGGAAATTAGTCTTGGAGAGGTTTCCGGTGCTGTAAATAATAATTGAAAAGTAGTCCACTTAGTAATTGAAAAGTATCCCACTAAGTGTCTCGTTGTAGAGTTGGTAAAGATATTTACTATTCATTAGACTGCAACATTTTTTGAGTTTCTTTAACA
>BNTS01000046.1 GCA_025996775.1 Bacteroidia bacterium | reverse complement strand
TGTAAGCCAAAACAGGCAGACAGGCATAACAAGAGTAGACTTAGTTTTATAAATCTCATATTTTTGTTATTTATATATGAATAGAGAAAACGGTAATGATTGGTGCATCGTTCGTAAGGGAGGGTGAGTACCGGCTTTATCAATATTAGCCGGCCTGACACAAGCTGTCGCTGAAGTTTTATGTTTTTTAATCCATAAGCCATCTGTTTTAAAGATTAATACTTGGAAATAATTCCGATTTAGTCGAGCAAAAATTTACTCTTGGCATGCTGATGCAAATGTAAAGTGGAAATGTTGATAACTTGTTCATCAAATCATTCATTTAGTTCATAACTTCATTCATTCGTACGAATTTATCGAAAAAAATGTCTATTTTGGCGTAAAAAGAGCCTCAAATCCATCGTTGGCGATGGTTTCGTTCAATCGTTTGCCCTTATGGTGGAAAGGGAATTTATCGGTCAACTCCGGCAAAAGAGACGTCTGAAGGGTGTGAATCGGCGTTTGCTACGTTTGCGAACCTCCTTCCGCATCCACATGATAAGCGGCAGCCGGTTGTCTTCCTTCATCCGGTAGCCGTCCATCGCTTCGCTAAGGAAGGGGTCTTTCATTGCTTCAGTCTCCAGCTTTTGCGCCCCCTTGCCTTTGCGTATACCTTTTATGTAATCTGTTAATGTTATTTTCTTCGTTTTTCCAAGCATAACCTTAAATGCCTTTTTCCGTTTTGAATATAACTTTTCACTTGGTTTAGCGAGATTCCGGTCTCTTGCGAAATATCTGCGTACGACAACTCTTCCATGAAGAAGAGACGAATAGTCAAACGCTCCATCCCCGGCAACTGCTCCATACATTGGTTCAACACCTCAAGTTGCCCGCAGGTATTTTCCTTCTCAGTCAGAAGAAGCAAAACTTCGTCGGATTCTATGCTTTCCATTACAAACTCTAATGAAAAAACACTCTGATTTTGCTTACGAATGAGTTGCAGGCAATGGTTGCGAACCACATCATAGAGCCAGGTGCGGAAAACCGCTATATTATAAGAGGCAATTTTGGGCAAAAGCTGATCAAACAATTGTAACACGGCATCCTTCGCCATGAAATCATCACTCATGTATTTGAGGCAAACGCCGTAGATAAGTGGGATATAACGATTGAACAACTCACCAAAATAGTCATTTCTTCCGGACGTTTTAAACAGTTGCAGTAGTTCTTCGTCGGTTAGCGCGGATATGTTTTTTCGTACAAGCAAGAGGTTATTTTCCGGCAAAATTAATAAAACCCGGCTTTACATATATATTTGCGTCTGAAAAAAAGAGTATATTTGCAATCAAAACATGGTGTAATGACGATTGATGAAATAAAACTTATACTAAGGCAAGAGGCAGACGCGGTGCTGAATATTCCTGTGACGGACGATTACGAGAAGGCAGTAGCACTCATTGTTGAGTATGTACATAACAAGGCAGGCAAGTTAATTACCAGCGGTATGGGCAAAGCAGGACAAATAGCCATGAACGTGGCTACTACGTTCAGTTCCACCGGAACGCCGGCATTCTTTCTGCACCCAAGCGAGGCGCAGCATGGTGATTTAGGCATTGTCAGAGACAATGATATCATGTTGCTTATCTCAAATTCGGGACGTACGCGCGAGTTGGTAGAACTGATTGAGTTAACGCGTGGCTTAGTGGCCGGCATGAAGTTTATAGTGATAACGAGTAACCCTGATAGCGCCCTGGCAAAAGAAGCCACGGTATGCTTGTTGACCGGAGCGCCTAAAGAAGTGTGCGCCCTGGGACTGACGCCCACCACCTCTACTACGGTAATGACGGTGATAGGCGATATATTAGTGGTAGACACCATGAAACAGATACAATTCAGCAGCAAAGACTATGCCCGAAGGCATCATGGAGGGTATCTGGGTTCAAAAAGCCGCGCGCTCAGTGAAAAAGAATAAATAAGGAGGATGTATAATTATGAGAAAAGTAATAGGGGTAGGTGAAACCATTCTGGATATTCTGTTTAAGAATGATCAGCCCCAGGCAGCCATGCCGGGCGGGTCGGTATTCAATGGTTTTGTTTCGTTAGGACGGTTGGACGTTCCTCTCGTATTCATCAGTGAACTGGGAAACGACAAGGTAGGGAATTTTATCAGTGAATTTATGAAGGAAAATCATATCCCCACTGATTACGTTGACCGCTTTCCCGATGGCAAAAGCCCTGTGTCTCTTGCTTTCCTCGATGATAATAATAATGCAGATTACATCTTCTACAAAGACTATCCCAACCAAAGGCTCGAAGTTCCGTTACCGCACATTGAAGAAGACGATATATTCATTCTTGGTTCTTATTATGCCCTTAACCCGGCGCTTCGCGAACGGATTGTGGAACTTCTTGATTATGCCAGAGAGCGGAAAGCCATTATATACTATGATCCCAACTTCCGCTCAGCCCATAAAGACGAGGTGGTAAGGCTGCGCCCCACTATCCTTGAGAACTTTGAATATGCCGATATAATCCGGGGGTCTGACGAAGATTTCTTCAATATGTTTGGAGACAAAGATGTAGACAAGGTCTATAAAGAACAGGTTCGCTTCTATTGCAAGCGCTTTATCGCCACTCGCGGCGCAGAGAGCATAGTACTTTATACCGATACCTGGAACGAAACGTTCGGCGTACCCGCCATATCACCTGTTAGTACCGTAGGCGCCGGCGACAACTTCAATGCCGGGATCATTTACGGATTACTGAAGTACAATATTGGCCGGGAGGAGTTGCTTACGCTCTCCAAGGAAAAATGGGAAGCAGTGATTCGTTGTGGCATTGAACTTGCGACTGACGTATGTTTAAGTTGTAGTAATTATATATCGAAAGAATTTGCCTCCGCTTACAGCAAGCGGTTTTAAACTAAAGAAAACAGGTATGCTTTTGAGGAGATTTGTAACATGTATGAGTATCGCTTCGCTTGCGGGATGTAGTTCGCCCGAGCCGGAGATTAATACAGTGTGTCAGCGCGACGCCATAGGCAATTACATAATCAAATGGGAAACCACCCCTCAGATAGAAGGACAGTTGCATCTCTTTGTATCCGATTACCCCGACATGCGTACCTACACTTCGGCAAGATATGCAGATATACGAGATGGCGTTGTGACGTATGTTACCAACGACAATATCTCACGCAAATATTTCCGCCTCCTTTTCAATGATAAATATGAGGTAATCTCGTCCTCACGTTTGGTGACGATGGATAGCATATCCAATTTTCGCGACTTGGGGGGATATCCTGCTGCCGACAACAAAACGACTCGCTGGGGGAAAGTATTCCGTTCGGGAGATATAAGCCGTATGACTGAATGGGATGAACAACGCTTAGATAAACTGAAGATCAAAACGATAATAGACCTGCGTAGTGAAAGCGAGGCGCTCGCATCTCCCATTACCTATACAAAGGCACGCATTGTTTCTATTCCCGTAGACTCAGATATTGACCAAATAACCGAACGTATCGTGAAGGGGCGTGTGCTCAAAGGCGATGTATCGCTATTCCTTCAAGATGCGTATATTCAGTTTACAGAAAACACGGAGCCCTTTGCTGAAGCCCTGTCTGTTTTCACTGATGAACTGAATTACCCCATCCTATTTCTCAGTACGCGCGGAAAAGACCGTACCGGATTTCTCTCAGCCATGCTGCTTTCAGCGCTAAATGTGTCTGAGAAGGCTGTCTTTTACGATTATACAGAAGTAAACGACTACATCGACTTATCACCCTACAGAAATATGGCTCGTCAGATGGATATAAATGCCCAGGAGGCTATGACGGTAGCTCTTTCAGCGAATGATGCTTTTCTGGATTTGGCTTTCCGGAAAATTAAGAAAGAGAAGGGTTCTGTTGGCCGTTTCATCCGCGAAGATCTGCAATTGACCGAAAAACAACGTGAAACATTAAAAGAGTTGCTGCTTTTTTGAGTTGTTCCCAAAATAATTGCTTACCTTTGCGTCCTTACATATTTTATACATAAATTACATTGAAAACATTTGAAGAATTAGGGGTTGCTCTACCTATATTAAAAGCAATCCAGGAAATGGGTTATGAATCACCCATGCCGGTACAAGAGGAAGTGATTCCTCTCTTATTGGGCGAAGACAACGACGTAATAGCTCTGGCTCAAACCGGAACGGGCAAAACAGCCGCATTCGGATTACCTATCCTGCAAAAAATAGACGTAACTACAGCACAGCCTCAAGCGCTCATCCTCTGCCCTACACGCGAATTATGTCTGCAAATTGCCGACGACTTAAACGAATATTCCAAGTATATCGAGCAACTCAAGATATTACCCGTTTATGGAGGCTCAAGCATTGAGAGCCAAATAAAAACACTTAAAAGAGGAGTGCACGTAGTCGTTGCTACGCCGGGACGTCTTTTAGACTTGATGAACCGCCGGACGGTAGACTTAAGTTTAGTGAGAAATGTTATTCTTGACGAAGCCGACGAAATGCTCAACATGGGCTTCTCTGATAGCATCAACGCCATCCTGGCCGAAGTGCCCCCTTCGCGCAATATGCTGCTTTTCTCGGCTACCATGCCACAGGGCATCGCTTCCATTACTCGCAAATACATGAAGCAGCCCAAAGAAATAGTAATTGGCCGCAAGAACGAAGGAAACAATAATATCAGACATATATATTATATGGTTAGGGCGCAGGACAAATACCTGGCGCTAAAACGCATTGCCGACTTCTATCCGAATATATACGGCATCATCTTTTGTCGCACTCGTCGCGAAACACAAGAGGTTGCCGAAAAACTGATTCACGACGGCTACAACGCCGACTCCCTGCATGGCGAACTAAGCCAAGCTCAGCGCGACTCAGTGATGCAGAAGTTCCGCATCAAGAATATACAACTGCTGGTAGCTACTGACGTGGCTGCCCGGGGACTTGATGTTGACGACCTGACGCATGTAATTAATTATGGTCTGCCCGACGACGTGGAATCGTATACCCATCGAAGTGGACGTACAGGACGCGCCGGAAAAACCGGTATCTCCATCTCTCTCTGCCATGTAAAGGAAAAAGGAAAGATTCGCGAGATTGAACGTACTTTGAACAAGAAGTTTGAGAAAGCAGAAATACCCGATGGGAAAGCTATCTGCGAAAAGCAAATATTCAACCTGATAGATAAAGTGGAGAAGGTAAAGGTAGATGAAGACGAGATTGCAGCCCTGATGCCCCCCATCTTCCGTAAATTAGAATGGCTGGATAAAGAGGATATTATTAAACGAATGGTATCCCTCGAGTTTAACCGGATGATTGATTACTACAAGGAAGCCGGCAAAATTCAAACCGTAAATGAAGAAGAATCCTATCGTTCGTCTAATAGAGGAGGAGAGAGAAGGAATAACTTTAATAAAGACGACAGGTATAAACGAAACAGTACCGGCGGAAGCAAAAGTACCGGCGGAAACAAAAGCGGTAGCGGTAGTGGTGGCAAAGGCAAGGGTAAAGGTAAAGGCGATCGCGAAAAACCGGCACGTTTCTATGATCGCTTCGATAAGCGTGATCGCAATCAGGACAAACCCTGGCGAAGAACGACCAGGGAGACGGATAAAAAGAAATAAAATATCCCTAATTCGGAGCTAATTATTTGGAATTTAGAATTATTTTGTATCTTTAGGCACAAATATTGGTAACAGCATTTACCCTTTTTCGATAAGATAATAAGAAGAGAAGGAGCCTATTATTATGGATGTAAGGGAATTAAAACAGCTAATCAACAAAGGAGAAAATTCTTTTGTGGAATTTAGCAAATGTACTACAGAGCTAACAGATTCTGTGTTCCAGTCCATTTGTTCTTATCTGAACAAAGATGGGGGTGTAATTCTTGTTGGTGTTCATGATTTTGGAAGGATAGTAGGCGTAGCTGAAATCTTTATTGAGAATATGCTGAAGAAGTTTGCCTATTCGATGGAACATGAATTTTCGCCCGCTGTTTCTTTGGAACTGGAAGTAATTGTCGTCAATGAAAAAAAGATTATATATATAAGTGTAGCCTCCAGTACAGAGGTACATCGTTATAAGAATAAGGTTTATGATAGGGTGGGTCACGAAGTTAGCGATATTACCTATAGCTATAATTTGGTGGAAAACCTGTATTTGAGGAAACAAAACGAGTCTTCTGAGAATATCGTTTGTCCCTTCTTGAGGATGACGGATTTAGATGAGATGGCTTTCCGCTCTATGCGTAAAGCGATAACGATAGCCCATCCCAATGGTCATCCCTGGCTGGAGCTGACGAACGAAGAAATACTACATTCGGCAGGGTTCTGGCGCAAAGATATGATAATAAACAAGAAAGAAGGTTTTGTTTTGGCTGCCGTTCTTTTATTCGGTAAAGAAGTAACCATTCAGAATTACAGTCCGATTACCTATCGGACAGATGCCATTTACCGGAATGTGAGTTATGAACACTTTGCGCAACCGTTATCCGATTATCCGGAAAGCCGATATGACGACCGTGACATCATTTTCTCAAATCTGATAGACTCTTATGCCCGGTTGCAGAAGTTTGTACAGCGTAACCTGCCAAAGCGGGTATTAAATAAAGGAAACTTGTCTGTCAATGTACGTGACAAGGTATTCACGGAAATGATAACAAACTTTCTGGTTCACCGCGAATACACGCACAAGTATCCATCGCGTTTGCTTATTTTCTCCGACAGGGTTATCACCGAAAACGGGTCAAACCCGCTCCATAACTTGGCTAATACGCTAAATGAATTGGAAGTGGAAGCGAAGAATCCCCTTATCACCAACGTCTTCAAGGAGATGGGATGGATTGAGGAATCCGGTTCGGGCAAGAAAAACATCTTGAAGTATGCGCCTTTCTACGATAAGACATACGAAGTGGAAATACAAAACGAAGAAAAGTTTGTTTTCTCCATCAGCTATGGTAACGAGGGCTTAGATGCCCAGATGTTTTTATCTTCTCAGCCTGCATCCGCAGACATTGCGAACAACCAACCGTCGTCCGCCAAAGCGCCGATAGAATGGCCTATGTATGCTTCCCGTCTTTCGAAAGCATGTCCTGCTATTGATATCTCGTATGTAGACAAAGCTGAAAGCATTTTAGAAGCCTGTGTGAAGCCACTTCCTATTCAGGATATGATGCGGATGGTTAAGCAATCCAATCGCACCCGCTTCCGCCAAAATATCATCCGTCCTCTTATAGAAGAAGGACTTTTAGGTATGCGCATTCCCACAAAACCCTCAAGTCCCCTCCAAACTTATTTTACCACCGAAAAAGGCAAAGCCCTCTTTAGTTGATCAGGCAGTTGTGCCTTCATCCGTTGTTTCTTCTTCTGTAGGGTCGATGATATCGAAAGCTGCTTTCAGGGAAAGCAGTTCTTCTTTGATTGATTGGAGGCGAGTGGAGAGTTCGGCCTGACGGGTAATCTGGTCTTTGTTGTTTTTTAGCTGTATCTTGGCTCCGGCTATTTTGAATTTCTGCTTGCGGAGAAGATAATGAATGATGCGAACCTGTTCAATGTTTTCCTGCTTATAGAAGCGAGAGCCTTTGACAGTTTTAGGGGTAAGAGTCTCAAACTCGTCTTCCCAATAGCGTAGAGTAGATTCGTTTTCGCCAAACATCCTGGCTACTTCTCCGATGGAAAAATAGAGCTTTTGGGGCTTGTCTTTTTTTAGAGCCATTGTAGTTAATCCATTACCTGGCCATGGTTTTCGGCCATCTGAATCATCTCGGCATATTCTTCAGGGGAGAGATCCATGAAGTAGTATTTAGACGGATTGTCATGCTTGCCCCTTACAATGACTTCGTAATGCAGGTGAGGGCCGGTGGATTTCCCGGTATTCCCGATATAGCCGATAGTCTCGCCACGAGTTACCTTTTGCCCAACACGGGCCGCAAATTTACTCATGTGGCCATAAAGCGTTTGATAGCCGAAGCCGTGGTCAATCATGACACAATTACCATAGTCTGACTTATAACCTGAATAGGTAACAACTCCGTTACCGGTAGCATAGATTTCCGTACCTTCCTTGGCCGAGAAGTCCATTCCGGCATGAAACCTCGGTACGCGATAGATAGGATCCATACGTACGCCGTATCCGGAAGCCATACGTTTCAAGTCTTTATTAGCTACGGGCTGGATAGCCGGGAGACACAACAAGCGTTCTTCCTGTGTTTTTCCTACATTCACTAATTCTTCAAGCGAGTTAGACTGTACATAGAGTTGCTTGGTAAGCATATCCATCTTCTGGGTGGTAGATACTACTAAGTCTGAGTTGGGAAGTCCCGTCAAGTATTCGTAGCGGTTGCTGCCTCCGAATCCCGACTTACGGATAGATTCGGGGATAGATTCTACTTGAAAGATAGCGCGATAGAGACTCTCGTCGCGTTGTTGCAGGCTGCCTAATATATTGAAGGCTTCATTCAGCCGTAAAGAAAGTACATCGTATTGAGTTTGGAGTAGCTTGTTCTCCTTGCGTAATTGTGACTCTAAAGGCGAATCGAAAAAGCGAAAGAAGGCGAAAACGAAGATAACGGCTATGATAATACCGGTACTTAAATGACGTACTACTGTAAATATTCTGTCCTTAATTGATGGATACACACGCTCGTAGCTCAATGTGTTCTGATCATATAAATAGTATGACTTTCGTGTCCTAAATAGTCCCATTGATTTTTTTATTTCTCTAAACAGTGGCAAAAATAATAAATAAACGTACTTTTGCAAATTGTTTTTCAGATTATTAAGAGAAGATAAATAATTAACATAAAAAATATGGATATATGTTGACAGCTAAAGAAACCCGTGAATCTTTTAAAGATTTCTTTGCTTCTAAGCAACATCAGATTGTACCATCGGCTCCTATGGTGATAAAAGGGGATCCGACCCTGATGTTTACAAATGCCGGTATGAACCAGTTTAAGGATATTATATTGGGTAATGTACCAATCAAATATCCTCGCGTAGCCGACTCTCAGAAATGTCTTCGCGTAAGCGGTAAACATAACGATCTGGAGGAGGTAGGACATGATACCTACCACCATACGATGTTCGAGATGCTCGGCAACTGGTCTTTTGGCGATTATTTCAAGAAAGATGCCATTAACTGGGCCTGGGAATACCTGACGGGCGTTCTGAACTTAAACCCCGATCATCTCTATGCTACTGTATTCGAAGGTAGCCCCTCTGAAGGATTGGAGCGGGACGATGAGGCTGCCGGTTACTGGGAGCAATATCTCCCCCAAAGCCATATACTAAACGGTAACAAGAAGGATAACTTCTGGGAGATGGGTGATACCGGCCCCTGTGGTCCTTGCTCGGAGATACATATAGATCTCCGTCCGGCTGAAGAACGCGCCGCCATAGACGGAGCCAAGTTAGTGAACCATGATCATCCGCAAGTAATAGAGATATGGAATCTGGTGTTTATGCAGTACAACCGGAAGGCAGACGGCTCGCTTGAACCTCTACCTGCCAGGGTTATCGATACCGGCATGGGATTTGAACGTCTCTGTATGGCCATTCAGGGTAAGACGTCTAATTACGACACGGATGTGTTCCAGCCAATCATTCAACGTATAGCCACCATGACAGGCTATGCTTATGGGGAGGATAAGCAAAAAGATGTTGCCATGCGTGTGATAGCCGACCATGTACGCACCATCGCTTTCTCAATTACTGATGGACAGCTACCCTCGAATGCGAAAGCCGGATACGTAATCCGACGCATCCTTCGCCGGGCTGTTCGCTATGGGTATACCTTCCTCGACAGGAGGGAGGCGTTTATGTATCGCCTAATCCCCATACTGATTGAGACAATGGGCGATGCTTATCCCGAGCTGATAGCTCAGAAGACACTGATCGAAAAAGTGATGAAGGAAGAAGAAGAGTCTTTCCTTCGCACGCTTGAGACCGGTATCCGTTTGCTCGATAAAAAGATTGAAGAGGCTAAAACTGCCGGAATTAAAACCCTGAGCGGTGTAGATGCCTTTACCTTATACGACACCTTCGGATTCCCCTTAGACCTGACGGAGCTTATCCTTCGTGAAAATGGCATGGAGGTAGATAACGAAGCCTTTAATAGTGAGATGCAGAAGCAGAAGGAACGTGCCCGCAATGCTGCTGCCGTAGAAACGGGCGACTGGGTAGTGCTGAGGGAAGGAGAAAGCAAGTTTATAGGCTATGATTTCTTTGAAGCCGATGTGGAAATACTGCGCTATCGCAAGATCAAACAAAAGAACAAGGAACTCTATCAGATCGTATTAGACCAAACGCCTTTCTATGCTGAAAAGGGAGGTCAGGTAGGAGATACCGGATGGCTTATCTCAGACGCCGGGAAGATAACGATTCCGGATACCAAGAGCGAAAACAATCTATCCGTTCATCTGACGGAGAGGCTGCCCGAAGACCTGACAGCTACATTTACAGCCAAGATAGACGTGAAAAAGCGTATCCAATGCGAATGTAATCACTCAGGTACCCACCTGCTACACGAAGCGCTTCGTGAAGTGCTGGGAACACATGTGGAGCAGCGCGGATCGTATGTTTCACCCGAATCCCTCCGCTTTGACTTCTCCCATTTCCAGAAAGTAACCGATGAGGAACTTCGCGAAGTAGAGAAGAAGGTAGGAGAGAAGATTCGTGCCAACTTTCCGCTCGAAGAATCACGTTCCGTACCCATTGCTCAGGCAAAGGAACTGGGCGCAATGGCTCTCTTTGGCGAGAAGTATGGCGAAGAGGTGCGTGTGATAAAATATGGCAATTCTATCGAGCTTTGTGGAGGAACGCATATCCCCTCCACAGGTATGATTGGTACGCTCCGTATCTTATCCGAAAGCTCCATTGCTGCCGGTGTGCGACGCATAGAAGCTGTAACAGCCGAAGGTGCTGAAAACCTTTACTTCCTACAGCAAGATGTGCTTCGAGAACTTCGTGGTCTTCTGAATAATATACCTAACCTGACGCAAGCCGTCAAGAAGACAATTGATGAAAACGCTGAGATAAAGAAGCAATTGGATGACTATGTAAAGGAAAAAGCCGGGCAGATAAAGAAACTGATCCTGGGAAGTGGTGTAGAGCGTAATGGCGTGACCCTCTTCAGATACATGGGCGAAGGAAATGCTGAGAAAATGAAAGATGTAGCTTTCCATATAAAAGGTGAGGTAAAGAACAACTTTGCTATCGTAGCTGGTATAACCGACAAAGGAAAGCCCTCTATCATGGTGATGCTGAGCGATGACCTGATAGCCGCTGGCTTTAATGCTGCCCAGTTGGTGAAAGACGCTGCCCGTCATATATCAGGAGGCGGGGGCGGACAGCCCCACTTTGCCACTGCCGGAGGCAAGAACGCAGACGGACTAAACCAAGCCGTAGACGCCATCATTGACGCATTAGGTTTAAAGTAATAAGAGATGTCTGAAAATAAAATTATCATATCAGATCACTTAGTAATGGATATAGCAGTTTTCCTGTCTACTCTCAAGTACGATAAGCTGTTTATCCTTACGGATACCAATACAGAGGAGAAGTGCTACCCGTTGCTAAAGGATGTCCCCGCCATACAGCAGGGACGCCTCCTTATCACCCCGGCAGGAGATACGTATAAGAACTTGGAAAGAGTGGCAAACATCTGGCGCATCCTTTCCAACGAAGGCGCCTCCCGTCATTCCCTCTTAATCAATCTGGGCGGTGGTATGATTACGGACATCGGAGGCTTTGCCGGCGCCACTTTCAAGCGAGGATTGCAAACCATCAATATCCCCACCACCCTAATGGCGTCGGTTGATGCAGCCGTTGGCGGTAAGACCGGCATCAACTTCAACGGCCTGAAGAACGAGATAGGCTCCTTCTATGCCCCCCTTTGTGTCTTTATAGATTGCCGTTTCCTGCAAACCCTGGATTATCCCAACCTGCTCTCAGGCTATGCCGAGATGATCAAACATGCCCTGATTTGCAGCCCCGAACACTACGCCTCCATCCTCTCATTCGATTTGGATGGAGAAATAGACTATGTCCGCCTAAATAAAATGGTAGCCCAGTCCGTAGCCGTTAAAGAGCGCATCGTAGAAGAAGACCCCAAGGAACATGGAATCCGCAAAGCCCTGAACTTCGGCCACACGATAGGCCATGCCATCGAAAGCCTCTCATTCAAGCAAAACGAGCCATTGCTTCACGGTCACGCCGTAGCCATAGGCATCGTATGCGAATTATACCTCTCCTACAAACAAGTCGGATTCCCGTCAGAGAAGCTCACACAGGTAACCCATTACATAAAGGAGTACTATCCCTCATATATCTTTGACTGTAATGATTACGACGCCCTATACGAGTTCATGACCCACGACAAGAAAAACGAAGGCGGCATAATCAATTTCACATTATTGTCCGATATAGGCAAGGTACACATCAATCAATCCGTAAATAAAGAAGTAATCTTAGAGTCCTTAGATTTTTACCGCGAAAGTTTTGGAATATAAACCCAAAAGATATATCTTTGCACCCACAAAGAAAAAGACGGGGTGTAGCTCAGCCCGGTTTAGAGTACGCGTCTGGGGGGCGTGTGGTCGGAAGTTCGAATCTTCTCACCCCGACTGCTGAGAGTTAAGAGGCTAGCAAGATTGCTGGCCTCTTTGATTTTTAAACCCTACAACAAAACTACAACATTTTTGGGTAACGGAAGGGGATTTATGGGGTCAAATAGAATATGAAAGAACGGTTGGAGTTGTATTTGGTGGTATTTGGTTTTCCATTGGTTAGCAGCTAAATGATAATTTACCGACACCTGTCCGTTCATTAACATGGGCAAAAGCCAATCGCGCACTTGCGTAAGACGATAATTTTCTAACAGCAATTTTTGCTTTTGTTTTTGCATCGGTACAATAATAGAATTGAATTTTTTAATAATTTCTTTGTCAGGAACAACTGAATAATAAGAGTTTACAAAATTGTCAAATAATAAATTCTTTATTCCGCTTGTTTTTCCTTCATAACCAAAAAATAAGTTATTATCATATAAATGTTGCCACAAATATGCAAAATAAAAAATATTTTCCTTGCTTTTTAATGTAATGGCTTTGCAAAAATTTGAGCAAATCAACGGGTTTTCAAAACGATTTAAAGTTTCTTTGGTAATGAAAGCCATTCTGCCTGTGGATTGTGTTGGACTGCCACCTGAAATTTCAATTATCAAATCATTTTCCGACAAGATTTTGGAACGATTTTTTTCTAAAATAAATCTTATTGGCGATTTCAATTCGTTTTGTCCGTTTAGTCCCGGAATATCAGCACCACGAATGCAAGATACTTTCAATGTGTAGTTTCCTTCTATATTTTCTTTTCCCCAATCGCCACTTTTTTCCGATAAAATCCATTCCCTAATTGGTTTTCTTTCCCAATTTTTATCAGCATTTTGCACAAACCAATAATCATAAAGCGTCTTAGCCATCGCTTCTAAATTATCATTTAACCGACTCTCTTGTTTCCTTATTTTTAGTATCTTTGCACATTCGTAGCATCGAATTATCTTCCATGAGTTAATATGTTAAACTCAAAAAGATAAGAAAATGAAGAATAAGTTAATTGCAGACATTAAAGAAGCTATGAATCAAGTGCTTGATTCAAGTCAAATGGAGATTTTGGACGGTGTGTTGGTAAAGTGCTTGAACACAGTAAATGTTACGAATACTGAGATTGGGCAAGAGTGCTCCAACAAAGAGAACACAAAGCTATTGGGTTTGTTTATTTCCTCCAAACGAGTGGAAGGTTGTTCCGAGAAAACCTTGAAATATTACTTTTCAACCATAGACTGCTTGTTGCGGACTGTTGGCAAAGGGATTGAGGATATTACAACGAATGATTTGCGGTTTTATCTGGCAAATTATCAGGAAAATAAAAAGTCGAGCAAGGTAACGATTGATAATATGCGGCGTATATTTTCAAGTTATTTCTCTTGGCTTGAAGATGAAGATTATATATTGAAAAGTCCTGTGAGGCGAATTCACAAAGTCAAAACCGGCAAACTCGTAAAAGAAACACTTACAGATGAAAATTTAGAAGTATTGAGGGACAGTAGTTTGGATGTTAGGGATTTGGCTATGATAGATTTGTTTGCTTCAACAGGTATGCGCGTTGGCGAATTGGTCAAAATAAATCAAGTGGATATTGATTTTCACGAACGCGAATGTGTCGTTTTTGGCAAGGGGAATAGCGAACGGGAAGTGTATTTCGATGCGCGGACAAAAATCCATCTCAAACAATACTTGGATAGCCGCAAGGATGACAATCCGGCTTTGTTTGTATCGCTGTCGAAACCGCATAATCGCCTGTCTATTGGAGGAGTGGAAGTTCGATTGCGAAAATTGGGTGCTATTGCCAATATTACAAAAGTGCATCCGCACAAATTTCGGCGAACACTTGCCACCATGGCGATAGACAAAGGGATGCCTATTGAGCAGGTACAGAAATTGTTAGGACACGTAAAAATAGATACAACAATGCATTACGCGATGGTCAATCAAAGTAATGTGAAGATTGCACATAGAAAATTCATTGGATAGAAATATAGGAAATGGAGCTAAATCAAACGTATAAAGAAGCGGTAAGAAGTATTAAAGAAGCGATTCTGCGAAGTCAATACAAGGCAGCCTCTGCGGTCAATAAAGAACAATTATCGCTTTATTACGGCATAGGGCGATATGTTTCGCAAAATTCACGAGACGGATTTTGGGGAACAGGTGCTATTGAGCAAATCTCAACGAACTTGCAAAAAGAGTTGCCTGGGTTAAGGGGATTTTCTGCTGCAAATATGAAGAAAATGCGCATCTTTTATGAAGGATGGGAGACTGTTTTAAATCGCCAGTTGCCAACTGACGATTTAAAACAAAATCGTTCGTTGCCGTCGAACGATTTACAAGTTTCTGAAAATCAGTTAAATATAAATCGTTCGACGACAACGAACGATTTGAGGATAGAAGAAAATTTGTTGCTTATGGAAATTCGTCAGCCAGCGGCTGACAAATTTAATTGGAATGATTTTTTGCAAATAGGTTTCTCTCATCATATAGAAATTCTTTTCAAAGCAAAGGCATTAGATGCTCGATTTTTCTATATTCACGAATGTGCTACTCGTTTTTGGAATGTATTAACGCTCAAAGATTACCTTCGCAGCGATTTATACGGCAAGCGAGGCTCCATGCCCAATAATTTTACTCAAACCATACCCAATGCCAAGCAACTATTAAAAGCGGTTGCCTCTTTTAAAGACGAATATTTCTTGGACTATATCAATATAGAACAGATTGATGAAGCGGAAGAGGATTTGGACGAAAGAGTAGTCGAACAGGCTATTGTAGCCAATATCAAGAAGTTCATTCTGACTGTTGGGACTGATTTTACTTTCGTTGGCAACCAGTACCGCATAGAAGTTGCCGGAGAAGAATTGTTTATCGACCTTTTGTTTTTCAATCGGGAGTTGAATGCGTTGGTGGCAATCGAATTAAAAACCGGAAAATTTAGAGCCGCCTATCTCGGACAACTGAATCTGTATCTGTCTGCATTGGACGAGCATGTTCGCAAACCACACGAAAATCCGTCTATCGGAATCATTTTATGCAAAGAAATGAATCATACTTTTGTGGAGTTTGCCGTGCGCGATTACAGCAAACCCATGGGTGTGGCTACTTATCGTACTTCCGAAGAAATGCCGGAAAAATGGCGCAAGTCGATGCCGGATATCGAGGAACTTAAAAAGTTGTTGTAGGTATGAGTAAACTATATGAAGTTGCAAATTATTCTGAATTAAGAATTAAAAGTAACAATATTTCTCTTGAAAATTATGTTACAACCGATAGTCTTCTTCAAAATAAGCAAGGAAGGATTCCCGCTAAAAATTTACCCCCACAATCCTGCACACTGATTGCTTATTATAAAAATGACATATTAATAGGGAATATCAGACCTTATTTGCAGAAAATATGGTTTGCCGATTCTGATGGAGGAAATTCTGCCGATGTTCTTACACTAACGGTAAATAAAAATCACAATCCCAAATTTGTTTATTATGCCTTATTAAGCGATTCCTTTTTTGAACACATGATGAAAGGCTCAAAAGGGAGTAAAATGCCACGAGGGGATAAAAATCAGATATTGACTTATGATATTCCCGAATTTTCAATTGAACAAGAAAACAAAATCGCCTCTGTTTTATCTACTTTGGATGCTAAAATCGCGCTTAATCGTCAGCTAAATGATAATTTAGAAGCGATGGCAAAGACGCTTTATGATTATTGGTTTGTGCAGAATGCTGATAAAAGTTGGGAACAAAAAAGTTTATACGATATAGCAACTTATATCAACGGTTTGGCCTGTCAAAACTATCGTCCAACAGATAACAACCACTACAGAGTAATTAAAATCAGAGAAATGAGAGATGGTTTTACTTCTGATTCTGAACTTATTACAACTAATATTCCTCAAAATATAATTGTTAATGACGGCGATATATTATTTTCTTGGTCTGCGTCTTTAGAAGTAATGATTTGGACTGGTGGTGTTGGCGGATTGAATCAGCATATTTTTAAAGTTACTTTGGGAAAATATCCCAAATCATTCGTCTATTTTCAATTACTGAATTATCTCGACCATTTCAGAATGATTGCAAATAACCGAAGAACGACAATGGGGCACATTACAATAGACCATTTAAAACAGAGTCGGATTTTTATTCCGCCTGTCGAAATAATCCACAGATTTGATGAAATGATAAATCCGATTTTGAATAAACAAGTTACATTAAAACAACAAAGTCTTAAACTCGCCCAACTACGCGATTGGCTATTACCCATGCTAATGAACGGACAAGTGTCGGTAAATTATCATTTAGCTTAGAGTTGAACGCAATTTTTTTGTCAAGGGAAGAAAGAATTGAAGCAATTTTCCGTTGCCCGTCAATGTCGGGAATAGGCAATACTTGTTGTTTTAGGGTTTTATCATTAACCCTTTTACGACCCGAAGTGCCTTCCATACAACTAATTGCTTTTTGGCGAAAAACTGGCGATTTGGCTAAATAATAGATAAACTCCTTATCTGATATGTCTTTCTTTTCTCTTAAAACAATAAATTCCGAAGAGCCAAATGCAACTTCATCATCTTCTAAAATATCGACAAATGCCGTTTTCCCATTTTCTAAACAAGGCGTTATTTTAGCAAGAAGTGTATCTCCATTTCTAAATTTAGGTCCAGACGAGTAAGGAGCTACCTCAAATCCGGTTATCTTTCGAGTAAAGGGAAGAAGTTTATCCATTGGTATTTTCTTTGCCAATGTGTCTTTCTTAATTGATTCAGAAGGATTAAAATCAATTAATTCATCTATTGTATAGTTTGTAAATTTCATATTAACCCCAACCCCTCCAACTGTTTCATTATCTCTTTTAATTTCACTCATAATTCATAAAGGTTTTTTAATTTCCCAGTGTCCGTTTTTGTCTGCCCCTTCGCGAGAAAGAATGCCGAGTGATTTTAGTTTTTTGATATTATTCTCTGTTGCAGTTGTAGATATATTAAGCAGTTTCGCAATTTCTACAATTGTAATATTCTGATTAGATTGAATAATATCTATCATTTTCAACTGATTTACACCCAACCTTACACCCAACTTTTTATCATTTACACCCAACGTTGCACCTAAGTTGTTCTGACCACTATTTACAAGGAACTTTTCTGTATTTACAGTATCATTTTGAGGTTTTACACCAACATTTTCAACAAATTTAATATGCAATTCTCTGTTTTTAAGGATATTATTTTCACCCAAAAGAAGGTTTGACAGAAAGCGAACAAGATATTTATCGGTTCTATAAATACCCTGTGCCATATCTGCGTAATTGGCGCGAACAAGCGCATTTCTAAAATACCAAGAATGTTGAGCAAACAAGTCATTGTTTATATCCTTATAGCCAAGTTGGCGAAGATACTGGATTAAAAACACCGCAGTTGTTCGTGTGTTCCCTTCACCGAAAATATGTATTTGCCACAGATATGCAATGAAATGTGCTATGTGTTCTATAATTTGTGAAGTGCTTAATCCTCTGTAATCAAACGCTTTTTCTTCCTTGAAATCGTATTCCAACGTTTCTCTTAACATTTCGGCACTTGCATACGATACCGTTGCACCGTTTAGTACCCACTCTTTTTTAGTGATGTCGTAATCGCGTATTTTTCCTGCAAACTTGTAGATTCCGATAAAAAGATGTTTGTGAATATTTAGATATGCCACCGGAGAGAAAGAAAAGGTATTGACAGATAAAAGTTCGGTAATGCGTGCGGAAACTTTGTCGGCTTCTTCCGTGCGGTCATCATCGCTGCTTCTAACGGTTTTTGTTTGATAATAAGTGTCAATACGGCTTTTTACTTCCTCAAAAGTAATATCACCCTCAATGTTTTGCTTGGCGGTTTCAATGAGATAGTCAGACGGCGTTAAGCCGTCAACCTGCTGCAAACCGATAGCCGTTTTCCAAATTTTGGTTTTCTCTACTCTGTCAGGCTCTCCCTGTCTTATGTATTCTTCAAAATCGTTCATAGTCCCAATCCCTCCAACTGTTTCATAATTTCTTTTTCCAATTCTGCACCTTCGGCAAACATAGCAGAAAGATTTTCTTTATAGCCTTTCATCTTTGCTTCAAACTCTTCGGGCGTAATATCCACATATTCAATCTTTATGTCGAAGTATTGTCCTGCTGAAAGAGAGTAGTTTTTCTCTTTTATTTCATCGTAACTAACTACTACTGAAAAATCTTCAATTGCCTCTTTCGTGCGGAAAGCTTCCACGATTTGCTGTTCTTCAAAATCGCGCAACAGTGTTTTTTGATTTTTGCCTTCCTTTACCTTTTCCCCTAATTTGGAAGCATCCACAAGCGTACATACTGGGCATGCCCCGTCCCTACCATCATTGGTTTTGTCGATAAACAGCACCGATACATTGGTGCCGGTGGTGGCGAAGATATTACTTGGCATAGAAACTACGCCTTTCAACCATTTGTTATCGACCAATTTTTCCCTAATTTTTTTTTCAATTCCGCTCTGGGCAGTGATAAAACCTGTGGGGACAACGACTGCTGCTTTTCCTGTGTCGCTCAAAGAGAAAATGATATGTTGCAAAAACAAGAGATAGATTGCCATTTTGTCTTTGTCCTTGTTGGGAATGTTTGGCACTCCGGCAAAAAAACGGGTTTGCGAGTTGGGTAAAGTTTCCACTTCATCTCGCCACTCGCTGAAATCAAGTTTAAAGGGCGGATTGCTGACAACATAGTCCATTTTTTTTGTGTGGCGGGAGTGCAAAATGGTGTTTCCCTGCACGATATTGTTGATAGAGTGCGAGAGGTTGTTCAAAATCAAATTCAAACGGAGTAGATTTGAGGATTTTTGCGAAATATCTTGACTGTAAATGGTGCACCTATCCGTTCCAATCTTTGAGGCTATATTCATCAGCAAAGTTCCTGAACCCGCAGACGGGTCATAGACGGTTTTGTTGCCCGAATGGTCATCGCCCACAAGAATTTCCGCCATAATTTTGGCGACAGAGTGCGGGGTATAATATTCGGCATATTTTCCACCACCGTCTTTGTTGTAGTCCTTAATCATATACTCAAAGAGGGTGGAGAAGAAGTCGAAACCTTCGGAGAAAATTTCGTTGTCAAATTTTACCAACAAAAGTTTGCCGAGAATGGATTTTGCAAAATCGTTTCGTTTGCTCTGGTCGGCAACGCTGCCCTGAATCAACTTTTCGTCAAAAAGACGAATTTCGGTGTTTGCATCAGTATGCACCGAATAAATGCCGCTGTTGAAAACAGCAATATCGTTCAGTACATCATCGAAAGTTTCAGCGAAATCGTTTTTGTCTTGTAGCGTATGCAAATGTTCGAGTAAATGCTGTGGTTTCATTTTTGCAGCTTTTGTTCCAACCAAACGAAGCAGCAAATTGTAATCCGCTTCAGGCAAAACCTGCAATTGAGCGTAAGTTTTATCAGTAACAAACAAAAATTTGTCGTTCAAAAACTTATACAAAAACATTTGCGTAACGATTTTGTATTCGCTTGCTTCACCCCCAAGTCCGTTATGGGCGCATATCGCCTTAATGTCGTCAACGAGTTGTTTTACTGTGTTGCTGTAATTTATTTGTGTCATATTTACATCTTTGTTTTATGCTGCATTTTCATACTCTTCAAAATATTCTCTGCTGATATAATCAACTAATTTATCCACTACTTCGGCATTTATCGCTTGCTGGTAGTCTGGTTTCTGCCAAATTTCAACGATTTTTTGACCTACAAAATCTTCAAAATAAGGTTGATTTTGCAGTATATTTTCATTCACAAACACCTGTGCATCAATTTCTTGTTTAATGGCTTTGAGAATATTGTAAAGCGGAATGTTCTTGCTTACTTCGCCTGAAGATTCAATTATTTTGTAAGTGCGGGCAAATTTTCGGTCGCCGCCGAATTTTGCCTGCAAAACCGAATTTTTGCGGTTGAGTTCGAGGATTTTCTTGTAAATACTTGATAATTCTGCATTTTCAACCTTCATTTTTTCGAGGTCGAGTGAATTATTTTCGTCAATGTTATGTTTGCGCAGTAATTCTTTAAATTCTTCATAGAGCAAAACCCATTCTTGGTCTTTCTGGTTGAAATTATTGTTGAGTTCCTGCCGTGTCTTGTGTGCTATGTCCTGCAACTCGTTGCCTGCCATTTGCAATTCTTCTTCACCTATTTTGGTAAAGTCGAAAATTACATTTTCAATGGCTTCGTTCAACAATTCGCGAGAATTTACATCGCTAATCGCCTCTTTCAAATTCAGCAGTTGCAAGCGATTTGAAACTTCGGTCAGCAGTTGCGAAATATGCTTCACATCAAGTGTTTCCAAAATTTCGGTATGCCCCACAAGCCGCGAAATATTGTAAATATCGCGGGCATCTTCCAAAGCATTTTTGAGTTCAAGTAGTTTGCGTCGGTCGTCAATTGCCTGAATTTGTTGTGAGAAAATCTCTTTGTTGTCGCCTGCTTCAGCCGAATAATCGCTCAAAACACGTTCTATTTGCTGGAATTTTTCGTCAATTTCTTCTTTTGACATAAATAACGAGCCGAAAACATCATTCCCGTCTTCTCCGGTTGTATCGGTGTCGTATTCACGGTTGAGTTCCTTAAAATAAGCACGATTGGTAACATCAAATTCTTCCGAAATATCAGCAAAATCAACCACATATCCCATACGGAAATCTTTATACGGACGATTTACGCGGGTTAGCGTTTGCAAAAGGTTGTGAGCCTTAATTTTTCGTCCGAGATACATTTTCTTCAGTCGTGGTGCATCAAAACCTGTGAGTAGCATTGCATAGACAAATAGGAAATCAATTTTGCCATCTTTGAAATCCTGAATTTGCTGACGGCGAATTTCTTTGTCGTTTTCGTCATGAAGAATTAGGGCGGCAGAAAACGGATTTTTAACAGCATATAGTGTTGGCGGTTCAGCCGCAATTGAATACTCTTGACTATTGGTTGCTTGTCCTATTTCTAATGGATTAAAAAATTCCTTTTTGTTGAACAACTCAAACATTCTTCTTGCCTGTTCGCTGCTGTCGCACACCACCATTGCACCGATAGTTTTGTCACCAAAACGGATACGCGAATTTTGGAAATCATCTAAAATGTAATCCAGCATCGGCTCACAAAACTTTTCGTGTGCATAAAGTTCTCTTTTATTGAGAATTCCCAGTCTTACTTTAATTTCATTCTCAACATCTTTGATTATTTTGCGAACTTTTTCTTTGTACGAAGTTTCAATTTCCTCCCGTAAAAGTTTCAGCGTATAGCCGTCTTTGATTGAAGAATTGTAGTAGTATTTATGAATGTAGTCACCAAAAATATTTCGGGTAGTTTTTAAATCGGCTTTACCAAATAAATCTTCCATTTCTCCGTCATTTTGTCGCTCTTTATACATAATCAGCGGCGTTCCGGTAAGGGCAATTTTTATTGATTTTTTGTCGGAATTATAAAGATTTGCCAGCGAACTACCTTTAGGGTCGTAACTGCGGTGCGCCTCGTCTATAAAGAAAATGCGCTGAACGTTTACATCATATCCGCTACTGTTGAAAGCAGTAGTGTCTTCGTTGAATTTTTGAATATTTATTACTGTAATCCCTTCATTTGTAGTATTTTTCTTGAATTCATTTATCAATTCATCTTTGCTGTTAACGGTTGACACTGCCAAGCCTCGTTTTTTAAACTCTTTTGTAGCTTGTGTGAGCAAATCTAATCTATCGACAATAAAATAAAATTTTGGCACAACGCCTTTTTTGCTGAAATAATCGGTAAGATAACGATAATTGTAAAATGCGAGTGCGGTTTTCCCGCTGCCTTGCGTGTGCCAAATCACCCCTTTGAAACCAGAAGCAGAACCTGCCTGAGCCTCATTCAATTTTCGTTCAATGGCTTTGGTGGCAAATAACTGTGGATAACGCATAATGTGTTTTTGCAAATCAATTTCGCCTGTTTTTGTGGTTTCTTCGCAATAAGCAATGCCGTATTGCAACAGCGTTTTCAAACGGTGCTTTGTGAAAAGCGAAGAAAGAATGCGATTTGTCGGTGTGTTTTCGTTTTTGTTGGTAATAAATTCAGATGAATGTTTGAGCGTGATTAAGTTATTGTCTTTCAGTACAAAATTTTCAGTTTCTTCGTCAATTGGTTTAATTTCATCAACAAGCTCTCTTTTCAGTTCTTCGCGAAAATTGTTGAAACGAGCCGAATTTTTGCTTGTCGTTGCATAAAACGCACCTTGCAGTTGGTCAATACTTGCATCGTCGTATTCCATATTGTTTGAAAAAACAAGTAACTGCGTGATATTAATAAACTTGCGGAATTTTGTATTTTTGAAGCGGTAGTTGATTCTGTCCCGTTCCGCTTTGATACCTTCTGGATTATTTGGCTTTTTAACTTCAATAAATGCCAACGGCAAGCCATTTACAAAAACCGTAATATCGGGACGGAACTCGTCTTCTCCGTTTTTACAAGTCAGTTCGGTGCATATATGAAAAGTGTTATTGTTGAAATTCCCCCAATCAAGTAGTTTATAATTAGAAATCCCTTGTCCGAGCAAGCGTTTGTAAAATTGCTTGCCCAAATCGTCCGATCCAAGTTCAAGTGAAATATTTTGAAATTCTTTTTCAAAATCGTTTGCTATGGGAGCAAGTGCAGCATTCAGTTTCAAAAACTGCTCACAGAAAACATTTTTGATAATGTTCGTTTCAGCATCAAAGTCAAAAGCGGTATCTTTCAAAGAAAAATACTTATAGCCAAGCCTTGTCAAATGCAACAGGGCAGGAATTTTCACGCGGGAGTTTTCGTTGAAGGAATTCCAAGTGGGCTTGTATTTTATGGGGTGTTGTGAGGGCATAATTTAATTGTGATTATATAGTTTTCCGCTATTTTCAGAATGTTCCCTATGACTCCTAAATATGGAATCTGCTAATCTAGTGCCTGTTGATACTAATTTTGCCAACACTCTTATTTGTTCTTTACAAGCTATACTTTCTGTTGGATGAGGATAATTTATTGTATGGTCAATTTCTCCCCAAATTTCTTCAAACAATGTGCGAACCTGTATTTCACAGCATATTGGATTTGGATTGTTATTGTTAGGTTTAACAACATAATGAACACTTGTGTAATATGTTTCTTTTATTTCAGGTTCAATACCTAAATTTCTATAAAGAGATTGATATTCTGGGTCCCAAGTATATGCCTTTGGAGCTTCTACTAAAGCCCAGTCTCCCTGATTTATGTAACTTAGAATACTTGCGTGAATTTTTGAAAATTGTTCTTGATGTAAATGTAAAATTCTTATACCTATTAAATCGGTAACTTCTTTAAACAAATTATCTTCTGTAATAATTATTTCATCCTTTTCTAATTTTCTAATTATTTTATCTTTGACATGTTCAGGGTCTTTCAATCTTGTTTTTACCGAATGTATCACAGGAAATGGGGCTTTGTTCAATTCGGGATGATTAATAAAAAAAGCCAACACAGCAGATTGAAAAGTTTTCAATCGCGCTTGATTATCTGCATTATTATAAAATGAGATTACAGATTCTATATCTTGATTGCTCATAATTTATTTATTCTAACAAGTAAATCATTTGTAAAATCACGATAGTGGTTAGCTATTTCTTTAAATTTTCCATTGTTCCCTTGATTATATTCAAATCCATTTTGAGTAAGAAATTCAATATAATCAGGATCATTTTGTTTAAGTTGAGTGTAAACTTCAGGCACTTTCCACATGGGGCATTTAAGTGCCTGTGCTACTGCCGGAAAAGTATTGTGAGTATGGATAATAGCACTGCCACCAATAGGCTTAGATATTTCTTCTTGTGTGAAATTTTTTCTATTACTTTCTTGAATACAAGCTAATATGGTTTGAGGTATTTGGCTTACATATTGAAAGTGAGCTTGAGCCAAATTATATTCATTTTGTTCTTGTCCCTGTTTCGTATATTTTTTTGCATTATAGATTGTATAACCTAAAAACTGTACAAAACTAATTGGAAATTTCGAACGTTTATCTTCTGATATCAATGTGTATATTGATACAAATTCTTTTTGCCACATTTCAAGAGCATTACCAATATTGCGAATACCATACAAACTAAACATATCTGGTTGTGCTGGAATAAAAAAGCCATCAACTGTAGAAATAATGGTTTTATTCAAAATACCTAAACTTGGCGAAGTATCTATCAATACAAAATCATAATTGTTTTGTTCTGAATATTTTTTGCATAATGTTCTAATATTCGTAACTGTTCTTATCGCCAAATTATCTCCCTGATATATTCCACTCCATCGTTCCGCTATTTTATTTTCGTATCTATGCAAAGAAAGTCTGCCGGGAATAATATCAATATTGTTACCAATATTAAGAACAGGTGGCAGGTTTTCAAGTTCACTGATACCATCTTCTGTTGGTTTGAGTATAAAATGAATACTTCTGGGTGATTTAATAATATTAGGATTATTATTGAATGCTTGTTCAAAGTCCTCAATATATGGGTCTTCTTCTTCCCAAATTTGATGTAAATTTTCTTCTCTCATGGCACATATAGTCAAATTACATTGAGGGTCTAAATCTACCATTAAAACTTTATGCCCTAACTCAGCCAAAGAATTTCCTAAATGATAAGTAAGTGTCGATTTTCCAACACCCCCTTTGTTGTTAAAAACTGATACAATCTTCATATTTTATTTATTATTTGTTAATAATTACATATTTATTGTCTCTCTTTTTTGATTTAAAAACTGTGTAAACTCCTCCAAAGAGTGTTGCAGCACTTCTTTTGGAATCAATTGTCGCTTGTATTCTGCAATCATTGTCGGGCTTAGGCTACGACTCATAGCGTATTCAACCACGCTTCTGTCAGCTTCTTGGCACAGCAAAATACCAATGCTTAGATTTTCGTTGCTACGGCGCACATCGCGGTCGAGAGCTTCGAGGTAAAATTCGAGTTGCCCCATGTATTCCGGTTTGAATTTCGTCGTTTTTAATTCCAACGCTACCAAACATTGCAAACCTCTATGAAAAAACAACAAATCGACTTTGAATGTAGAACTACCCACTTGCAGTGAATATTCTTTATCAACAAACAAAAAATCTTTGCCCAATTCGAGAACAAAATCTTTCATGTTGTCTAAGATGCTGTTTTGCAGCCGTTTTTCGGAATGTTTTTGCGGCAGTCCCAAGAAATCTACAAAGACAGCATCTTTAAGCATTGGTGCAGCTTGCGGATAAATATCTTTTAGACCTTTGGAAAAATTATGTTTGTCGCCTGTCAGAGAAGCAAACGTGTTATTCTTGAGACAGCGTTGCAGTTCCCTTTTGTTTAATCGTTCTTTGTGCGAGTAAAGGACATAAAAGATACGTTCTTCAATTGTATTACAAGTGTTAAGTATCTCATAATGATTGGTCAATGTGGTTAAATTCAAGAAATTAGGAAATTGTGCCGCCATTGGTGGCACAATTTCAAGTTTCTCTGTTTGTTCAGTCGCTGACTGGACAATTTTTACATCTTCAATTTGTGCAGTTTCTGGCGGCACAAATTCATTTAGCTTCAATTTGTGCTGATATTCAACAAATTGCACAGAAGAGTAGGTTTCATAAAAAGCAACCATCTTATATATACTTCGCCTGCTGTATCCACGTAAAGTAGGATCTTGACTGCGCAAATATTCAGAAAGTTGCATTACGGTTTTGCTGCCCCAAGCAGAGTCTTTGAGCCGTTCAGACACATAAGCCCCCACTTCCCAAGCGGTAAGTAAATTTTCGTTGTTCACAGTTTGCAAAGCGCGGGAGCGATGCAAAGAAATGATTCCGTGAACTTGCTGAAATTCCTGTGCTGCTATGTTATTGATGTTATTCATTACTTGTTTATATATTCTTTAACAATATCCAAAGCCTCATTCGCAAATTCTTTTTCATCCACAACAGCAGTAACAACTTGGTCAGCCACCCAAAGCGTAAGCAATTCTGTTGGGTCAGCTTGCAACAAGTCTGCAAGGATAAATACTTGCTTGCGTTTGGCACGACGGTCGCCACGTTCAATTTTGCTGTACATGGGCGTATCTATCTCCAATGCGGCTGCTAATTGCCTTTGAAGCAACTGCTTTTCTTCTCTTAACTGTCTTATTCTTTTACCAAATAACATATCGTTCTCTATTTGATTGACTGTTTAATTCTTGAATTGTCTTATTTCGGACAAAATTACAGAAAATAATTCAAACAATCCGCAAATCCTTAAAATAAGTTATCTGTGGCAGCCAATAGTAAAGACATAAGTTGCTTATAGTTAAATTTATCTATTCTTTTTCAAGTATTCCGTTTCCTTTTTCAGTTTTTCCGCTTCTTCCGCCTCTCGTCTTGCCCGCTCCATCCGTTCCGCCTGTTCCAAAACCAACTGCTCATATTTCTCAACTTGCTTGCGGATAATCACCACACTATCCCTATCCCGGGAAGTTATGCTCAGCCGCCTGCCTGTAAAATCAACATACATTTTGTCTCCAGCCTTGTGATCCATGTGCATAACGGGATTCCCCTGATGCATATAAAGCCTGAGGTAGTCACAAAAGCGGGAACGCCAATAGCACTCAGGGTATTTATCCCTATACTCTTTGTAGAGTTCTT
>BNTS01000045.1 GCA_025996775.1 Bacteroidia bacterium | reverse complement strand
GGTACATTTACCCAAACAACACATTTGCAAAAAGATAACCATTGGAACAAGCGCTTTCTGTTGCAATTCTACAAAACGGTTGTAGGAAACCGTTTGGGGAAAATACGACCGGTAGTTATTCTTGATGTGGTTGATATAGAAAAATTTAAGGTCACGGCAATGACTTTGATGAAACAGGATCATAATGGTGATTATCTCGCTGTCGGACATCGAATAAGCCCTGTTACGGCGTTTTTTAGACGTGTCGGCAGGAAGGCGGTATCCCTCCGTAAGTTTATCAAAATTCTTGCAGAATTCGTCGATAATGTAATAAATTTCAACTATATTTGCATTCATCATTTAACGGGTTTATTGTGTAAGTAATTTATATTTAGAACTTTAAAGTTACGCAATATCCCGTTATTTTACAAATTTTTTTACCGATTTTTATGTCGAACTGACGTTAATTAATCAAGGACATGTTGGGTATTGTTGGTCGTCATCTGCTTACGCTGCTAACTTTTCCAGCGCTATGCGATTTGATGGGGACGCGTCTGCTATAAGTACTCAGAGTACTGCGCTTGAAGCAGGATTATCCGTGCGCTGTGTAAGGGAGCAACGTCTTCCACTACCACTCAACTGATGTTGGGATAATAAAAAAAGCCCTTTTCCTGAAGGGAGAGGGGCTTTCTAACAGATATTAGTTGACAAGTGATAAATGATTCATCAGCTTACAGGGCGAAAACCGGTTTGCGATGGATCCATTGGCCACGGGTGAAATCGGGGAAGTCAACTACTGCACCTCCACGGGCAATAGACATTTCCGACAATCCTGATATGGCACTCCATGCAGCTGCATCGTAGCAATCCATGGGTACATGTTTCTTGTTACGGATAGCATCTATGAAATCGTACATCATGATGTAGTCCATTCCACCATGACCGGCTCCTCTTGCTTTTTCTTCGAGTGTGCTCCACAGCTTGTGGTCGTACTTCTTGAACCATTCGTCTGAGTTATCCCAGCGGTGAGGTGTCTTCGACTGTTTTTCGATATAGATATGATCGCCATCATTCATCCACAAACCATCTGTTCCCTGAATACGGAAACCTAAGGAGTAGGGGCGAGGAGAGTTGGTGTCGTGAGTTACGAGAACAGTCTGTCCATTAGCGCACTTAATCATGGACTGAACGATATCGCCCAGATTAAAGCGCACATTGGCCAAGGGATGGTGTTCGCCGCCGTTGTCAACGATAAACTTATGCAAGCCACGAGATTGGGTAGCAAAAGCAGACAAAGACAGGAAGCGGTTACCACGATTAATGTCTAAACAGTTGGCAACAGGCCCGATACCATGGGTAGGATAAACATCGCCATTACGGGTTACAGAGTGCTGCGTACGCCATTGTGCTTCAGAGAAAGCGGTCGGTCCCATGCGTAATTCACCACCTGCCTTGTAGCTATAATTGACACCATCGTTGAATTTAACGCTGCGCAGATCATGTTCGTAACCACATTCACCGTGCAATAGTTCTCCGAACAGTCCTTCACGAACCATTCTCAGTGCAGCCATACAATCGCGACGATAACATACATTCTCCATGATATTAACCTGGTTGCCTGTAGTTTCAGATACATTCACCAAGTCCCAGCATTGCTCTATTGTATTAGCGGCAGATACTTCTACGCCTACATAAGGTACACCTGCCTTCATGGCTGCTACAGCCATAGGAGCGTGCCATTCCCATGGGCTGGCGATGATAACGGCATCAAATTCTTCATTGTTCAACATTTGTTCAAATGCCAGTTCACTGCCGGTATATACTTTCGGTGCGGGAAGACCCAAATCGGAAATATGCTTTAAAGTACGGTTGATAGGCCCTTCCTGGGTGTCGCATATAGCCACAATCTTATTGCCCGGAATAGCGTTCACACTATTGATATGGGTTTGGCACCTTGATCCCGAACCGATAAAACCGAACCGAATGGAACCGTCATCCTTAGCTGCCGGTTTTTTCTTTTGCTGAGGTTCAGTTACAACTTTGCTTTCAGCAGCCTGGCTTATTGCCACGCCGGTAGCTCCTATACCGGCAACCGCCATCTTCCTGATAAAAGAGCGTCTTGTATTTTCCATAATTTGTTTGAATAATATGTTTTAATGCTATGTGGATTGTTATTAATTGGATGTTGGATTCTGCGTAAGCTTACCTGCATACGCATTGATTGCATTCTGAGGTATGAAGAAAATAACCCGAAAATCTGTCGGTTGTATTTCATCCATGGCTAAATGAGGCCCGGGATACAGACGGGTCAATGAGCGTCCGTTACGATACACATCAAAGCTGCGTTCAGCCTGGAATGCCAGTTCCAAGGTACGTTCTTTCTCTATCAGTCGTTCAGCATCGGCTGCTGTTAGCGCTGTGTAGCCTTTGCCGGGAAGAGAACGTTCGCGAATGATGTTCAGGGCTTCCAAAGCCTTTGCATAATCGCCTGTTTTAGCGGCTGCCTCAGCTTTGTTTAAGTAAACTTCTGCCAAACGGGAGATAACGGGCGAGTGCAGATGAGATTCTTCGCCTTCACGCGAGCACTTCACGATGTAGAACATCGGATATACGCGATTCAAGCGAATGAATTGATCTGTATAGCCGGTATAGGTATTGCCGTCTTCATACTTGATTGACCAGATACCTTGTTCAACGTCCACCGGAGTTAGTGTATAGGTATTTTCACCTTCCGTACATGTAGCCGTATTACCGTTGACAACCACATCAGCCTGCACATAATTGAAGTTGGTTTGCTTACCTGATGCATCATATACATTCTTGATGAAGCGGAAAACAGGCTGCTTATTTACCTGGTATTGCGGTTCTACAAAGGCAGCACGGGCGTCTACCAAGTTACCGTTATACCAATCGTTGCGCCCTGTTTCATCCAGCAAAGCGATGTATTTGGCGCTGGCGTACATCTCGCCATAACCTCTACCACCGATACTGGCATACATACCACCGATACCGGTTGTAAATTGAGAACCCGTATATTCAGAAGATACCCGGCGAACCACAAAGATGGATTCCGAATTATTTTCGGGAATCAGGGTGTTGTACTTCATAAAGGTTGCACGATCCAGCAGTTTGTAGGTACCGGAATTGATCACCTTGTCGGCATATTCAACCGACAGACGGGCATATTCGGTATTGGGTTTTTCCCATGTGCCACTCATATACAAATAAATACGAGAAAGAATTGCCCAAGCTGCTTCTTTGGAAGCGTAACCCGGACCCCGGTTGTCAATCAGCATATCCGCTGCCTTTTTCAGGTCGCCGATAGCTTGTTCGTATGTTTCCTTTACCGTAGAACGATCAGGCAGAGACAGATTGAGCATGTCCGCCGGTGTACCATTGACGATGGGCACACCCAAATTCGTTTCCGGACTTTGATAATAAGGACGCCCATATACCCGGCAAAGGTAGAAATACATTAAGCCGCGCAGGAAATAACATTCGCCCAACTTTGTGTCAATTTCCGGTCCTTGCCCTTCAGGTACCATTGTCATAATGTTGGAAGTCTGAGCAATCGTTTTGTAACTATAATCCCAGAAATTCTGTAAACGAGAATTGTTGGGGGTGCGAGAATAGGAAATAAATTCATAGAATGCATCCGTAGAAGATCCACGAATCATGATATTGTCGCCCGCATATTCACCGCAGCGGTGCATCACATCCGCCCAGTTCTTCATCTGCGCATAACTGCCGTTCAATAAAGCATCCAGAGATGCGCCCGGATCACTCGTGATCGTTTCAGCAGGCAAGGAGGTTGAGGGTAATCTTTCTATATCGCAGGCTGTAAATGTACAAGCTGCTGCTATCGCTATAATTATCTTTTTCATATCTATAAAGTCTTAAAATGTAAAATTAACTCCAAATAAAAACTTACGTGTGATAGGATAACCACTGCCGGCAGTTGTTACACCGGTAACAGATTGATTTTCACCGCTTACATACACCGGTATTTCAGGATCAACACCTGAGTATTCGGTTATGGTAAACAGGTTTTCAGCCGAGAGGGAGAGACGAATGTTCTGAATCTTCCACTTGGGCAACCTCAAACTGTATCCAATAGCCAAACTGCGAAGTTTCAAATAACCTGCATCTTCCAGATAACGGGTAGACACATTGTTGGCTTTGGATGAATTGTTGTATGCCGGTAGAGGGTGTGTGGCGATATCGCCCGGTTTTTCCCAACGGCTCCAGCTATCCATCAGTTTCATTTGGTTGCGGTCGGTGTAGGTACCATCCGAATCGTATTCCGTTCGGGCATAGTTATATATTTTTCCGCCTACAGAAAAGCCGAACAAGGCATTGAAGTCAATCATCTTCCATGACAGGCTTGTTGAGAAACCGCCAAAGAAGTCAGGTGAGTAAGAACCTGTCTTCACTTCATCAGCTTCGGCATAGTTGGAGGTAAGTACGCGGGCGCCGTTTGCATCGGTCTTATACCATTGGGGCGCTCCATTTTCGGGATTAACACCGGCCCATTCGCGTGTGTAATAGGTATCCGCGCTGTAACCGGGAAGATAGATACGGCTGATACTTCCGGCAGGACCACCAAAATTGGTCGTAATGATACCTGTCTCATTCGCATCCCCATACAATTTCTTGATTTTATTTTTGTTCAAGCCCAAGTTGAAATCTGCCGACCAGTTCCAGTCCTTGCCCTTGATGATGTCAGCACCCAGTACTACTTCAAAACCTTTGTTTTCCATTTCACCTACATTTTGCCAGATACTGGTTACCCCGGTAAGACCTGAAACGGGAACACGGAACAAGATATTGTCCGTCGCTTTATTGTAGTAATCCAAATTGATGCGATAGCGATTCAAGAAACTGAAATCTACACCAACGCCAAACGTATAGGTCTTTTCCCAGGTCAGATCCTTGTTTCCGATTTGTGAAATCAAGGCGCCGGATATTTCCTTGTAGCTTTCCGATACGGTATACAGGTCATATTGCGGATACAATTCCGTTGGACGGTTTCCTACCGATCCGTAAGCGAGGCGTAGTTTCAATAGATCCACCCAGCTTGCCTTAAAGAAAGCCTCCTTGTTGATGAGCCAACCACCACTGACAGAGAAGAAATTACCGTATTTGGCATTGTCACCAAAGTTGGAGGCTCCATCCCTACGGGCAGAGAACTGTAGCAGGTATTTGTTGTCGTATGCATAATTGGCATTGAACAAGACAGACTGGATGGCCGATTCGTTGATGCCACCCTTTGTCTTTTCCGGTTTAGCTGTTACTTGCAATACATCGAAGCCGGGAATAAAGCCCGTACCATCGGATTCAACAAGCTTGTTTTTGAAATCGCTATACTCGTATGCAACCAAAGCATTGATTGAGTGTTTGCCAAAAGAGTTGGTGTAACGAAGAATCTGATTGGTATATTGTCTGGTTATACTGCGGATATCTTCTTCAATACGTCCGGTTACGCCCATACCGTTGTTTGAACGGGGATCGGTGTAGATATGTGCATTATAGTTGTCCCATGAATAGTTATTGATGGAAGAAAAGGTAAAATTACTGTTGATACGAATGTCGAAGTCAAAATTACCCATCAACGAGTAACGTTGATTCTTCTCATAATTCCATTGCAGGTCGTACAAGTAGTTTGTACGCGTACTGATCACCCAGTCTGCCGAGCGGTGGGGAGTCGGTGTTCCATCAGCCTGATAGGGATTATCCCAAGGCAGGTTGGTATACATGGCCGTTACCGAATACTGCCTGTCGTCTACATCCCGGCGAGAACCTGAAACACTTGGTTTCACTGTCAGCCAACTAAAAGGCTTAAATTCCGTACGGTAACGCATGTTGTAACGCGAGAACTCGTATCCTTTTACTGCACCTTCTTCTTCGTAGTAGCCAATAGAAAAGTAAGATTTTACTTTCTCGCTACCACCTGAGATGGAAACATTATAGTCTTGGGTGGTTCCTGTCTGAGTAGCCAAATCCCACCAACTGTAGTTAGTGTTGCGTAATTGTTCGTTCCAGCGTGGGAAAGAGATGGTTTCCTGATTGGAGAAGGACTTGAAAAAATCGTATAGCTCAGATCCGTTCATCACCTGCAGATTGCCATTGTCCAAGGTGCTTACCCCGTATTTGGCAGAAGCAGTCACGACAAACTTATCAGAGCTTGCATTCTTGGTTGTTACTACAATAACACCGTTTGCTCCTTGCGAACCATAGATAGCCGTAGATGCAGCATCTTTCAGGATGGTCATGGTTTCAATATCGCTCGGATTCAGGGAGTAACTTGAAGCAGATCCAACAATCACTCCGTCAACAACCCATAATGGGTCGACATTACCATTGATGGATGATCTACCACGGATAATAATGTTGCCACGTGAACCGGGCTGTCCGCTACCGGGAGCTACATATACGCCGGGAGCTTTGCCGGACAAAAGATTTTCAACGGTGGGGTTACTGGATGTAACGAGCTTGTCGTTTTTCAGCGTCTGCAACGAGCCGGTTAAGCTTTCCCTGCGTTGAGTGCCGTAACCAACTACTACAACCTCATCCAGAGCCTGACTATCTTCGTGCAAGATTACAGAAATGCTTGTTTTATTTCCTACAGCTATTTCCTGGGTGTTATAACCGATGAAGGAAATCGTTAATATGGCATTGTCTGGAACATTGAGTGAGAATTTGCCATCTATATCCGTAATAGCACCATTGGTTGTGCCTTTTACCAATACATTGGCTCCAATCACTGCTTCACCGTTGGTATCAAGTATGGTACCGGTGACGCGGCGACCGGTTTGTTGAATGACAGGTTGGGCAATTGATGCTTCAGCCTTGTTCTTTTGGAGGATGACCTGGCGGTCGATGATTTTGTAAGATACTGAGGTGGCATCAAGGAGTTTATCGAGGATACGGTCAATTGTTTGGTTTTTGACGCGTATATTTACCTGTTTATACAGGTCGCGATTGATTTCATCTGAGAAGAAAAATACATATTCGCTTTGTTTCTCGATAGAGAGAAGCGCTTCTCTTACGGTCTGTTTATTGACCTCAAGAGTAAGCAGGGTTGATTGGGAATAGGTTTCCGAAAAGGCAGTGCCTATTCCGGTAAACAATAATAAAATGACTATTTTCATAATGTGTAAGATATAACGAAAATTATATACATACAATTCTTTTAGAGCATTGTTTCCTTTCATAAGTTATTAAATTTATTAATTTTACATAATAAGGGTAAGTAAATTTCATTTACCGGGTATTAACCGGTGTTTCTCATCTTGTTTTTTCGTGTGATTATCTCATAGGCAGTAACTTTTTTGTGGATTTATAACTTGTTTTTAGTATTGCTGAAATGAATTGTGTTTTCTTTTATCTCGTAAGTTACGGTCAGAGTATGACTGATGGTTTGCAGTACAGTTGCCAAATCATCAAACAAGACGAGTTTACCCGTACATTTCAAGTCTTTGATATTGTCTTCGTATGTGAGGGTGCGGTTGTAATAGCGGGAAATACGTGCAAGAACAAGCGATAAAGGTTCGCTATTGAACTGTAACAAACCATCTTTCCAACTGATATAAGAATATACATCGACCTTTGAGGTCTTTATCTTGTTGGCCGAAATAGCGAGCATGTGATCAGGCGAAAGACGAACAGGTTCTCGCTTGCCGGGCGTCACTTCCACGTTTCCTTCTACCAAAACTACCTGATGAACAGCATCTTCTTCATAAGCTGATACATTGAAACGGGTACCCAGAACATTGATTTTCATATCGGAGGTATATACCCGGAAGGGATGGTTGGTATCTCTGCTTACTTCAATATAAATCTCGCCTTCTATCTTTATCTCCCGTTTATCCTCGTCGAACGCAGGAGGGAACTCCAGATAGCTGCCTGAGTTGACCCATATCTTGGTGCCATCGGAGAGGATGAGAGAGGTTCGTTTTCCTTTGGGTACGGTAAGTTTGTTCCATTCTTTTTTCTTATGGTCTGCTTTTATCTTGGTAGATGTTGCGGGTTGGTTGTTGGCAGTAACGGTTATGGAACTCTCGGTATATTGAATCACTGCATCTTGTTCGAGCACCACCGTTTCTTTATTTGCCAATTCTAAGCGGATGTCTGTATCGTTATACGTTGGTTGCTCTGATTGTTCAACAAGAGCAACTGTGTTAGGCGATTGAATGACTGCTGCATCCGGCATCAGCCAGAAGGCAAGCGCCAGCATGGCCGCAACACCGGCTATGGCCGATAAGGTGAAGTACCGGGTTCTTCGCCTATCACGGGTAGTGGTAGCAATGCTTTGCTGCAAATCTCTCCAAAGTTGTTCTTTCTTTTCAGGCGAAAGACTGTAGTCGTTTAAATGGACGGATTTAAATATCCGGATAGCTTCATTGATAGTATCCTGTTTCTCAGGGTGTTCTTCCATAAAATGAGTCCAAAACAGATAATCACTCTCTTCTCCGAGAAGTCTCCAAAGGATAAAAGAGTCGTCTTTAAGAAAGTCGCTTACAGCGTATTTATGATAATTCATTTGCATACACACATCATCTATTTCTAATAAGACGATGCGTGTGTTTTTTTGTCCCCATAATTTAAAAAATAAATAAAATCTTCGTTTAAAATACTTTTAAGGAGAAAAAGAGGAGGTATAAGGGAAGGTTTTGTTCGCGTATCCGCCGGATGGCTCGGGATATTAGTTTACGGGTAGCATGGGGTGTCATTTTAAGGAGGATGGCTATATCTTCGTACTCCATTTCCTGCATAAAGCGCAGGTAAACGGCTTCGCTTTGGCGGTCGGTAAGACAATTCATCAGGTCTTCAACTTTTTTTTGCAGGTCTTTGCGTTCCTCCTCGCTGATTAAATCATCGAGCATCGTGGCTTTTATAGAGAAGCTATACTCATATTCATCTATTTCGTAAAACTCTGTCTGGGTTTTGTAGATATCCAGCAATCTGTTTTTTAACATGCGAAACAGATAAAACTTCAGGTTCTCTACATCCTTTAGCAATTTTCGATTGAAATATAGTTTATAAAATACATCGTGTATGGCATCTTGAATGTGTTCTTCTTCGAATCCCATCCCAATTCCATAAGCGTATAATGGGCTTGTATATTTATTGTAGATGGCAGAATATGCACTTTCATTGCCGGACAAAAATGACTCGATGAGTTGTTTGTCATCTTGTTCTACAGCATCGTGTGTGGTTCTTTGTTTCATTTTTCACTTGCAAATATCCTGAATGACTAATCCGGCGAGGGTGAAGCCGAAGATGGCGGTGGTGTGGGCCATGGTGCCGTTTATCCGGGCTTTCAGGCTGCACCATTCGTGGTTTACCAAGTCTGGATCGCCGGGCCCTTGCAGGGCTTTGGGGCAGAGGCATTTCTCTGTTCCGCACGAGCTGTTCTTGCCTTTGTTGGCCAGTACTTCTTCGCTGTATACGCAAAGGAACTTCTTGGCAGGAGGCAAGTCAGACTTTTTCAGACGGCGGCGGAGGGCAGCGCCCAGCGGGCAGCCTTTTACTTTCCAAAACTCGGTTACCTCAATCTTCGAGGAGTCCATTTTAAGAGCGGCGCCCATGGAGGAGAAGAATACAGCCGGAGTACGGGTAGCCGTTTGAATAAGGTGGACTTTATTCTCCAAACTATCTATCGCATCGAGGATGTAGTCGTAGTTTTCCAAGTGGAACGACTCGCTGTTCTCCTTGTTGTATATCATTTGGAGGGCGTTTATTTCTGCCTTCGGATTTATTTCCAGCAAGCGCTGTTTCAGCACTTCCACTTTTACCTTGCCTATCGTTTGGGTGGTGGCCATGAGTTGGCGGTTGATATTGGTTACGCATATACGGTCTGAATCTACGATAGTAAGGTTGCGAATACCGGAGCGTATCAAACTCTCTGCACACCAGCTACCCACGCCGCCCACGCCGAAGAGTATCACCCTTGCTTCGGCTATCTTTATCATCCACTCGTTGCCTATCAGCAGTTCAGTCCTTTGAAACAAACCTTTCTCTAATCCCATAATCATTTTTTAAATTCGGTTACAAAGGTATAAAAAAACCCCCGATTTACACCGGGGGCTTTCTCACGAGTAGCAGATGCTAAAGTATAGCTATCTTTAGGGAATAACAGTTATTCTAATAGAATCATGGTAAATTTCACCTGTCGGCATAAGTTTACGGAGAACTAAATTCACATCAATTGAATCTGTAGATAATGGAGGATCAGTTGTTATCGGATTCGTATTTGCTGGAGCCGGATTAAAGACTGTCTTGAATGTCAACGATAACGGATTCAGCGTATATGTAAGGTCTACAGTAGTGGGAGTAACTCCACCAGCCGAATCGATATATAGATCATAAATATTGCCTATATTGCTCAAACCAATCTGGTGAGGAGTCGTACTTTGTTGCACAACATATCTTGGATTACTTCCGGTTCGATTAGGGAAATTCTGAGCAGGCCCTGCACCAATTACTCCATTGTATGTACCTGATGCAGTCACAGGAATGCTTGTTATTGTGGGAGTGCCGTTAATTGTATGTGCTACAGCTGATTTTGAAGTGCCGTTTACCAAGTAGTAGTAGATATTGCCCTTGATTGTCCAAAGATTGCTGTTGGAGCTGGGCTCTACCGTTAAATAAAATAGTGAATCACTCTGTGTTACTTTTGTCAACAATTTGTTACCAATATATTGAGGGTTATATAGGTTGAAGAAGTCCAAAGAAACGCCGTTGGAGTTTTGCAATTCAAAACCATATAAATTTTCGGTTGTAGTTTGAGTTTTATTGGTGGAAAATACGGCAACAAGTTCAGGATGTAATGTCGTTATAACGCCTTCGTATGTCTGTTTTGTACCATACCATAGATTAGATGGAGTGGATGGGTTAGCAGCAATTGCTTTCCATGAATTAAAGCTCAAACCATCAGGCAGCATCACGATACTATCTTGAGAACCTGAACCTGCAGCAGACGATGGACCATGACTAATGTAACCAAAACCTTTGAAGTAGATAGCAAGTGGCTCTTCCTGGTATTTGGGCAGTTCGATGATCGTCCAATAAAGAATCGAATCGCCAGCCACTGCTCCCGGGCTTGTATCGGGTATCCTCAACGGGAAATATAAATCATACTTCACGTTTTTATCAACCAGATAGGAACGGGTTGTATCCGCAACAAAGTTGGTATAGGCGGTGTCATATTGAGCCAAGGTTTTATTCCATGTGAAAAAGGCCCATTTTCCGTTAATTACCTCCGGTGAAGGAGCGTCTCTTCCATCCTCGCCAATTGCTTTTAAAGGATTGCCGTTACCCCATTCCGGGATATCGTTCGGTTTGGCATGCCAGACACTATCTTCTCCAATATACCATATAGTGCCATCCTTACCATTCGAACCATTAGCTCCCTGAGCGCCTTGCGTTCCATTTTTAAGATCAATCTGCGGATGTGTATGGAACGTTATGGTCCATCCTCCCGGAGTGCCTGAAATCGGAGAAACTCCGGTTACCCAATCCATCGAATTTATGGTAGCCTCAATTTGCTCGATTTTCTTTTTCAGTTCAGCCATATCGTTTTGCACTACCGTTAGGCCCTCATCTATTCTGTCGATCTCCGGCCCATAGCAAGACGACAACACACTTGATAAAAGTAGTCCTAAGCCTAAAATATAGAACCTACCCGTTTCTGTCATTCTTTTTGTACTCATATTTTTCTTAATGTGTTAAAATTTAATTAACTATACTCTACTCTCTGCTATTACTTGTTGTTATTCGATGGCTAAGGTATGGCTTTTTTAATCCCTGATATAAGAATCTAAGGCCGTGTTATCGACACCCCCAAGGGCTTTTCAGTTGAAAAGAGGTTCTTATTTGTTCATATCTTGTTACTCCGGCGGTGATAGGTTTTTCATCTTTCGTGAGGACGTTTTAGACATTCTGCTTATAATCTTATCTTTTGTTAGTAAAAAATGAAGCTTCGGAAAATGTTTATAACTACCTTAGCCGCCATATTTGAAAACTATATGAAATGAAACAAGAACATTTGTACAAACAACCACCCATTCGCTTCAAAAAGTTTGCGCGAAAGGGTTACGCCGCATTCAACAGTATGCATAAAGTGGTGAATATAGGCGTTGTAGCAGGCTGTGTACTGGCAGCCATGATTGTGTCTCCCTGCAAAGGGCAAAATGTAAAGGAGGAGCAGCAGCCCAAGATTGTGGAGCAGGAGCTGGATGAAGTGATGGTGACGGCCTCGCGATTAGAGACGCCACTTAGTCAAACAGCTAAGTTGGTAACTGTTATCACCCGTGAACAGATTGAACAAGCGCCTGTCCAAAGCATTCAGGATGTGTTAATCTATGCGGCCAATGTCGACGTCATCCAGCGAGGGGGACACGGAGTACAGGCCGACATCTCGATCCGAGGCGGATCATTTGACCAGAACGCCATACTGCTTAACGGTGTAAACCTCTCTAACTCCCACACCGGACACTATAATTTAGACCTTCCCATCAACCTCTCCGACATTGAACGTATCGAAATTATCCACGGCCCCACAGCGCTGATTTATGGAGCCGGCGCCTTCTCGGGAGGAATCAACATCATCACAAAAAAGAACGTAAGCGAACGCCTCTATGCCTCGGTAGAATCGGGCATGCACAAGCTGCGTGGCATGGAGATGCGGGGAGCCGTTCGTGCCGGACGCACCGTTAACAGTCTCTCCGTAGGCTATGATTCGTCAGACGGCTACATTGCCAATAGCGACTACGCCATCTACAACGTTCTTTGGCAAACAAGGCTTGCACTACAGAATGAATCGAAACTGGATTTTCAGCTTGGCTATAATGATAAGCAATTCGGCGCCAATACCTTCTACTCCGCCCGCTATCCTAATCAGTACGATCAGACAAGCACCTATCTGGGCTCTGTAAAAGGAGAATTCGGAACGAAACTGAAGATTATCCCCATCGTGTACTGGAGTCGGCACCACGACCAGTTCGACCTGATCAAGGGTACCGACACAGGCCGAAACTTCCACCGAAACGACACCTATGGCGCCAACCTCATCTTCGCCTACCAATCCAAGCTGGGTATTACAAGCCTTGGAGGTGAACTGCGCCGCGAAGACATCCTCAGCAGCGTGCTGGGCAAGCCGATGGAAAACCCCTGGTGGAAATACACCAAGCAGGACGACCGCACCAATGCAAGCGTCACGCTGGAGCATAGCCTCGCATGGAAACGCTGGTCGCTCTCAGCCGGTATATTAATGTATCATACCACCCTCTTAAAGGATAAATATAATGTATATCCGTCCGTAAACCTGGCTTACCGCCCTATGGAGCAACTGAAGCTATCCACCTCATGGAGCAAATCTACCCGCATGCCTACCTTCACCGACCTCTATTATACCACTGAAACACATAATGGAAACGAGGGTTTGCGACCTGAGAAGTCCGAATCCTTAGACCTCGGTATCAATTTCGGCAACTCCTTCGTGCAGGCCTACCTGAAAGGATTCCTGCTCTGGGGTCGAGATATGATAGACTGGGTGAAGACCAACCCTCAAGACGCCAAATGGGCATCCTGGAATCTGACGGAAATTAATACGCAAGGCGTTGAGGCAGGCGTTCGCCTCGGGGTAGGGGAGTGGCTGCCCTTCTTAGGCAATCAGTCCTCGCTGTCGGTTGACTACGCCCGCATGAATCAAGATGCCGATACAAAAGGCTTGATTTCCGTCTATGCCCTCAATTACCTGCGCGATAAACTGACAGCTCAATTCCATCACCGGCTGTACAAGGGCCTCACCGCCGGCTGGTACTTTCGCTACCAGAAACGCATGGGCACGTATGAGAAGTATGAAAACCTGGTCAAAGTGAGCGACGAACCCTATCCCTCCTTCACTACCCTCGACCTGAAGTTTGCCTACCAATACGAAGACATCACCTTCAACCTCGCCCTCAACAACCTCTATAATACAAAGTATTTCGACCGTGGCAACATCCCCCAGCCCGGCTTCTGGCTAATCGGCGGCATCACCTACCTCTTTGAATAAAACATAGTTGTTCAAGGACAAAATCCCTTCACTCGTTTCACCGCCATGTAACCATTTGGTTTCATGGCTGAAACGGGTAAATGGAAAGCCCTTTTCCTTACAAAACGCGGCTTTTTACATCACCGTCGATGAAGCGGGTGGTTAGTTCATCGCCTGTGGTGAAGGCAGTTGTGCGTTTTACTATTTTTCCATCTTTCAGTGTCATACTGTAGCCTCTTTTCAGAATGTAGTCGGGGGAGGCCATTTTGATGAATTGTTCGGTTAATTTCAGGAAGTGGTTTTTGTCGGCTAATTGTTTTTGAAGGGATTGTTGCATAGTGGTTTGGCGATTGAGTAGTTGGTTACTGTGGCGGTTTAGCAGGTTTGAAGTGGCTACGGGGAGGCGGTTGCCCAGCATTTGCAGTTGCGAGCGGTTTCGCTCAATGCGGTTGATGGCAATGGAGGGCAGACGGTTGCCGAGTAGTTGCAGGCGGTTCTTCTCGCGCTGGAGCAGGTCGGTAGAGTAGGCCACGACGCTTTGCTGCATGGCGTTGAGTTCATTGGCTACAGTGTCCATGCGTCCTATCAGGAATTCGGCTACGGCGGTAGGCGTCTTCATCCGGGTATTGGCTACAAGGTCGAGCACGGTATCGTCGCGTTCGTGTCCGATACCGGTTACGATAGGGAGCGGGAACTGGGCACAGTTAGCAGCCAGGTCGTAGGTGTCGAAGCTGCTTAATTCAGACGTAGCTCCTCCTCCGCGGATGATGACTACCAGGTCGAACATGTCTACACATTTATAAATGTGTTCTAAGGCGGCAATAATGGACGATTCGGTTTTCTCGCCCTGCATAATAGCGGGGAAGAGTTTGAGGTAGAAAACATATCCCGCCCTGTTTCCGATGAGTTGATTCACGAAATCCTCATATCCGGCGGCCGTTTCCGACGTGATGAGGGCGATGCGTTGGGGCAGGGTAGGGAAGGGCAGCTCTTTATTTAATGTATAGACGCCGTCTTTTTGCAGGCGGCTGATAATCTCCATCCGGCGGCGAATCATATCACCTACGGTATACGCAGGGTCGATGTCGAGCACGTTGAGGCTAAAGCCGTAAAGTTCGTGGTATTCAACGGATACTTTCACCAGCACTTTAAGCCCCGACATAAATCGTTGACCGGTTACCTGCTCGAAATAAGGCCTTAAAGAGTTAAAAGTTCGTGCCCAAATAGAGGCGCGTACCTTGGCTACCAACTGTCCGGTTTGTGTGTTCTTCTCAATAAATTCAAGATAGCAATGGCCCGAAGCGTTGGGACGTACATCACTCATCTCGGCCCTTACCCAATACTGGTTGGCAAAGTTGCGGTTAATCACCCCTTTTATCCGGCTGCTTAGCTCGTACAGAGAAAGCTCCTCGCGTTCTATCTTATTTGTGTTGTTCGTGAACATTTTGGTATTCATTTAATATCTTATACATATCGGGGATGCCGTATCCCAACTTCACATTCGGACTGTTGTATAAGGACGAGTTTTTTTGTATTAAGTCTATTATCTCGAGATTGCTCAACCTGGGGAGTGCTTGCCAGAGGCAGATACCCAGACCTGATACAGTGGGTGTGGAGAAGGAAGTGCCGTTTGGATAGGATACATTTCCGTCGGCGTCTATCGTTGTACACCGGGTGCCGAGAGCTACAATATCCGGTTTGACACGTCCGTCGGCGGAATAGCCTTCTGAGCTGAACGAGCTTTTTTCTTTCTCCTCCGTGACGGCGCCTACCGCAAGTACATGTCGGGCGTCGGCAGGGAAAGTGATTTTCTCCCAGCTTCCATATCCCTCATTACCTGCGCTAATAAATAGCAACATTCCTTTATCTGCCAACTTTTCTGCAGCCCGGCTAATAAGGGCGGTATGCCCGTCGAGCATGGACGTTTGGTAGCTGAAATCAGTATGATCGTAAATGAAATAGCCTAAAGAAGAGGAAATGACCTGTACCCCTACGCTGTCGGCAAATTCAACGGCAGCCGTCCAGTAATCTTCCTCAATGGGGTATTCGGAGCGACTGTCTTCGCTTTTAATCAGCCAATAGGTGGCTTCGGGAGCGGTGCCTACCATCAGCCCGGGAAGATTGGCGGCCAGGCACGATAGTGCTTTGGTACCATGTTCGTCTTCCTCGAAAACGCTTTCTCCGGGGAAGACAACATTGTGTGTACCTGCCAGATGCAGGGAGTCGAAGACGGCCAATCGGTCTGCGTTCATAAATCCGGCATCAATAACAGCAACTGTCATCCCTTGTCCCCTGTAGCCTTTTTCGTGGAGGAGGATGCCGTTGAGCATTTGGATTTGCTTTTCAGCGTAACCGTAAACGGAGTTTTTAACAAGGGTGTCTACCGGCACGAGGCGTGTAGTATCACGAGGCACGACCTGAAAATCGTTGTGTTGCCCTTTCCATACCCATTTAACCGAATCAACGATTGGGAGGCATTGAATTCGCTCCACCACAGCACTGTCTTCACTTTCCACTACCACGGTTGAGAACCATTTGCTTGCCGTAACAGGGCGAGTTCCAGTCGCCATCAGCGTGTCTAAGTAAGCGGGTGAGATAGGCAAATCCGTTTCATCAATAGCTATTCCTCTCTTTATACGGTTGTGGATGGCAGCCTGCGATAAAAAAGCTTCCGGGTGTTCGATAGAGTAATCGGAAGCTCCTTTATCTTTCAGGTACACACGGAAGCAATAACTATCTGCGTTTTGGGCATGTAATGAGCACAAGAGGCAGACTGCAAAAAAGCATAAACCTATGGTGCGGCGGACTATCAATTATCTTCTGCTTTCTCTTCAACATCAAAAACAGGGAGTACTCGCTTTACACTCTGTCTGAGAGAGATGAGTGTTTCGGTGGATATAACGCCCGGTATTTCCTGTATTTGCGAATTAAGTAGACTCATCAAATGTTCGTTGTCGGTAGCATACAGCTTAATAAGCATGGTATAAGGTCCGGTTGTGAAATGACATTCTACTACTTCGGGTATTTTTTCAAATTCGGGTACAACGTCTTTATACATCGAGCCTCTCTCTAATTTCACACCGATATAGGTGCATGTATTAAACCCTAAAAACTTAGGATTGACGTGGTAGCCCGATCCGGTGATGACGTCCATATCAATCATTCGCTGCACCCTCTGATGAATGGCTGCACGGGAAACACCACATTCTTCAGCCACATCCTTAAAGGGAATTCTGGCATTTTTTGAGATAATACTTAATATCTGCCTGTCTAATTTGTCTATTTTTTCCATCTTAGTTTTCTTATTGTTTTCATTCGATTTAAAAACATATCAAAAATATGCAATTATTTTGAATCAGATATCATATTGAAAGAAAAAAATAAGTTGATAAATAAAAAAAGCAGGGGGAACAGTGCCTTTCGGTCTGTTTTACCTGCTTTTTTATATAATATTGCTGGAAATACTATTATTCTCCTTTTTCGATACCGAGCAATTCAACGTCAAATTTCAATACGCTATTAGGTTTGATATAACGTCCGCTTCCTTGTGAGCCGTAAGCCAGTTCTGAAGGAATCCAGAAAGTATATTTAGAACCGACAGGCATGATTTGCAGACCTTCCGTCCAACCCGGGATAACCTGATTGATACCGAATGTGCGGGGTTCGCCACCTTCGGAAGAGTCGAATACTTCACCGTCGAGAGTAGAACCGGTATAATGAACTTTTATTCTGTCGTTTGCGGTCGGTTTTTCGCCTGTACCTTCAGTAACAACTATATACTGTAATCCGCTTTCTGTAGTGAAAACGCCGCTCTTTGTTTTGTTTTCTTCGAGGAATTTCTGGCCTTCGGCTAATAGCTTGTCAGATTCTTTCTGCTGGGCATTCATTAAATATTCCTGCACCAAAGTCTGTGCATTTTCTACAGTTAATTTCTGTTTGGAAGAATCTCCTTTAAGGGTGGTAACAAAACCGGCAATTAAAGCATCAATGTTTGCAGGGTCTCCGGGAAGGGTTTTCAATTGGTCTCTGAAACCTGCTCCATTGATTACGCCAATTGCATAACTGGCGCTGTCAACGTCGTTAGTCAATTTTGCACTCTTGATAGAGTCACACGAGGCGGTAGATACGCCTACAGCCACTATGGTAGCGGCAACCAATACACTAATCTTTTTCATTTTTTTTACGTTGTTATTTTACTATATCTAATAATTCTACATCAAAAATCAGCGTGCTGTTCGGGCCAATCAGTTCGCCTGCTCCCTGCAGTCCATAAGCCAACCCTGAGGGGATGAACAGTCGCCATTTAGAACCTACGTTCATCAATTGCAAGGCTTCAATCCATCCGGGGATGACTTGCGACACACCGAAGGTAGCCGGTTGGCCACGTTCTACGGAACTATCGAATACTGTACCGTTGATTAACGTACCGTGGTAATGACATTTTACCTGGTCGCTTATAGTGGGCTTAGGGCCATCGCCCTGCTTTAATATTTCGTACTGCAAGCCGCTTGGCAGTTCGGTTACGCCTGTCTTTAGCTTACTAATTCGCAGAAATTCCTCTCCTGCTTGTTTGTTTAACTCACTTTTCTTTTCCTGAAGCATTACAAAGTAGTCGTTTATTACTTGTTTAGCCTCATCGTAGCTAATTTCCGGCTTGTTTTCCGCCAACACATCTTTTACTCCTTTCGTAAAATCTTCAAATTGAAGACTGCTGATACCCGAATTAAGAAAATTGTTTCCAATACTTAAACCGAGTGCATAACTCACTTTATCCATCGTTTAATTTTTCAACTATTTATGAGCCACAAAAGTAGTGCTTTTAATTATATAAAAGGGTTATTTAAGCATTTTTTTATTTTTATTCTTCATCGTACTGCTGAAACAAGAAGTCGTTGTAGGGGAAACGGGTGATATGAATCTCTTTTACACGGTTATACAAAAGAGTTTTCAGGTTGTCTATATTCGTTCTGTCCTTAGCAGAGATAAAGATGCAGTTGTCTTGCATTTTATTCATCCAGGTACGTTCCAGTTCCTCCAGATCAATGTTTTCGCGGGTGCGAGGGGTGAGGTCGTCTTCTTCCTTGGGCACAAAGGTGAAGGCGTCTATCTTATTGAATACCATGATGACGGGTTTCTCCGTATCGTCTAATTCGGCTAAGGTTTTATTGACTACCTCTATTTGTTCTTCAAAGCCGGGATGCGAGATGTCAACCACGTGGAGCAGGAGGTCTGCCTCGCGCACTTCGTCAAGTGTTGATTTGAACGACTCTATGAGTTGTGTAGGCAATTTGCGGATAAAACCTACCGTGTCAGACAGCAGGAAGGGAAGGTTGTCTACAATCACCTTGCGTACAGTGGTATCCAGGGTAGCAAAGAGTTTATTCTCGGCAAACACTTCGCTTTTGCTGAGCTGGTTCATCAGGGTCGATTTCCCTACATTCGTATATCCTACCAGAGCTACTCGAATCATTTTACCCCGATTCTTTCGCTGGGCGCTCATTTGCTTGTCTATATCCTGAAGGTCTTCTTTCAGTTTGGATATCTTGGTAAGGATGATGCGGCGGTCGGTTTCTATCTGCGTTTCACCCGGGCCGCGCATGCCTATACCTCCGCGCTGACGTTCCAAGTGGGTCCACAGTCGGGTGAGGCGGGGTAGCATGTATTGATATTGCGCCAGTTCAACCTGTGTCTTGGCATAGGCTGTTTGTGCGCGGCTGGCAAAAATGTCGAGAATGAGACTGGTGCGATCCAGTATCTTTACCTGCAGTTCCTTTTCTATATTGCGCAGTTGTTTAGGTGATAATTCGTCGTCGAAGATTACGATACCTATCTCGTTTTCCACCACATACGTCTTTATCTCCTGCAGCTTACCCGGGCCTACAAAGGTAACGGGATGAGAATAAGGCACTCGTTGCTGAAACCGCTTTACAGGCTCAGCCCCGGCCGTCTCGGCCAGAAAGGCCAACTCGTCGAGGTATTCGTTTACTTTCTGTTCGTTCTGCTCCGGCGTAATCAACCCCACTAAAACAGCCCTTTCAGTTTGTGCTTCCGTAATAATAAACTCTTTCATGCTGCAAAGATAATACTTTTTAATCAAATAGGGTTGGCTCGGGTAGGAGGGTGAAAGATTTTCGGTGATGTGGGGTTATGCCGTATTGGGCGATGGCTTGGCGGTGGGCTTTGGTGGGGTAGCCTTTGTTATCGGACCATTGGTAGGCGGGGTATTCTTGGGATAGGGAAAGCATGTAATCATCGCGGTAGGTTTTGGCTAAGACGGAGGCGGCGGCTATGCTGAGGTATTTGCCGTCTCCTTTGATGATGGTGGTGTGGGGGATATTAGGGTACGGTTTGAAACGATTGCCGTCTATTAATAGATGTTCGGGTGAGACAGACAACTGCTCTACTGCCCGATGCATGGCTAAGATGGAGGCATTCAGGATGTTTATCTTGTCTATCTCATCTGCCGAAACGACGCCGACAGCCCAGGCTATGGCATCACGCTTGATAAGGGGGCGCAGGGCGTAGCGCTTCTTTTCGCTCAACTGTTTGCTGTCGTTTAACTCCTCGCTTTGAAAGTCGGGCGGGAGGATGACGGCTGCAGCAAATACCGGGCCGGCTAAGCAGCCTCGACCGGCTTCATCGCATCCGGCCTCTATCCGATGAGGCTCTAAACAAGATAACAGCATCACTTTGCTTTTTTAATGATCCAAGGGCGCAGGATGTACCAGGCAAAAAGAGACCCCGGTACTACTCCGCCAATATCAGCCAGGAAGTCCAGCCAATCACCTCCCCGGTAGGTAGTCAGATATTCCTGTCCAATCTCGATTAATCCGCCGAAAAGGATGGGGGCAGCTATGGCTCCTATGTAAGCATGCCGCATAGGCAATGGCTTTCTTCGGTAATTCAGCAGGAACTCCAGCCACAACATCCCCGACAAACCGGCATACATGCATATATGCATTAATTTGTCAAATCCGGCGAAAAGGGGCAAATCTACCGTTGGCGGTTTGAAGAATGAGAGGTAGATTACAAGTAAAATCACCGTAATCGAGAAGGGATATTTCTTTAAAAAATACAACACCATTACTATCTTATTTGGGTTTAAACATGGATTGTACCCGCTCGAGGCCGGCAATAAACGTATCAATCTCCGCTTTCGTATTATAGAAGGCGAAGGAAGCGCGAACGGTTCCTTCCACGCCCAGAGCTTTCATTAGCGGTTGAGCGCAATGGTGACCCGTGCGTACGGCTATCCCCATGTGGTCGAGCAACATGCCCGTGTCGTAGTGATGGATATCACCAAGCAGGAAAGACAGCACGCCGCTTTTATGGGGCGCCTCTCCGAAGATACGTATCGGATGGATGGTTTTAATCCGCTCGGTGGCATACCGGAGAAGTTCATGCTCATAAGCAGCTATTTCCTCTATCCCCAGGCGGTTTACATAGCGCAAAGCCTCGGCAAGGGCTGTACTGCCGATATAATCGGGCGTACCAGCCTCGAACTTAAAGGGTAGCTCGTTGAAGACCGTCTTCCCGAAGGTAACGGTGGCTATCATCTCTCCTCCTCCTTGATAGGGCGGGAGCTTGTCTAACCACTCTTCCTTGCCATAGAGCACACCGATACCCGTCGGCCCGTAAATCTTATGGGCCGAGAAGGCGTAGAACTCTACATCCAAATCCTGTACATCTACCTTGGTATGAGGGACGGCTTGTGCCCCGTCAAGCAAAACAGGTACATTATGTTGATGAGCAATCTCAATGATTTCTTTCACCGGATTAATCGTTCCCAGTACATTGGAGACATGGGCTACAGAGACCAACCGCGTACGTTCCGAAAACAAATTCCGGTACGTCTCCAGCGAAAGCTCACCTTTCTCGGTAATAGGAATCACTTTCAAGGCAATACCCTTTCGAGCAGCCTGTATCTGCCAGGGTACGATGTTGGAATGATGTTCCATTTCAGAGATAATCACCTCGTCGCCCGGAGACATACATGCATCCGTAAAACTGGAGGCAATCAGGTTGATAGCTTCTGTTGTCCCTCTGGTGAAAATGATTTCGTGTGCATGACGGGCATTCAGAAACCGCTGTACTTCGCGCCGTGCCTCCTCATGCGCTTCCGTAGCCGCCTGGCTCAGGAAATGCACCCCCCGGTGGATATTCGCATTCACATTGTAGTAGTTGTCCCTGATCTTCTCCACCACCTCTTTGGGCTTCTGTGTAGTAGCCGCATTGTCAAAGTAAACCAGAGGCTTATCATATACGGTATGTCCCAAAATCGGGAAATCTTTCCAAATTCTTTCTATATCTAACATTTTTGATTATTATATTTCCTTTTTTATCAGTTCAAATCCAGTATAGGGAATGAGGGCTTTGGGGATGCGAATGCCTTCGGTCGTCTGATTATTCTCCAACAAAGCGGCTACGATGCGGGGAAGAGCCAAGGCGCTTCCGTTCAAAGTATGGACAAGCTGCGTCTTTTTGTTCTCGTCGCGGTAGCGGCATTTGAGGCGATTGGCCTGATAGCTTTCAAAATTGGATACAGAGCTAACTTCAAGCCAACGCTTTTGGGCGGCGGAATAGACTTCAAAGTCGAAGGTAAGCGCTGAGGTAAAGCTGATGTCTCCCCCACAAAGACGAAGGATTCGCCAGGGAAGTTCCAGTTTCTCTACCAATGTCTGTACATAATCTACCATCTCCTTAAGCGACTCGTAGGAATGTTCGGGTTTGTCAATACGCACAATCTCCACCTTGTCAAACTGATGCAGTCGGTTCAGTCCGCGTACATCCTTACCATACGAACCTGCTTCGCGACGGAAACAGGCAGAGTAGGCTGTATTCTTGATGGGCAGATCGGTATCGTTCAGTATTACATCGCGATAGATATTCGTAACAGGCACCTCGGCTGTAGGAATCAAGTAGAGGTCGTCTAAGCCGGCGTGATACATTTGTCCCTCTTTGTCGGGCAACTGCCCGGTGCCGTAGCCGGAATCGGCGTTCACTACATAAGGAGGTTGTATCTCCAAATAACCGGCTTCGCGAGCATTATCGAGGAAAAAGTTTATCAGGGCGCGTTGCAGACGGCAGCCATAACCTTTATAGACAGGGAATCCGGCTCCTGTTATCTTTACACCCAGCTCGAAGTCTATCAAATCGTACTTCTTGGCAAGATCCCAATGCGGAAGGGCGTCGGCTCCCAGACCGGGAATAATGCCACCTTGCTTCTCCACTTTGTTATCATCAGCTCCGTTACCTTCGGGCACAGATTCGTGGGGCAAGTTGGGGATAAGTACCAAGAAGTCGTGAATCAGTTTCTCGGACGAGTCTTTTCGTTCCTCCAATGTTTTGTTAACTTCCTTTATCTCGGCAACACGCTGGCGGGCAGCTTCAGCTTCCTCCTTTTTGCCTTCCTTCATCCATTGACCAATGGAACTGGAAGTGCGCTTTACTTCGGCCAGATTTGCATCCAATTGCTGTTGCGATTCACGCCGTATCTTATCCACTTCAATGATTCGGTCAATGTATTCAGTGGCATCGAAATGCTTTTTAGCCAGGCGACGGATGACGTCCTCCCGCTCTTCCGTAATTACTTTGAGTGTCAACATAACTTTCTAACTAATGAATTTATATTTTGAAAGCACAAAGGTAAGCATTATCTAAAAAAGTATTGCTACCTTCGTGGCTTAGTTCTACTTAAATTTATTATCAGTATCATGAAAAAAGGAATCATTTTAGTAACAGCTTTAATGGCTTTATGCGTAACATCTTCTATGGCTCAGAAGAATAACACGCTAACAGCTAAAGAGAAGAGTGAGGGTTGGCAATTATTGTTCGACGGTAAAACGATGGATGGATGGCGCAAATGCAACGCCACAGACATGGCAGCCAACTGGTCTATCGACGAAGAAGCCATGAAAGTATCACGCGGCGCAAGAGCCGGACAGGGACAAGGCGGCGACATACTGTTTGCCACCAAGAAATATGGCAACTTCGAGCTTTCTGTTGATTGGAAGATTGAGAAAGAAGGTAATTCAGGCATTTTCTACTACGTGGTTGAATATCCCGGGCAGCCTATTTACTATGCAGCACCTGAAGTGCAGGTATTAGACAACTGGTATGCCGGGGACAATAAACTTACCAACCACTTGGCCGGTTCGCTTTATGACATGCTTCCCGCCCTGCCATCCAACGCTAAGCCCGCCAACGAATGGAATACCATCGTAATCCGTGTGAAAGATGGAAAAGCAACCCATGTGCAAAACGGTGTTAAGGTAGTAGAATACGAACTCTGGACGCCCGAATGGAAAGAATTGGTAGCCAAAAGCAAGTTCAAAGACTGGGAAGGCTTCAAGACCGGTCCGGCAAAAGAAGGCTACATCGGACTTCAAGACCACGGTTATTCCTGCTGGTTCAGAAACATCAAAATTCGAGAGTTGTAATAAACGTCTTTATTTCACCCGACCGCCCGTCATCCAAGCGCGTAAATAGTATGGCTCGTTGAGACTGCTTACCATTACGCCCTTGGATGTGCTGGCATGTACAAACCGCTCGTTCTTCAGATAAATGCCTACATGATTGGGTTCTTTCTTCTTTCCGCCGTCTGTTCGGAAAAAGACTAAGTCACCTTCGCGCAAACTCCCCCGCCTTATCTTCTTGCAATTCTTCTTTAGAATATCTGCCGATGAAACGCCCACTCGCTTATCATAAACATCTCGATAAATGTTCGCCACAAAATGAGAGCAATCGACACCCCGCTTGGAATTACCTCCGATACGGTGGGGCACATCCAACCAATGGGAAGCTTCCGTATATAAAATAAGGTTATCCTTTGGCGTAATCCGCATCCCAAAGCGACGAGACAACTCTTCCGGCGAATCAATCCTGGTGGACGGCACCTGCTTCCGCGTCCCGCAAGAAGACAGACACAACGCCAAAATCGTAACAATAACAGCTATATACGTGTTCCTTCTCATTGGATAAATAATTTAATCCAACAAATTTAATCTATTTCTTTTTATCAAACAAAAGCAATCGTATATTTGCGAAAACTATATAGTTATGACGACTGCACTTACTTCTAAACCGCACTACGAGATACTGGATGGACTACGGGGAGTGGCTGCCATTGTGGTACTGGCCTTTCATATTTTTGAGGCTTATACCTTGGATCCGTATGAAAAAGTTGTAAACCATGGGTATTTGGCGGTGGATTTTTTCTTTGTCCTCTCAGGCTTTGTGATAGGGTATGCATACGACGACCGCTGGAAGAAAATGAACTTCGGCGACTTTTTCAAACGGCGGCTGGTAAGGCTCCATCCGATGGTGGTGATGGGCATGATTCTTGGCGCTTTATTGTTTTATTTTGGAGCCTCGCCTGAATTTTCACTCATAGCCGATGTTCCGGTTTGGAAATTGCTTCTTTACATGGTGCTGGGTATGTTATTAATACCAACCCCGCCCTCGATAGACATTCGTGGATGGGAAGAGATGTACACCCTTGACGCACCATGCTGGTCGCTTTTCTTTGAATACATTGCCAACATTCTGTATGGCCTTTTTATACGCAAATTCTCTACAAAAGCTTTGGCCGTGCTGGTCTTTCTGGCTGGTTGCGTCACTGTTCACCTCACACTGAGTGAAACGGGCGACGTGAGCGGCGGATGGGCGTTCACCGGTACCCAACTACGCTATGGGTTTACACGGCTGATATACCCGTTCTTTGCAGGACTATTACTCTATCGACTGGGAAAATTGGGGCACCTGAAAAATGCTTTTCTTTGGTGTAGTATGATTTTGCTGATTGTATTCTTAATGCCTCGTATTGGCGACCATGCGCATTATTGGATGAATGGCATTTATGAGTCGGCCGTGATTATTATCGTCTTCCCCCTGATCGTTTATTTGGGAGCAAGCGGCGAAGTCAAGGGTAAATACGTCTCGAAGGTTTGCAAATTTCTGGGAGATATGTCGTATCCGGTATATATCGTCAATTATCCGATTATCTACATTTGGGTGGGCTGGCTTTCAAATCACGATCATCCATCATTCGCGGATTCTTATTGGGGAGCCATACTGGTGTTTGTCTCAGTCATAGCGCTTTCATATGCCCTCTGGAAACTATATGATGTACCGGTACGCAGATGGTTAAAAAGATAATAATTAAGATTCATCAGAAGAATGTGTAGTTCTTAAAATCCAGAAGGGATGATATTATTGACGCCGGGGTAACGCCATGCGCTACCCCGAACGTTTTTTGAATTATTAATTGTTCACTGTTTTCCTCGCCCAGCCGGAGCTGCCGCGGACAATCAGCACCCCTTTGGGGAAACGGGCGGCGTCTATTGTGGCTGTACCTGCCGGAACTTCGCTTTCATATAGCTTTAATCCGTTGATGGAATAGACTGTAATATGCTCCGCCCGGCTCGACTGTACATATAATGTATGGCCTGTCACATATAGCGTCGGTTCCAATGAAGGAACTACTTCATTACCGACGCCCCAGCGGTTCAGTTGGGCGGGAACGGTAATCGCCGGTTCGAGGATGGTGTTACCGCCCGGCGTTTCGACTTGGATGCTGTGAACGGTTATGTCATGCGTGCCCCGTTTCACTTTGCCATCGACCGTGTAGACAATGTGTGCCAGTGTTGTGCCTGTTTCTGCACGTAAGGCTGAACGCAGCGATTTACGCTGGATAGTTACCAACCACTGGTTGCTGTCCTGCGGCGTAATTAACAGTTCGTAATCGCTCCATGCTGCCGGGAGCTGGGTGCTATCCTTGTCGAGCGCGAAGCCTGTGGGGAACTTGATGGTGAACGATGCTTTTGATACGGAATCCGGCAGTACGATAGTCCCCAGGTCGAAGCTGCCTTTGTTTGTACCGTAAACGGGAGGGTTATAGCCCAACGAAATGTTAGGAATAAGGTTGTTGGGATAAAAGATGGTGTATTGGATTTGCGTCCACCGGTTGCCATACCATACGTAGTGGTACATAATAGACTTCTTTCTATTGTCATCATATTTTATATCATACTTCTTTCCTGTCAAATTACCGTTGGAATCAGGTATATATTCTTCGTGCATGATTATGAAATAACTTGTACTTCCGTCTGTATTTTTAAAAGATTTATATTCTCTGATTTTTTTACCCCAACCATAGATTGACCATTTTCCGGTAGCTTTGTCTAATCTTTTTTGTTCGAAGAAAGTTTTAAATTCGGTATCAGCATAATATTCACACCTGTATGTCTCAATAAGATCTCCCTCCCAATCGTAATGGTCAAGAGCAATGACCCTGTTCAAATTATCGTAACGAATGAAAAAGCTGTAAAAGTTATTCCCGATATGAAACTCAGTTAAATAGTTGTTCTCATCATACTTTGTTGTATGAGGTACATCGGCATCCCAATACCAATATCCAAACGAATCCATTGAAGGAAGGATGAAATGCAGTTCACCTGATACAACTACTACTTCGGGTTTTTCCATAGAAGTATAAAAAGTAGTACTCGGAACAGATGAATCCTCTATCCATTTATTGTTTTCCCACTTATACCTCTTTTCGGAAAATGAATCGCCATCTTTCATCGTAACCGTTTTATAGACATATTCTCCAGTCAGGCTATACGTGATGCTGCTATCCGTTGCCGCCGCCGCCCGGAGTTCATATCCTCGTTGTGAAACAGGCAGTTCGCTAATCGGCGAGATCTTTACATTCTGTCCTGCCATCTGGAAACAGCCAAAAGCTATCCCCATACATACGCTCGCTAATCGTGTAATGTTCTTATTCATAAAAATTAATATTTAGTGTATATAAATAACTGTGATTTCTTGACGTAGGGAATGTATATGGAAAAGCAAGCCCGAACCCCGCCGGAGCCGGGATAATTTGAAGATAAGGTTTACTTGGAAGATTAAATGATTCGCTTATATTACGCGCGTTGCGCGTGCGTCTTTTAAGATGTAGGGTGGATGCACTGTGTGTGTGTGTGTGTGTGTGTGTGTGTTATGCAAATATCTGAAACACACAAATATAATGCGTTAAAAAGTAATGACACAATAACCCTAAATTGGAATTTATCCAAAATAAAGAATGTAGGAGAATTCAAAAAAGCGTCTATCAATTTTTGCGCCATTACAGTAATGAGTTAATCCAATTTAGGATGTGATTGTACAAATGTAAGAATTAAATAAAACAACCAACATTTTTACATATTATTTTTTATAATTTTTACTTATTATTAATGTGCGTGAGGGCGAAGTCGGGA
>BNTS01000044.1 GCA_025996775.1 Bacteroidia bacterium | reverse complement strand
TGTTCGTTGACAAAATTGCTGACCGGCGTGGCAAAGAACATCATTACGACTACCGATGCAACAACTGCCGACACCATGATTGCCATCGCTCCACCATATCCATATTGGCTGAAACTAACCATCCCAACTGCTGTTAGCACGCTATCCAACGAAAAAACAATGTCTAACGCCACAATCTGTGTCACAACAGACGCCATGGATGCTTTGCCATGGCTCTGCGTTTGAGATTCTTCAGCGCCTTCTAACTTATGATGTATTTCGGTAACGCTTTTGTAGAGCAAGAACAACCCGCCGGCAAAAATGATAATACTTTGCCCGGATATTCCCCCATCAATGTATTTAGTATCAAAAACATAAAACGGTTGGGACAGCTTCATTAACAATGAAATACAGAACAATAACCCTATCCGGAACAACATAGCCAGTAACAAACCAATAGTTCGCGCTTTAGGCTGTTTTTGTTTCGGTAAACGAGAAGACATGATGGACAAAAAAACAATATTGTCGATGCCCAGCACCACTTCCAAAAATATCAACGTCAGCAATGCAATCCAAGCCGACGGCATTAAACACACTTCTAAGAAACCCATTTTTTTTCAATCTTTTACAGACCGCAAAGTTACAAATTTTATCTACGAAAATTTCACTACCTTTGCCAAATAAGTAGGTATACAATGGAAACGAAGAAAATACTTTTTGTCTGCGCGGGCAATATCTGTCGCTCTCCGGCTGCAGAGGGAATCATGAAGCATAAAATTCATGAACTGGGACTTGACAAGTTTTTTTATATAGACTCTGCCGGAACGCACGGATTTCATGAAGGGGAGTTGCCCGATAGCCGGATGCGGATGCATGCCTCGAAACGAGGATACAACCTGACTTCACTGTCGAGACCTGTGAAGTACGATGATTTTTTCGACTTCGATTATATCATAGGAATGGACGATGAGAATATCTCTTTTTTACGTAGAAAAGCACCGGACGAAGAATCCCGACGCAAAATTTCCCGCATGACAGACTATGGTCAGCATATCCCCGCTGACCATGTGCCTGACCCTTATTACGGAGGAAACCAAGGCTTTGAAAATGTGTTGGATATATTGGAAGATGCTTGCGAAGGTTTAATTTTACAATTAGAAATTATTATTCACATCCCACCAAACACGTGAAGCAATTTCCTGTTCTCTTGTAGCATTTACATCTATTCCCATCTGTTGCAGAGCGATATTCAAATTATCAAGATTATTTGAACGTTCGTTCGCAGAATAAGCCATCCTGACAGGCATGTGACCATTCAATGAGTTGTCGGGAAGTTTCAGATCCATTCTTCTAACATTAAACCATGCTTCGGATGGATTCAAGTATAAAGAAACCCATACTTCTTCAGCCAATCTCTGCCTGGCTGCTGTTCCCGTACCTAAAGGTCTGGATGCTATATAGGCTTCAATCTCGTCGGAGGTAATCTTCTGCCTATCTAATAAACCGCTATACGAATTCAGTTGATTCATGTTTGCACGGACTGCATCGATATATGCTGCGTCGGCAGTTGTTCCGGTATTCCAGCCATTTAGAGAAGCCTCTGCTATCCAGCAAAGTATTTCTGATGCCGATAAGATTACCAATGGCTGATCCAACGTAAACAAGAAAGGATTAGGACTTGTATAGGTGTGCATATAAGCGGCCAATGAAGACTCCGGATTGGAACTTTGACCATGAGCCATGCCCTTGGCTTGGGAATAATCCCAGTTCCACTTTGTTTCATCACGCCAGTACCTTTGCATATCAGTAGCAATAACATCCGTGATATCAGGATTTAAACGCCCTCCTAACATCACTTTTATACGAGGATCCTTATTGTTTTTAAGAAAATCAACGAAATATTCGCCCATTTTGCAGTATCTCTCAGGATCTCCACTGGGTGATCCTTCAAACCAAGAACTGTATGGATTCTTTTCGTCGTTTAGTCCGTCTCTCGTAGCCAATGACCAATTATCAGCATTATCAAGGATGACTCCACCTGCTATGGCTTTTTCGGCATACGTTTTTGCCAGAGCAGGATCTGCACCCGATATTCGCATAGCCATACGCAACATGAGAGAGTTGCCAAATTTTTTCCACTTGGTTACATTACCATCGTACACAATATCACGGGCTTTCTTTGGATCGTTATTGCCTTTCCAGGTAAACCCCATGACAGTGGCATCAGTGGTAAGCGCATTGACTTCATGGTCGAGTGTTTCCAGCATATATTTATATACGTCTTGCTGCTTGTCGTATTTCGGTTTCAAAATATTGTCAATATATGCCAAACCGGCTTCCGAGGCGGGGATATCGCCATAATAAGAGCTTAGACGTTCCAGGATGGCACACTTCATAATACGTGTAAACGCAATATTATTCACCATGTGGGGGTCTTCCAATTTAACCAGATAATCTTCCAGAGTGACAGCAAGTTTAAACGTAGTGTTATATGATGCCCATGCCCCATCATTTGGTACTTGTTCAAATTGCGAGAGTCCCCCCATAATGAACAGGTTGGAAAAAGAAGCGTAGTATTTCACATAAGTACCTTCAACTCTAATCGCATTTGCACCTGCCGAGTTACGCCCATGATATCTCAATATATTAGAAAACATCATTGACATATCCGAATTTTCGGGAGTAAGCATATATTTAGGATTATCCAAATCCGTTAAACTATCCGTATTGCAAGAGTAGCCTCCAAAAATGGCTAAGGCTATCAGCATGATTGTAAAAAATCTTTTAGTCTTCATAATCTTTTTGTTAGAAATTAACATTGAGGTTTAATGTAAATGACCTGGTAGATGGTAAAGCGCGGTTATTTAAACCATTGCCTCCGCCTGTACTGGGGTCACCGTTAGGTAACTTATTGTAAAGATTAAACAGGTTATATCCCACCAATGAGAAATTTGCACTTTGAATAACCGATAGACTTCTAAGAACAGATTTCGGGAGAGCATATCCCAAAGTGATTTGACGAAGCTTCACGTAGGAAGCGTCAAATACAACCATATCTGCCACCCGTTTGGTGACGCCTTCACGGTAATAGTTTTCGAAATGCTTTACATGGTAAGGTATCTCATTCCCGGCCACCGGTACATTGTTCGGTAAATTTGCAGACGGATTAGCATTGATTGTATATCCGGGTGCAGTGGTAATATCAGCATAAATGGGGTTTCCATTGCCGTCTTCACCGGTTTGATATACGCCTTGCAAGAATAAGCCGCCATCACGTCCGGGAAGAGTTTGTTCACTCCAACCTCTTTCTATCATTTCTTGTTCGGCCAGATAGGCAACTTTGGCTCCCCATTTAGCATCTATCATCATAGAAAGCGAAATACCCTTCCATGACCAGGTGGAAGTAACACTGCCTGCATTCGGATGAACGCCATACCCTAAGAGCGATTTTGTGGCTTCACGAGCCGGGCGCCATGACTGATGCGTTTGCCCGTTATACGAGAAAGTCCAACGCTCCCATACCTTTTGTCCGTTAGCTTCTTTCTGTGTATATCCATAGATTGCAAAAGGTTGTTTTCCTACAACTTGCTTGATGTCAATGCCACCTCCCATATCATTGGAAGTAACATTTACTTCGTCAACCCCACCCAAATCAAGTATCTTACCTTCATTGTGCGAATACGCAACCGTTACTTTCCAATTGAAAGGTTTCTCAATCGGAACAAAGGTAAGCATCAATTCATGACCTTTGTTGCCGATAGCTCCCAGATTAACAGTAGCGCCTGTATAGCCCGAAGTTTGAGGAAGAGACACATTCACGATGTCGTTGGTCGTTTTCTTATCATAATATGAATAGTCGATACCTATCCGGTTATTGAAGAAACGGAAATCAATACCACCTTCATATTCACGTGTGCTATAAGGAAGTAAATTAGCATTTGCTATGGTGTTAGGAATACCGAGCATAGGCGTATCCAGATATCCGATAGCATTGAAGTCGTAGGATATTTTGGTAGCATAAGCACTCGAACCGCCACCCACTTCAGCATAAGAAGCTCTCAGCTTGGCAAACGACCACCATTTAGGCAGTTTTGCCTGGCTTGATAGCAGGTAACTTAATCCAACACTCGGATAAAAAATACTATTATTCTTGGAAGAAAGGGCTGAGAAGTAGTCGTTTCTACCGGTCAGCGTAAGATAAATCAAATCATTGTAAGCTAATTCTGCACTCCCGTAAATGGAGTTTATACCGGATTTAGAATATCCGTTTACACTATTTGTTGTGGAAGATAAGGATCCTGCGTTGGTTACAACATGATAGAAAGGAATAATTAAATTATTCCCGAATATTCCGTCTCTATTGTATGACTCGCGAGTCATACTTCCTCCGAAGGTAGCATTCACATGGAAAGGCTTAAATTCTTTTGAAAAGACCAAGGCATAGTCTGCATTGAATTGATCAAACAAGGAGGTAGTTTCAGTAACCGCTCCCGTTCCATTAATATTTCCTCTGAGAAATCCATAAGCATCTATATCTGTCATTTTAAGCACTGTCATTTCAGTTCCCATACGTCCTATAACCGATAGCCAAGGCATAATTTTAATATTTATGTCTGCATTGGCAGATAAGCGGTTACGAGTATCTTCCTGATGATCCTGATAGGCAGACCAGTAGGGATTCTGATAGTAGTCGTTGGTACTGAAAGGCAACATCCATCCATCCGGATTAGCACCCCACTTATCAGTCGTTCCTTTCAGCCAATTGATATCCCATGAAGTAGGGATGATGGAGAGCATTCTAACATACCGATCTGTATTGGGACGGTTTAATGTCTTACCTGTTGAATAATTGAGTCGTCCGTTTATGGTTACCCTATCGCCTATCTGATTATTTATAGATATACTGGCTGTCTGACGATTCATGTCTGAATTAGGTACAGGGGAAACATAACGCATATCGGAAATAGATGCACGGAATTTCTGCTTATTGCTGCCACCGGAAATGGATACGCTATTGTTTATCGTAGAACCGGTTCGCATGAATTCGTTCCAATGGTCTTCTTTATATGAATTAAATAAAGGCTTATCCGTTTCCCCATTAAAGTAAATACCTAAGTCTTTACCATCATAGCGAGGTCCCCAAGCACGGTGTACTTCCTGATTCCAAGTGGATATATACATATCGCTATTATCACCGTTTGATCCTGAGTTCCCATATAGTTTTTGACGTCCTGCGAATGGATTTCGATAATTCTCAAAGCCATAACCGCCTGAGTAAGTAATACCAAATCCTTTTTGGTTACTACCATTCTTCGTTGTAATAATAATAACGCCGTTGGAAGCTCTTGAACCGTAAAGAGCTGTTGCTGCAGCGCCTTTTAATACACTGATCGTCTCAACATCATTATTATTGATACTGGTCAACGCATCTCCCATATCACGAGAGTTATAAGAACTGGAGGTTCTTGAGATAGGTACGCCATCGATAACATACAAGGGGTTGTTGTCGCGACTGATAGACGTATTTCCTCGAATGGTGACAGCCGACGACCCAAGAGCGCCGGTACCGGACAGGTTGATATCAACCCCGGCAATCATACCTTGTAAAGAATTCATTAAATTCTTTTCTGGAATAGTTGCAAGATCGTCTCCTCTGACTTCAGCGGAAGAGTAACTTAGTGTCTTCGTTTCCCTTTTGATACCAAGCGCTGTTACAACCACCTCTTCTATTTGTTGCCGGTCTTCCACCAAAGTAACATTGATTTTTGTAGAAGCAGCGCCAACAGAGATTTGTTGTTCCAAATACCCTATGTAGGTAACCACTAAGGTGGAATTTGGAGAAACACTGAGAGAAAATTGTCCATTCATATCGGTGACCGTACCGTTTGTAGTTCCTCTCTCAACAATATTAACTCCGATAACCGGACCTACCACGTCACTCACAATGCCCGTAACCGTAACTTTCTGCTGCTGTTGAGAATTTTCCTTTGCCATTAATTGAAATAAGGGCAAGAATAAGAGGAGCATGAAAATGGAAAGTTTCATAATTCGATTCATACTGTACAAAATTAAAGGTTAATAAATCTGCCACACAATCCCCAAAACAAATTAACAAGAACTACAAATATACTGAATAAGATACTTATATGAGAGTATTTTAATTGACAAAAATAGCAGGTGTTTTGATTATTAACATTAATTTAAGACTTTGGTTCTAACCTAATCCACATAAGCAAACCCTTCTACTGCGCCGACAACACCAACCAAATACAAGGCAGTGGCATAGGTCTATCCATAGCCCTATGCATCCTCACCAAAAACAAAATCCAATACCGCATCACCTCCAAAGTAAACCAAGGTACCACCGTCTCTCTAAAATTCTAATGCTACCTCACTTACTTTAGACACCTGGTAAATTATTAGTAGTATCTTCCTCCATATCGCGATTCGGCTCCGAATGTGTTGAACTCGAAGGAGTGGTCGTGGGTCATACCATGGCAGGTACCTACATCGTGCATCGTTTTTGTGTTGAAAAGCAAAACGCCTTGTATGCCTTGTGAGCGTATCTCAATCCATGACACCAAATAAATGCCATCGCGAATCTTTACGTATCGGCAGGGAAAACTGCCCATCACGGTGCCTCCTGTGTTGCTCGACAGGATGGTATAGGAGAAAGATTCTGTGGTGGAATAGATGTGTTGCGAAGATACATCATCGCTGTATTCCCATGTATATGAGCATCCCAGAAGTTCATCGGTAAATCCATGACGTACATTCGAAGGAGTGACTCCATCGGTTTTGATTATGCCGAACAGCCATTGTTGGTGGGGATAAAGCGGGTTTTCTTTGTTGTTGTACGTTGAACGGATGCAAGAGGCAAGTCCGTTTTTCAGGTCTATCACGTGTTGAAGTGCGTCAATGGGGCAGTCATTGTCGGTTACGTGTGTGAAAAAGACAAGCCCATCATCTGCTTCAAAGGCATCATAACGTTCTTCTTTCCAGTTGCCGGTTCCTTCGCGGAAGCGCATCGTGAAATCAGTGCCTATTTCGTAATCCCAGCTTGTGCCGTTGTCAAATTGGATTGTGAATATGCGGTTGTCGAGAATGGCCGAGTGTTCCATCATTTTTTTCTCTTTGCCGGGGCCTTCGAACGCGCCTTTCCAGGCCTTTGTTTTGGTGGCAGATTCAACAACTTCTTCAAGCGTAATGGGATGGGTCAGTTGAAGGGGACGGTACAGATAACGCATTCCCTTGGGCATTTGACGTATAAGACTATCGGGGATCATATTTACATTTCTCTGATTGTGTGCGCCAAATGGACGGTATGCCGCCAATTGTCCACGAATTTCTCCCGTGTCGGAATAGAGTTTAAGATTGAATGTATCATCCTTGTCAAGTCCAAACTTTACTCCGATCTTTTTCATCGTATACAGGTCAATGACATCAAGCTTAAAACCACCGCTAAACTCAACGTCTACGCGTGAATACAGCCAATGACGATCGTCAAGCTCATAATAATCTGTGGGGTAGGGGAATGTTTGCAACGAGCCTTTGGGGACGACTGCAGAATAAGTAGAGGAGCCGAAAATAACCAGCTCGTCCGACCACTGAATCACTTTGCCTTCCAATCTTCTTGTGGGTTTGTGTCGATTCTCGGGCGCTTCATTACCTGAAATATATCCCGTAGCTATATACCGTTGTGCTTCGCGGGGCGGAATAGCATTGAACCCGCTGTCGAACCATGATTCAAATACAGTAGCGATATGGGTGCGTTCGTCAACAACTGCAACAAAAAATGCCAGCGTATTTTCTTTTCGCCAAACATTCAGTGTGATGTCGTTCAAGCGAAGACTTTGTGCATTTTGGGGTACGACAAGGGTCGTGTTGTCATCGAGGAGCAGCGTGTATCCTTTGCTTTGCCCGGTAATGGCAGGTGCTGCATCGACAGCATTTTTTACTTGTTCGGGCGTAAGATCGTCATATAAATATACGAAATCCGCAATAATTTCGTCATACGATAATTGTTGTTTTTCCTGCTTGCACGAAATCATTGAGACAAGCAATGCAAGAGCCGGTAAAAACATATTTTTCAATGTTTTGTGTGTCATAACTTATGTTTTTTATCAGTTTATTTTTCCCAGCCGCTTGCTGCCATATAAGAAGCCATAAATCCCATCGCTTCAATTTCATGAATTTTGCCTCCGGATATTTTATAAACATGGGCGGCAGGAAGGTCGAAAGCAGGCATATTCAATTCGCGTGTTGTAACTCCCGGCATATTATAAATCGGGTATGTTTTATTCTGCATTGAATGGCGGAAATGAGAAAAACCGATAGCCAATCCTGTTACCTGGTCGGCTGCAAATACCCTGACGTTGTCTATATCATCAATATAGTCCATGATGTTTGTGTTGAGTTGGTCACTTGTTTTCAGGGCACTGTAGTTTGGCCTTTCATCTGTTTCATTATCAGACAAGCCACTATTACTTGCAGGAGAGCCATTCTCACGCCTTGCACAGTCGTCGGCAAAAGGCGAAAGATTGCTGTTATCCATGATCAGGGCGTCGTAATACGAATAAGCAATTCCCACGAGTTCATATCTTTTCATACGTTCTTTTTCGGGGATTGTTGTAAGAATACTGGGGCGTACTGTCTGCAGATATTTCATGTTTTTTGGGTCAATGCCTCTGGCAATCAGGTGTTCTGCTTCGTTTACATAGCCGTTGTCGTTTATTTTCAGGCGAATGGCTATCATAATCGGTTTGCCTTGTTCTTCCATCATTCCCAAGAAACCGACTTCCCTGACACTCGGGTCGGGTACATAGATTTTGAACGTAGACGGAACGGCTGAGGCTGTTTGCCAAAGACCTTCGCCAATAGGTTTGGAATCTACGTTTTCCACAAAGCGGGCATTCAGGGCAAACGGGATTTTACCCGGATCATGAGCAACCAAGGCTTTGAAATAGTTGTCAACAAGTTCATTGAGGCATTGGCGGTCGAAACATTTCAAAGGCTCTTGTGTTGGAACCATAAAAGGGAATTGAGCAAACGCCGAAACGCTGATTAATACAGCAAAAAGGAGAAAAATGGGCTTTTTCATGATAGTTGCAGAGGGGCTTCTGATAATTAATTATTTCAATTTGATTTTCAAACAAGAGCCGAAGTCCATTAAACTCTGTCAAAAACCGTAACAAAGTTAGCATTATCCTTTGAATAATAAAAAAATAAAAATAAAAAATGGCTTTAAGATTGTAAATCTGCTACAAGAAATTACAAGTAAACGCAGATAGATCTTTTTTTCGTCAGCATTTTTTTAAGAATCCCTTATGTAAACTTTCTGCAGATATCGGGTCTTTTTCATCGTTTGACAAGTGTCGAACAGCTGTTTGACAGCAGTCGAATAGCTGTCCGACACTTGTCAAACAGTTGTTCGACAGCTGTCAAATAATGAAAAGATAACGGTATCTTATAAAACTCATCAAGGTATCTGCCAAAAAAAATGCATATATCTGCGATGGAGAATAGTTATTTCCGGTTCATCCGACAACTGCAACGTCGTCGTACAGTTTCTTCAGTGTCCAAGATTAAAGGCTGCTTTATCTGAAGAATACCGGAATAAATTGCCGAATTTTTTAATGCGTTTGCCCTGTAATAAAGCCCTGCAATCATCCCGATTTGGCTCTGGAGGAGATTAGCCTCTTATAGCAGCAGGGAGCTGTCGCCGTAGCTCAGGAAGCGGAAGTTATGGGTGAGGGCGTAGTCGTAGATGCGGTGCCAATCGCCTTTTACGAAGGAGGAGATTAGGAGGAGCAGCGTGCTTCGGGGTTGGTGGAAATTGGTGATGATGCCTTTTACTATCTTGAAAGTATAGCCGGGAGCTATCAGGATTTGGGTGGCGGTGATTAGTTTGTCTTGCCCTTTCCTGTCTAAATAATCCAAGATGTTTTGCAGGGCTTGGGCAGGCGAGAGGAGGTTGTTTTGTTCCTCGTAGGGCATCCATTGACCTACTATTAGCTCTTCGGAAGTGGCATCGGGGTGTTCGGCGAGAAGTACACCTATATAATACAGGCTCTCAAGCGTGCGTACGGAGGTGGTTCCTACGGCAATAATCTTGTTGCGGTTCTTCAGGATGCGCTCGATGGAGGAGCGTTTGACGGAGATAAACTCGGTATGCATCTCGTGGCCTTCCAGGGTGTCGCTTTGCACGGGCTTGAAGGTGCCGGCTCCTACGTGCAGGGTTAGTTCTTCGCGTCCGAAGCCCTTCTCGTCAAGATCATTCAGTATTTCGGGGGTGAAGTGCAGGCCTGCGGTGGGGGCAGCTACGGAGCCTTTTATCTTGGAATAGACCGTTTGATAGGTTTGCAAATCGGCGGCTTCCGTTTCCCGGTGGAGGTAGGGCGGGATGGGGAGTACGCCCATGTTCTCTAATAAATCGGCAAACGTGAAACGGGGATTATCCCAGCTAAACGCAATGCGGTGGGTATCACCATGCGTCTGTATTCGTTCGGCATGAAGCATCACCTGCTCACCGTTGATGGACATGACTTTGCTCAAGACGCCTCCCTTCCACTTCTTCAGATTTCCCACCAAGCAATTCCAGGTGCAATGCTCGGTTTGTTGGAAAACCAAGGCGTAGTCGTGCGGTTCTACCGGCTCAAGGCAGAACACCTCTATCCGGGCGCCCGTCTCCTTTTGGAAGAGCAGCCGGGCTTGAATCACACGGGTGTTGTTGAATACCAGCAGAGAACCCTCCGGCAGGTAGTCGGTGAGGTGCTTGAAGATGGTTTCCCCCAACTCTCCCTCTTTGTAGAGTAAGAGCTTTGATTCATCTCTTTTGGGGAGTGGGAATTTGGCAATTTGCTCGTCGGGCAGCGGATAATTGTATTCTTCGATATGTATTTCTTGCGTTTTTGCTGTCATTTTCTTTATAATCTGCACAAAATTAGTGAACTTTGTCCAGATAAACAATCGGTACGAATAGAAGAATAGATATGAGTATTAAAATAGGAGATAAAGTCCGTTTTTTAAACAGCGTAGGGGGTGGCATAGTGCGTCGCTTCCAGGGGAAAGACCAGGTGTTGGTTGAAGAAGAAGACGGTTTCGAGACGCCAGCCCTGATACGCGAATTGGTTGTAGTGGAGAGCCTCAACAGCCAGGTGCATACGCCCAGTCCCAAAGTACAGCCCATTGTAGTAGCGCCCAAACCCGAACCTAAGCAGGAAGAAGTAAAGATAGTAGAAACGCCTGAAGGCGAAAGCCTCAACATCTATCTGGCCTACCTGCCCATCAACCCTAAGTCGATGCAAACGGCCTTCGAGGCCTATTTCGTGAACGACAGCAACTACTACCTCTTCATTAATTATATGAACAGGCAGAACAATAGCTGGCTCAGTCGTTACAACGGTTTGGTAGAGCCAAACACGAAGATATTTATAGAAGAGTTTGAAAAGGAAGAGTTAAATAATCTGGAACGTGTTTGCGTGCAGTTGATAGCCTTTAAGAAAGACAAACCCTACTCGCTGAAGAATGCCATCTCAGTAGAACTCCGCATCGATACCGTGAAGTTCTACAAGATACACTGCTTTATAGAGAACGATTTCTTTGAAGAAGATGCCCTGATTTTCCCTGTTGTCCGTGCAGATAATCCCGAAAAAGAATATCTTATCTCGGCAACAGAACTGCAAGAGGCCATCCGGGAAAAGACCCGTATTGACAGACATGCGCCTAAGCCCGCCGTCAAAAAGAAGCAGGATAACCCCATCATAGAGGTCGACCTGCACATCAACCAATTGTTGGAAACAACGGCCGGCATGAGCAATACCGACATCATGAACTACCAACTGAAAACCTTCCATGACACGTTGGCGCAATATGCCGGAAAGAAGGGGCAGAAGATAGTATTCATCCATGGAAAGGGCGACGGAGTACTGCGTGCCGCCATCGAAAAGGAGCTGAAGACACGGTATAAAAGCTATACCTTTCAGGATGCCTCTTTTCAGGAATATGGCTTTGGGGCTACGTTGGTAACAATCAAATAAAGCATGAAGCCATGGCTATAGAGATAGAACGAAAATTTAAGGTAAAAGGTGATTTCTCCCGGGAAGTACAGAAATCTCTTCGCATCATGCAAGGATATATATGTGCGGATAAAGGCCGTACGGTGCGCGTTCGCATCAAGGGGGACGAGGGATACCTCACCATCAAAGGCCCCTCAGACGAGAAAATGTGGAGCCGCTACGAATTTGAGCAGAAGATATCCTTGGCCGATGCCGAGGAACTGATGACACTTTGCGTAGCCGGACTTATCGACAAGGTTCGTAACTATGTAGTGGCAGGAAAGCATACCTGGGAAATCGACGTATTTCATGGCGAGAATGAGGGATTAGTGATAGCCGAGATAGAGCTTGCAGCTGAAGATGAAACCTTTGAACTTCCGGCTTGGATAGGCGAGGAAGTAACCCTCGACCGACGGTACTACAACTCCGCTCTTTCGCAAACGCCCTATAGCCAATGGGCAGAGAAAGATGAATAAACATAAGAATCATTGACGGGAATTTGGATATATACAATTGACTTCTTGTATGGGTCAATATCTTGATACTATAAAATCCGTTTTCAATAATTTATTTTGTATTTATCCAACTGTACAAAATCAAAAAGTCCGTTTTTTACATCTGAAAAACAAGATAATATCTCTATTTTTGCCTGACGAATTATCTAAATGGAGAGTTTTCAAGCCATACAACCTTCGGCATTGCTTGCTCCTTATGTGAAGCAATACTGGTTCATTACGATGGATGATGCTGCGAGAAGGTCGCAACGCTTCATTCCTGCCGGATGTATGGGACTTGCGTTCAACAGGATAGGAAATGTATATTCTTCATTGGAGAAAGATTTTCTTCCGTCGGCTTACTTGTTTGGACAATCAACCAATCATGCTACGCTAAGTTTTAATAGTCTCAATCTTATTATTGTTGTATTTCAACCTACTGGAGCAAAAGCCTTTCTTAGAAACTCAATGCATGAATTGAACGAAAAAATAGTTGCAATTAATAATTTGAATGAACCACAATTAAGAGAGTTGGAATTCCGGTTAATGGACACAACTAATAATCAGGCATGTGTTTTCTTGATTGAACAGTTTCTCCTGAATCAAATGAAATATTTTGATGAAGATAATTTGAAACGCATGAGAGATGTGATGCTCTCCATCCATGCCGGAATAACAGATATATCTACTCTTGCCAATGCAACTTGTCTCGGTTATAAACAGTTCAAACGGATTTTCACAACGTACATCGGGACAAATCCAAAGGACTATTTGAGAATTACCCGCTTTCAAAGGGCATTGCAGATTTTATACATTTATCCGCAAACGAATTTGAATGAATTGGCTTGTCGTTGTGGCTATTACGATTTATCGCATTTCATCAAAGAATTTAAAGAATTTTCAGGATACCTGCCCAGTGAATTTCTTTCGGTAAGAGAACCATATTCCGAACCGTATTCATTGTTTCGTTCCTGTTTTTTAGAAATAAAACAATCCAATAACACCAATCAATCATGAAAATACTTATTTATGGAGCCGGAATCATCGGAAGTACTTACGGATGGCAACTTTCTAAAGTTAGCTGTGATATTACTGTTTTAGTAAGACCGGAGAAATTACAATCAGCAATAGAAAACGGAATCAATATACAATGTTCCGATTTCAGGGGAGGTCAAAAACAAACCGAACAAGTCATTTTTCGTCCCAAAATAGTTGATAAACTCCTGCCTGAAAACGATTTTGAATACATTATCGTTCCTACCAACTGTATTTACCTGAAAGAAATCCTTCCGGAACTGAAAGAATCTGCGGGTAAAGCCCATATTCTTTTCTTTCAGAATATGTGGGATGATTTTGACGAAATTTCAAACTACCTTTCCCCTAAACAATATTTATTTGGTTTCCCCTTTATGGTTGGTGGTGGTAGAAATGAACATAGTATCAACAGTGCCATTTCAGGATTGAAATATTCACATACTCCGCTTGGAGAATTGACCGGAGAAATCACTCCCCGTTTACAGAAGATAACTAAAGCGATGGAGGATGCCAATCTAAAACCCGTAATTTCCGACCATATTAAAATATGGCTGATTACACATTATGCTGTTGCTGCGGGTCTGTCCGCCGGAATTATGAAAGCAGGAAGCGGAAAGGCTTTTGTTCAAAATCCGGGAATAATCAAGGAGGCTATCAAGGCAATCCGAGAAGGTCTTTCGGTTTGTACAAAAAGGGGAATTAATATTAAAATGGAGAAATCCAATAAGTTATATTCCCTCCCCTTATTTCTTGCCGTTCCCATTGCTAAAAAGATATACAGCAATGAAGCCATACAACTGATGTTTGACGGGCACACGAAACACGCACCCGAAGAAATGAAAAAGATGTTTGCAGACATGATAGAGTACGGAGAGAAATACAATGTCAAATCACCCTGTCTAAGAAGTTTGCAAACAAGCATCTTTGAATCAACTAAGTAATCTGCTAAAATCTCATTCTGTATAAAGCACAGGCTTTTAGCCTGAATATTATTATGTAAAAAATTATGCGTATGAATGAAGTCTTAAACATGAGGTTGTTCGCTCTTGCCCAAAAACCATCATTTAACAAGAGAAATCTTTGTTTATAAAAACAAGTCCAAAAAGCGGGTTTATGAAAAAGCCAATGAACTAAACATCGGCTATTCGTTCAATATACAGGAGGTAAAAGGCTATATGAACTCAATGAAAATTTTTAAAAGAGGAGTAGGCTGATGGCCATGACGGCCATTCCGGCTACGAAGCCTGTGACGGAATAATGGTGGTGGCCGTATTTTTCGGCGCCGGGCAGTAGTTCGTCGACAGATATGAATACCATGATGCCGGCAACGGCTGCCATCAATAGACCCAGACTATAGTTGTTTAAGAACTGCATGATAACTAAAAAACCCAAAAGTGCTCCCAGCGGCTCTGACATTCCCGACAAAAAGGATAACCAAAAGGCTTTGGAACGGCTTCCTGTTGCATAATAAATCGGTACGGATACAGCAATTCCTTCGGGAATATTGTGTATGGCTATGGCGATAGCAATCGGAATGCCTATTTCAGGTGTAACAACAGCCGATGCAAAGGTGGCAATTCCTTCAGGAAAATTATGAATTCCAATGGCTAAAGCTATTAAAATACCGGTTCGTTTCAAGTCATTATTCACTACCTTTGTTTCACTCATTTCTTCAATCCTGTGCATTTCATGGGGATTTTCGGCACTTGGAATAAGGATGTCTATAAGGTAGATAAAGGCGATGCCTACAAAGAATGAAATCACAACAAAAAGATCGTTTTTCTCCGTGCCGGCTTGGTTTACCAACTCAAAAGCCTGTGGCAATATCTCCACAAAAGAGACATATATCATAACACCCGCAGAGAATCCTAACGAAACGGACAAAAATTTGGTATTTGTTCGTTTTGCAAAAAATGCAATAGCACTTCCGATACCGGTGCTTAAGCCGGCAAGAAGTGTCAGTACAAATGCAAATAAAATGTTATTGTCCATCGTTATCTTTTTTATTGATTTGTTTTGTCAGCAAAGGTATACCAAATGACATAAATTGACAGCATAGTAGTAGAGTCTTTACAATAGATGTATGCTGTGGGTGGCTACGAGGGCGGCGGTTTCAGTACGGAGGCGACTGAGGCCTAAGGAGATGGGGGAGAAGCCTTGAGCGATGGCAAGTTTTATTTCTTCGGGGCTGAAATCGCCTTCGGGGCCTATTAGTATCAGGACGTTTTCCCCCGGGCGATAGCCCTGTTTCAAGAGAGGCTTCTCGCCCTCTTCGCAATGGGCAATGAATTTCTGTCCCTCGAAAGGTTGGTTGACAAAGGTTTTGAAATCGGTTATGCCCGTGAGCTTGGGCAAGGTCGCTTTTTGCGATTGCTTCATGGCGCTTACGAGTATCTTTTCCAAACGAGGGGTCTTTATCTCACGCCGTTCAGAGTAGCGGCAATTCAGAAAGGTGATGGCATTGATGCCTATCTCGGTAGCCTTCTCGCAAAACCACTCCATGCGGTCGAGGTTCTTCGTGGGGGCTACGGCTATATGCAGGTTGAAAGACCAAAGCGGGGGCTGTTCCCACCGCTCCGTTATGCTTACTGCGCAATGTTTGGGGTTTGTTCCAAGGATAATGGCTTTATAGAAGAAACCCTTTCCATCGGTCAGCTCAATCTCGTCTCCTTTGGCAAGGCGGAGTACGCGAAGTGCATGGCGAGCTTCTTCTTCGGGCAGCTCAGACTGTACTGCTATATCGGGGGTGTAGAATAATTGCATGTTGTATATCTTTTTGTTAGCCCATAATCATACCTATGATGCAAGCTGAGAGAATGGAAACAAGTGCTCCTCCTATCATGGCAGGAAACCCGAAGCGGGTAATCATATCCTTTTTTCCGGGAGCCAAGACGCCAATCCCTCCCATCAGGATACCGATAGACGAGATATTGGCAAAGCCGCATAATATATAGGTAGACATAAGCATCGACTTTTCATAGGTAAACATCCCTGCATCCATCCACTGCTGCATCTGTGAGTAGGCCACAAATTCATTGAGGATGGTTTTCTGGCCGAGCAGAGAACCTACCACCGTAATATCTGCTCCCGGAACACCTATCAGCCACATAAAGGGAGCCAGAATAATGCCGACAATAAATTGGAAGGTAAGCCCGTCAGACTTGCCATCTGTAATCTTTATAATCCAATCGTTTATTCCGGTATAGTGACCAACCAAATCCTTGGATACATAGTTTACCAAGGCTATTAAGGCAATAAAGACAAGCAGCATGGCTGCAATATTAACCATCAACTGTATGCCGGTGGCAGTACCTGCGCCCAGTGCGCTAAGCGGACTGCTGTGTCCGGTCGTTTTGTCAACTTCTACCAACGCATCGTTGTTTTTTTCTGTCTGTGGGCATAGCATTTTGGCAATCACGATAGCTCCCGGAGCGGCCATAACCGATGCAGAGAGCAGGTGCTTGGCAAACATTACATTAGCTTCAGGATCCATACCTCCCAACATTCCGATGTAGGTTCCCATCACCGAGCCGGCAATCGTTCCCATACCCGATACCATGACCAAGAATATCTCTGATTTGTTCATAGCCGGGAGGTAGTTTTTGATTAAGATGGGCGATTCCGTCATCCCCATAAAGATATTTCCACACGAAACAAGCCCTTCCGTTCCCGAAATATTCAAAAACTTTCTGAGCAACCACGAGAAGCCGCCTACCACTTTCTGGATAATCCCCCAATAATAGAAAAGGGAAACCAGCGCAGAGAAGAAGATTACAATGGGCAAAGAATGAAACAGAAAACTGAATCCATTAGCTTTATCGGCATAGGGGCCTAACAAAAAGGTAAGCCCCTCGCCGGTAAAGTCCATTAACTTTACAAATGCCCGACCGGCCCACTCAAAGATAAGGCCAACGATCGGTATATACAATATGGATAGTGCTATAACGAGTTCAAGGAATAACCCGGCTCCAACTAATTTCCAATCTATACGTTTACGGTCAAAACTAATCAAATAGCAAACGAGTAGGACGCTGACCATCCCCAACACACCTCGCCCAAGCGAGTCTAAGCTAAATCCTGCAGGTTCAATCATAATTAATTCTTAAACTTGTTCTTATTATTCTTCCCGTCGGCGCAACTCGTCGCGGTACATCTTGGCTTGTTCATAATTCTCTTGATTAATTGCATTTTCCAAGCGCATATTCAAGTCCTCTATATCCATAAACGAAAGTTTCTTTTTCAGTTTAGCATCGTCTTTGATTTCCTCCGGCTCCAAATAGAGCAGGTCGTCATCATCGTCTTTCTCTTCGTCGGAAGAAGCTTCTTCAAGCACTACGCCACACTCTTGAACAATCTGCTCGCTGGTGTATATATCACAATTCACCCTCAGGGCGATAGCAATGGCATCGGAGGTACGCGAATCAATGCGCACTTTCTCTCCACCTCTTTTCTCAAGTAAAAGTTCGGAAAAGAACACCCCTTCTTCAAACTTATAAATATAGACTTCGAGCAGACGAATATGATAGGCCTGAAATATGGCAGTAAACAAATCGTGTGTAAGGGGTCGCGGGGCAATGATATGCTCTAAAGCAATAGCTATAGACTGGGCTTCGGCCATCCCTACAATGATAGGGATACGCCTCAGTCCTTTCTCTTCTGACAGTATCAGTGCATAAGCACCTGATTGTACCTGACTGTTAGTCAATCCCTGAACCTTTAATTTTACTTTTGCATCCACGTGCACAACTTTAGATTACAGACAAAAGTAATACTTTTTTTTATGTTTGCAAAGAGATCCTGCCGATGTATCCCATTTTGTAGGTATCTGGCTATTGTATGATTCATTTTTTTTTATATCTTTGGGCGTAGAAATGTTGGTAACGCTAATCGATGTTGATGAGATGAAGACGAAGAAGAGGGATTTACATTTAACAAGATGGGTGATTCTTGGATATGCTTCCATTGCCCTTTTAGTGGTGTTTGCTATTTTTTATATTTCCGCCCTGATTACTCAAATCAGAAAGGAGGAGACTAAAGAAAACCCTGCCCGCGAAAAAGCTGCTATTGTTACAAATACTTTGGTTCTGCTTTTTGAAAGCGAAACATATGCACAATCTTTAGACGCTTCAGGCGATAAGCAAATTACTACTTTAAGGTTCAACCAGACTTTTGAAGAGATTTCCGGGCAATTGGAACTACTTAGGGGCAGCTTATCCGATACGGCAAAGAGCAGAAAGATTGATGAAATAGAAATGCTGTTGGAGCAAAAACGCATAAACACACTTCAATTGCTGAAATCGCGACAGGAAATGGAGCAACTCTATTCCAAAAGCTTTGCACAAGAGCTGACTGAAGAACGAAAAAAGATAAAAGAGATAGAGTTGCAAACTCAAAACGAGACCCGGCAAGACACATTACTGATACAACGTGAGAAAAAGGGCTTTTTGAAACGCCTGGCTGAAGCCTTTGTTCCCGTTAAAGCCGATACAACGCTTCTAATCAACTCCACAAGCCACCAGCAAGTTGACTCGTTGGTAACTGAATACGACCCCACCGACGCTGTTACCTCCGTTTTACAGAAACTCCAAAACGAAATCATTGACCGTCGCGAGAATATAAACAAGAAACTAATGGCCGAGGCTGATAATCTTCGTACAAACAATAACGTGATTACCTCAAAGATAAATCTGCTCCTGCTTGAGATAAGAGAAGAAGAGACGATAGCTTCTAACGAACAAGAAATTATACAGCAGGATTTTCTCAATCGAGCTCTGACACGTCTTGCCGCTATTGCTTTGGCTGCGATGGCCATCATCCTTCTATTCTTATTCCTAATATTAAAAGATATTTCAAAAGGACGCTATTACCAAAAGCAGTTGGAAGAGGCGAACCGGTTTGCTGCAGACTTGTTGCAAAGTCGAGAAAAGTTTATGCTGATGATTAGCCACGATATTCGTTCGCCGCTATCATCTATCCTTGGTTATATCGAGTTGCTAATACAGAACCGCCCGAACGAAGAGCAGAAGGGCTTTTTGGAGAATATGAACCTTTCGGCTCGCCACATCCTTACACTTGTAAACGATTTGCTTGACTTCCACCGTCTGGAGTCGGGGCAGATGGAAATCCATCCCTATGCTTTCAATTTCCCCGTTTTGTTTGAGGCGATACATGCCGGCTTTAAGCCCCTTACTAATGCCAAAGGCCTGGGCTTCCCCTTGGAGATAATTGATAGCGAGAAAGGCGAATGGTTTGAGGGCGATCCGGTTCGGATCCGTCAGGTTGTGGGTAATTTGCTGTCTAATGCCATCAAGTTTACCTCGAAAGGAAGCATTTATCTGCGTGTTTGGATAGAACCTTCCGACACGGAGTGTATGCTCTGTGTAGCCGTGAGGGATGAAGGGCCGGGAATATCTGAAGCCGACCAGAAAAGAATATTCCAGGAGTTTACCCGCTTAGACGGTTCAGAAAAAGAAGAAGGTTTTGGCTTGGGTCTTTCCATTACCTACAAACTTGTTGCCTTGATGAATGGAACCATTACGCTGACCAGCCACTTAGGCAAGGGAAGCGAATTCATTGTGCATATCCCGCTGACAGAAGCTTCGGAAGAGAATACCGCTGCCGAAGAAGCTTCCATCAAAAAAGAAGTTGAACAGCCAATGCCTGTGTTTGAACGCAAAATAAATTGCTTGGTAATAGATGATGATGTACTTCAACTAAAGTTTGTCGAAATCTTGTTAAAGCGAAATCATATCAACGTGATTCCCAGTTCTGATCCCCGTGGTGCTATTGAACTGCTTAGAATAGCCTCCTTCGACGTGATACTTACCGATATACAGATGCCCGGCGAGATAGATGGATATGCCCTGCTGAAGCTTATTCGCACATCAGGCATACCCGGAGCCGATACCATACCTGTTATTGCTTTATCCGGCAGTTTGGCAGAGGAGAAGGAGCATTATACCGATGCAGGATTTGCAGGATTCCTGAACAAACCCTTTACAGGCGAAGCGCTTATCAACTTTTTAAACACCTTGTTTCCCCAGACACCCATGACGGCAGAGGCAGAGACTGTGTTCAATTTTGCATCTTTAACTACCTTTGCCGATGGCAATGCCGCAGAGTCTGAGGCCATATTGCAAACGTTTGTTGTGGAAACGCACAAAAACGCGGATTTACTTGGCAAAGCCTTAAAAAACAAAGATCGTAAGCAAGCTTCCAAGCTATCGCATAAGCTGATTCCCCTCTTCACCATGCTCGAAGCTCATGAGTTGGTTCAGCTACTACGTATCGTGGAAATAAACGATCCTCTTCTGCCGGAAACCGATTGGGAAAAAACTGTCGGCAAAGCGATAAGTCGGATAAATATCATCCTTGATTCTGTCCACACTGTGGAATAATTCCCCAACTGTGGATTTTTTCCACATTGTCAGTTGAGGTACAAAGGTGTGTTGGGAATCTATAGTTTACTGATTTATATAAACATACTGAATGTTTCTGATGCGATGAAAGTTTTGGCATAGTATTCGCTATATTATCTGTGAATGGCATTTCTACATTTAACCTTTTTAGAATAAACAGAATAAAAAGAAAAAAAAGCGTCACATGATTAGAGTTCGATGAAAAGGTGGTCCCTGTTTGAAGAGACCACCTTTTCCCTTTTTAGTTGAAAGTTAGTCTTCGTCCTGACTCTTCTCGGCGTATGCTTTCAAGAGTTTCTCTTGAACATCGGCCGGTACCAGTTCGTAGGAAGCAAACTTCATCGTGAACGACGCTCTTCCTCCCGTTATAGAACTGAGGGAGGTAGAATATGACGACATTTCTTTCAGCGGAACTTTAGCCAAAAGCTTCTCATATCCCTTTTCGCTGTTCATACCCATGATGATGGCACGGCGTCCTTGAAGGTCGCTCATTACGTCACCCAGATAATCGCCAGGTACAGATACTTCCACATCGTATATTGGCTCCAGAATCTTAGGACCGGCTTCGCGGAAAGCAGTGCTGAAGGCGTTGCGACCTGCCAGCATAAAGGATATTTCATTACTGTCTACCGGGTGCATCTTTCCGTCATATACTATAATACGTACATCGCGGGCATACGAGCCGGTCAGCGGGCCTTGTTCCATGCGAGCCATTATTCCCTTCAGGATGGCAGGGAGGAAGCGGGTATCAATTGCTCCGCCCACTATACTGTTTACAAATACCAATTTGCCACCCCAATCCAAGTCAATCACTTGAGTATCGCGTGCACTTATCTTAAATTCCTGTCCACCGAATCGATAGACATCAGGCATAGGTGTTCCTTCGATGTATGGCTCTACAATCAGGTGGACCTCGCCAAACTGTCCGGATCCTCCGGATTGTTTCTTATGACGGTAGTCGGCACGTGCAGCCTTAGTGATTGTTTCGCGGTAAGGTATCTTGGGTTCGAGATATTCTATCTGAATTTTTTCGTTGTTTTCCATACGCCACTTCAAGGTGCGGAGATGGAATTCGCCTTGACCGGATACAATGGTTTGTTTCAATTCTTTCGATTGCTCTACAAGCCATGTCGGGTCTTCTTCACGGAAACGTGTCAGCAGTTCGGCCATTTTCTCGGAATCTGCTTCGTTCACGGCGCGGATGGCGCGGCGATATTTTGGGTTGGGGTATTTAATGAAATCGAAGGTATAGTCTGCGCCTTTGCCGTTCAAGGTGTTTCCACGCTTTACGTCTTTTAGCTTCACGGTAGCACCTATGTCTCCGGCAAGCATTTCAGGCACTTGGTTGCGGGTCTGGCCTGCTACTGAAAATATTTGAGCGATGCGTTCCTTCGAGCCGCGGTCGGCATTCAGCAGGTCGTCGCCTTCTTTTACTTTTCCTGATATTACTTTAAAATAAGAAACCTGTCCGATATGTTGTTCTACCGTTGTTTTAAAGAAGAAGATGCCGGTAGGTCCGTTTGGGTCGGGGGCTACTTCTCTTCCGTCCGAGGTTTTAACTTTTGGCATCCGGTCAACGGTTGGAACCACATTACCCAAGAACTCCAACGTGCGGCGAACACACATGTCTTTTCCGGCGCATACGCAGAAAACGGGAAACATACCACGTGTAATCAGTCCTGCGCTAATACCAGCTCTTAATTCGTCTTCGCTTAGGTTGCCGTCTTCAAAGAATTTTTCCATCAATTGGTCGTCGTGTTCTGCAGCAGCTTCTATCAGAGCTGTGTGTAGTTCGGTAGCCTTATCTATCTCGTCGGCCGGGATTTCGAGTACTTCGGGCACTCCGCCTTCGGGTTTCCAGCGATACATCTTCATCTTCAATACATCTACTACGGCATTGAAAGTCGGTCCCACGTTGACGGGATACTGTATCTGAACAATCTTCGATCCGAAACGGTCTTTCAGTTGAACGATTGCTCCATCGTAGTCGGCTAATGCATTGTCTAAATGGTTGACAATAAAGATAACCGGTTTGTTAAACTGATCGGTGTACCTGAACTGGTTGATTGTTCCCACCTCTATGCCGTACTGGGCGTTAAGCACCATGAGCGCCGTATCGGTCACATTCAGAGCCGACACTGCTCCACCGATGAAGTCGTCGGAACCCGGACAGTCGATGAAGTTCAATTTCCGGTCCTGCCATTCTACACTAAAAACGGTTGAGAACACTGAGTATCCATACTCTTTCTCAACCGGGAAATAGTCGCTTACCGTATTGCCTGCTTCAATACTACCGCGACGTTTTATAACTCCACCCTCGTAAAGCATTGCTTCAGCGAGAGTGGTTTTCCCAGAGCCCGAACTTCCCAAAATTGCGATGTTCTTGATTTCGTTTGTTTGATATACTTTCATAATGTCAGCTATTTAAAATAAGGTATAATAAAAATTTACATCTAATTCTCTAACAAGGCCGCAAATTAGAAATTGTAAATGATATATCCAATAATATAACCCTGTTACAGAACATCTTTTTTGAGCATAATTATTATTTTACCTCTTTACGAAAATAAACCAGGTGGAAAATCTTTGTGTATTCAAAACTATTCTTATTTTTGTCAAAATTTCTAACCCTATGAATGATAAATTGTTTAGGAAAAAGGACATTACGGCTATTCTGAAAGAATCCGAAAAATCGAATAACGGTGGTTTAAAGCGCAATCTTACGGCAATGAACCTTGTGGCTTTAGGAATTGGAGCTATTGTGGGAGCTGGTATTTTTGTTATCACCGGACAAGCTGCTGCCGAATATGCCGGACCAGCGCTTACAATCTCTTTTATTATATCGGCCATTGGCTGTGTGCTTGCAGGGCTGTGTTACTCTGAGTTTGCAGCCATGATACCTGTTTCTGGTAGTGTATATTCGTATTGCTATACCACGATGGGCGAACTAATGGCTTGGTTTATCGGGTGGACGCTTATTCTGGAATATCTCTTTGCCTGCTCGGCCGTGGCTTCTGCCTGGTCAGACTATATGTTGAATTTGCTCGAGGGCTGGAATATCCATTTGCCTCAGCAACTTGCACAATCTACATTCAACTATGTGGACGATGCTTGGGTGTTTACAGGGAGCATCATTAATTTCCCGGCTGTGTTTATCGTGGCAATTATCTCGTCCCTGCTGCTGGGAGGCATCAAGCAATCGGCTATGGTCAATAATATTATGGTAGCTATCAAAGTGGGTGTCATCCTGCTGTTTATCGGCTTCGGACTTTCTTATGTAGATGTAAGTAACTGGACTCCCTACATCCCTGAGAATACAGGTGAATTTGGACATTTCGGCTGGAGCGGTATCATGCGCGGAGCAGGTATCGTATTCTTTGCATACTTAGGTTTCGACGCCCTTTCTACCGCTGCGCAGGAAACGCGCAATCCTCAGAAAGATATGCCAAAAGGTATCCTTATTTCGCTCATTGTATGTGCCTTACTTTACGTAGCAACTACGGCGGTGCTCACGGGTATCGTTAATTATACTGATCTGAATGTAAAAGCTCCCATTGGCGTGGCCATCGACAGTGCAGGTGCAGGCTTGGCTTGGTTGAGTCCGCTCATCAAGTTGGGCGCCATTGCCGGCTTGAGTTCCGTTATCTTAGTGATGATGCTTGGGCAGACACGTATTTATTATGCCATCTCCAAAGATGGTTTGCTGCCTCCCGTTATAGCAAAAGTACATAGCGTACGCGGCGTACCTCACAATGCAACCATCCTTGCCGGTATTGTCACTGCCTTGATTACAGGTCTTTTCCCCCTTCAAGTATTAAATGAATTGGTATCCATAGGGACGTTGCTGGCCTTCACGATAGTCTGCATAGGCGTAGTCCTCCTGCGGCATACACAGCCCAACCTGAAGCGTCCGTTTAAGGCTCCCTGGGTACCCTTCCTCCCCCTTCTGGGAGCCTTCATCTGTATAGCCCAAATGGTAGCCCTCCCCATCCCAACCTGGATACGGCTCATTGGCTGGACCGCAGTAGGCTTCATCGTCTACTTCACCTATGGCATCAAACACAGCCACTTAAAGTAGCTGCAAAGTACATTATTGGAAATAAAATGCCATATTTGCCACATATTATATAGAAGAGAAGGATGTGAGCAAAGATTCACCCATCCATTTCGGTGTTTGACAAGTGTCGAACAACTGTTAAACAAAAAAATGTTCATACTTTATGCGTGCATAAATAGGATGTAATCTATAAAGTGATAGTTATGATTTAGGTTTTTATCTTTTAGGGGGGGTGCCGCAGACTTGGGCGTTAATGCTACAATCTTCGTCTGGATTTCAAATGGTATTATATTTAGAGGGGGAAGTCGATATTATTTAGAGAGAAAAGTTTATCTTTGTGAATTATCTATGAATTACTACAAATATAATGACAAAAGTTGAAGCAAAAGAAGCCAAGGGTAAACTTGGCGTTCTTGTTATTGGAGTGGGAGGGGCGGTAGCTTCTACATTCATTACAGGTACATTATCTGTCCGTAAAGGGTTCGGAAAACCTATTGGTTCTTTGACACAGTTGGCAACGATTCGTTTGGGCAAGCGGAATGAAAACCGTTTTCCTAAAATTAAAGACGTTGTGCCTTTGGCAGATCTTAATGATTTGGTTTTTGGTGGTTGGGATATCTTCAGCGAGAATATTTATGATGCTGCCAAACATGCTGAAGTGCTTAAGAACGAAGATATTGATGTGGTTAAAGATGAATTGCAAGCTATCAAGCCGATACCTGCAGTTTTCGACCAAAAATTCGTAAAACGACTGCATGGTACACATGTGAAACCCGAAGCTACGCGTTGGGAATATGCCCAACAGTTGCGTGAAGACATCCGCAAGTTCAAGGCCGACAATGGCTGCGACCGGATAGTTGTAATGTGGGCGGCCAGTACCGAAGTATATATCCCCCAAAGTAAGGAGCACGAAAGCCTCGCTGCTTTCGAGAAAGCCTTGAAGGAGAATAATACAGAAGTGATAGCTCCCAGTATGTGTTATGCTTATGCCGCCATTTCAGAAGGCGCTCCTTTCATTATGGGTGCTCCTAATCTGTGTGTAGACATCCCGGCTATGTGGGAACTTGCCGACTTGAAGAAGGTTCCTATTAGTGGTAAAGACTACAAAACGGGCCAGACAATGTTGAAGACCGTTTTGGCTCCGATGCTCAAAACACGTATGCTGGGTCTTGAAGGTTGGTTCTCTACCAATATTCTGGGTAATCGTGACGGAGAAGTACTTGACGATCCGGGTTCTTTCAAGACCAAGGAAGTGAGCAAACTGTCGGTTATCGATTCAATCTTGCAAACGGAAACTTATCCCGAGCTTTACAGCAATATCTACCACAAGGTGCGCATCAACTATTACCCTCCTCGTAAGGATAATAAAGAAGGATGGGACAACATTGATATTGTTGGCTGGTTGGGCTACCCCATGCAGTTGAAGGTGGATTTCCTTTGCAGGGATTCTATTTTGGCAGCTCCTTTGTGCCTGGATTTGGTGTTGTTCTCTGATTTAGCTCAGCGTTGTGGCTTCCACGGTATCCAATCATGGTTGTCGTTCTATTTCAAGAGTCCGATGCATAAACCCGACCAAGTTCCTGAACACGATTTGTTTATCCAGCATACAATCCTGAAGAACACGCTTCGCAAGATTATCGGCGAGCCGACTTTGGATTATCTGGATTAATGAGCTTCTTTTATAAAATAATTGCCTCTGACTCCGGCACAGGGTTTTATCTCGTTGCGCCGGAGATAGTAGGCGTATTCTTTGTTATACCTATATTGGATATAATCAATGAGTCAGAAATTTCTTTTTCATAAAATTATTTCCACCGGATTTGGTACGGGCTATTGTCCGATAGCGCCGGGTACGGCAGGAGCAATTTTTGCGACAATAATATGGTGGATTTTATCACTTATCCTTCCATTGCCCCATTCTTTATTAATAGCAACCACTCTGTTGGTGGTTGTGTTTACTATCTTAGGTGTTTGGTCATCAGGAATCGTGGAATCAATATGGGGGGAGGATCCTTCGCGCGTAGTAGTGGACGAAATGGTAGGCGTATGGATTCCGTTGTTGGTTGTCAGTGATGGCAATATTTATTATGGACTATTATCTTTAGCCTTATTTCGCTTGTTCGATATTTTCAAACCGTTGGGAATCCGAAAAATGGAAGCATTCAAAGGTGGCTGGGGGATTATGTTAGACGACATTCTCGCAGGGATTTACAGTTTAATATTAGTATGGGTATTGCGATGGTTGATTGGATAAAAAAATATGCTAAGGATCTTTCAGCCAAGGGAGGTATTTTCATGTTTCTACGAGCGCAGTTCTCTTCCCAACTTGCCAGTTTAACTGATTTCTTTATAACAGTCTTATTAGCAAATCTTTTCAAGCTCTTTTATGGTGCGGACGAATACTGTCTGCCATTTGTGAACTATTGCTTGCCGCTGTACGTTTATGCAACGTTTATCGGTTCGATTTGCGGTGGGATTGTTAATTGCACCATCAATTACAGATGGACCTTCAAAGACGCCTACAAAGTCCGAAAACGATATGTAGTAATTAAATACCTGACAGTCTGGGTGGGCAGTATTTTTCTGAACACTTACGGAACCTATATGCTTACGGAATTATTAGGAAAATTAGTATGGTTGCAGAAACTACCTGGTCTCCTGCAAGATAACGTGTTTATATTTTCAAAAATTATAGTTTCTTTAGTCGTCGGGTTTGTATGGAATTTCAATATGCAACGAATATTTGTCTATAAAAACCGAAGTTTCAGAAAGTATTTTCCAAAGAAATCCAAGTAAACCATCTATTGATAATAGAAAAATATGTACCTTGGTAGGCTTTTAAAAAATTTACAGAATACATTAAAATAGATTACAGATGAAGGCAAGAGATGCTGCTCAACAGATTATTTATAAAATCATCGATCCCTTTGTACGCGGATTGATCAAGATAGGGGTAACACCTAATATTGTTACGGCCAGTGGGTTGTTTATTAATGTTATCGCTTGTGTGATTCTCATTTATGGTGCAATCCATGGCGAACGAGGCGATTTCTCCTACGTAGGTTGGGCGGGATTAGTCATTTTATTTGCGGGTCTATTTGACATGTTGGATGGACAAGTCGCGCGTATAGGGAATATGTCCTCGAAATACGGTGCCTTATTTGATTCCGTGTTAGATAGGTACAGCGAATTAATTGTGCTTTTCGGCATCTGTTATTACCTGATTCTGCAAGGCTATTTCTATAGTTCACTGTTTGCATTTATCGCCCTTATCGGCTCAATGATGGTTAGTTATGTACGAGCCAGAGCAGAGGGGTTGGGAATAGAATGTAAAGGAGGGTTCATGCAACGTCCCGAGCGGGTAGTCATTATCAGTCTGGGCGCTATCCTATGCGGTCTTTTTAATCATTTCTTCGGCAATTATACGATTTACAGTTCCTTTCTTCACGCGAACATATTTGAACCGATTCTGATTTTTGTTATTCCATTGGTTTTTGTTGCCGTATTTGCCAATATTACTGCCATTGGGAGACTAAATCATTGTCGTCGTGTATTAACAGCTTTGGATCAAGAAGCTAAAAAGAAGAATGGATAAGGGCTTAGTCAAATGAATATTAAATCCAATTTTCCCCCACAGCAAGAAAGTATTCTGGCAATTGCTATTTCGTTC